>DATLNC010000300.1:0-18137 GCA_035536935.1 Thermoanaerobaculia bacterium
ATGACCCATGGCGCGGTGATCGCACGGGAGTACGGCTTGCCGGCCGTCGTGGGGGTGGAGCATGCCACCCGGCTGATCCGGGATGGGCAGCGGATCCGCGTGCATGGAACGGACGGGTACGTCGAGATCCTCGCCTAGGCACCGGGCTGTTTCGGGTCCGGCAGTTTCCCCTCTTGACAGTTACTTCCTTCGTCTCTAAAGTAAAATTCATTCCAATCACCATTGGAGTTATCAGGTTTTAGAAATGCAAATAGACCGGAATCCTTCGCGCTCCGTGCAACGTCCATCTTTTTCAAAGGAGAGGTCGATGAACAGCAAGCACGTTCGGCATTTCGGGAAGGCGATCCTCGCCCTGTTGATCCTGGTTGGAATTCCTGTGCACGCGAAGAAGCCCTCGCCGCCGGTCAGCGGTCTTTTTCTCCCTGTCCCCAGGCCGGTGATCGCCAAGGACAAGGATCTCAAGAATGAGGAGAAACGGATCAAGAATAATCCGGCAATCCGGAGAAATCAATTTGTCGAGATTGATACGGCGCTTCTGAGCAATCTGGCTCTGCAGGGTGACAGCGCCATCGGAACGACTCTCCTGCTCAACTTCTTCCCGGATGCGTTCCTGATGGTCATCCTCGAACAGATCGAAACCCGCCAGGGATACCTGACCTTGCAGGGACGTGTCGAGGGCTCCGCGGCCAGCACGGTCCTCCTGACGGTCCAGGACGGGATCGTGTCCGGCACGGTCTCCCTTTTGACGGGGCAGTTTCAGGTGCTGCCTGTTCGCAACCGTTATCACGCGGTTCAGGAGGTCGATCCTCAAGCTCTCCCTCCCGAGCTGCAGCCTCTGGTCCCGAACATCTCCGCGGCGTCGGAATCCCTTTTGTTCGCTCCGGAGATCGCTGCCGCCGAGGCTCCGGTCATCGACGTGCTGGTCCTCTATACGACGGCGGCGGCGGCGGCCGCGGGAGGAAGCGACAAGATCGTAATCCAGATCGCGATGGCGGAACGTCAGATGAACGAGTCCTTGCGGCGAGGCCAGGCCTCCCCCCGGGTGAAGGTGGTCGCAACAAAAGAGATTTCTTACGCCGAGTCGGGGAGCCTCGCTACCGATCTGGTCCGGTTGCAGCGGGCGGAGGGCGCTTTCGCGGGCGTGCCGGCCCTGCGCGACGAGTGGGGAGCCGATCTGGTGAGCCTTCTCGTGAGCGGGGCCAATCTCGGCTGCGGCATCGCCTACGTGATGGTAAATCCCAACATTGTGTTTGCCCCATATGCCTATAGCACGGTGGTTCAGGGTTGCGCGACGAGCTCCTTCACGTTCGCGCACGAGCTCGGCCACAATTTCGGCTGCGAGCACGATCGGGCGAACGCGGACGGGCCCGGCGCGTTCAGCTATTCCTACGGGTATCAGGCCCCGGGCGTCTTCCGCACGATCATGGCCTATAACAATGGTTGCAATTGTCCCCGGGTCCTCAGCTTCTCGAATCCCGGCGTCTTCATCGACGGCGGGCCCGCGGGAGTCCCCTTGGGGCAGCCGAACGAGGCGCACAACGCCTTGACGATCGAAAACACCGGACCGATCCTGGCTGCGTTCCGGCCGAGCCGGGTCGGGTTCGGCGCCTACGACGTCAACAGTGCGTATGGCTTCGACGCCGGCTATGCGAGCTTCCGCGGCATGGCCGATGTCAATGGCGACGGCAAGGAGGATTATTGCCGTCTCGTCGGCAATGCGCCCAACATCCATCTGTCTTGCGCCGTGGCGAACCATGAGGGGGGCTTCGGGAATTATGATGTCAACAGCGCGCTCCTCTTCGACGCCGGCTATCCTGCTTCGGTGATGTTCCGCGGGCTGGCCGACGCGAACGGCGACGGCCGGGCGGATTACTGCCGGTTCGTGGGACTCGCACCGAATATCTATCTGTCCTGCGCCTTCGGCGGCGGCGGCGGCGGCGGTTTCGGCGACCGGGACTTCAACAGCGCGCCGAGTCTGGACCGCGGGTACGATACGTTCCGGGGCATGGCGGATGTGAACGGCGATGGCAGGGCAGATTACTGCCGCTTTGTCGGAAACGCGCCGGACATCTTCCTGTCCTGCGCCCTGGCCACGGCCAGCGGCTTCGGCAATTATGATTTCAACAGCGCGCCGGGGTTCGACGCCGGGTTCGCGTTCCGGGGCATGGCGGACGTCAACGGCGACGGCCGGGCCGATTATTGCCGCTTCGTGGGCAACGTTCCGAATACCTACCTGTCGTGTGCTCTGGCCACGGACCACGGGTTCGGCAACTACGATTTCAACAGCAGCACGGGTTATGACGGTGGACACGCCTTCTTCCGTGCCTTGAAGGATGTCAACGACGACGGCCGGGCGGACTACTGCCGTTTCGTGGGCGATTTCCCCAATGTCACCCTCTCCTGCGGCCTGGCCGAGGAGAGCGGCTTCGGGACTCAGAAGGTCAACAGCACCCAGGGGTACGACATCGGCTACGACGGGGCGTTCCGCGGGATGGCGGACGTGAACGGCGACGGCAAGGGGGATTACTGCCGTTTCGTCGGGAACGCGCCGAACATCTTCCTGTCCTGCGGCACGGCCCGATGAGGGAGTGATTTGCCGGTAGCGTAGGGGGGCATGAGACCTGCCCCCCTATCGACCGTGCATGGAACGGAGGGGTATGTCGAGATCCTGGCCTGGCAACAGGGTTCCGGCGCATCGAAGAACGCTCTTGGCGCACAAGATTTGATTTCAGCCCGCTCAAGATCACTTCGAGCGCGTCGGATTCGAATTCGGCGCACCCGTGAGCTGGCCTGCCGAGTATAAGATCCCGCCTCCGATGAGCCGCTTTCTCTGCATCCACGGCCACTTCTATCAGCCGCCGCGGGAGAACCCCTGGCTGGAGGCGATCGAGCTCCAGGACTCGGCCTACCCGTACCACGACTGGAACGAGCGCATCACCGCCGAGTGCTACGCGCCCAACGCCGCGTCGCGCATCCTCGACCGCGAAGGGCGCATCGAGCGCATCGTCAACAACTACACCCGCATCAGCTTCAACTTCGGGCCGACGCTGCTGGCCTGGATGGAGGCGCGCAAGCCCGAGGTCTACCGCTCCATCCTGGAGGCCGACGAGCTGAGCCGGGTGCGCTTCTCCGGGCATGGCTCGGCGCTCGCGCAGCCCTACAACCACATCATCCTCCCCCTGGCCAATTCACGCGACAAGCGGACGCAGATCCTCTGGGGGCTGGCCGATTTCGAGCGCCGCTTCCGCCGCAAGGCGGAAGGCGTCTGGCTGCCGGAAGCCGCGGTGGACCTGGAGAGCCTCGACATTCTCGCGGCCGAGGGAATCCTCTTCACGATCCTGGAGCCCGGCCAGGCTGCGACGCAGGTGGACACCACGGTCCCCTACAAGGTCAGGCTCCCCTCGGGACGCTCGATCAGCGTCTTCTTCTACGACGGGGCGACCTCCCGAGCCGTCGCGTTCGAGGGCCTGCTCTCCTCGGGGGAGCGGTTCGCCTCGCGGCTGGTCTCCCGGTTCCCGGCAGGGAACGGCGACAGGCTGGTGCACATCGCCACGGACGGCGAGACCTATGGCCATCACCACCGCTACGGCGAGATGGCCCTCACCTACGCGCTCCACTACGTGGAGGCGAACGGCCTGGCGCGGCTCACCAATTACGGCGAGTATCTGGCGACCCATCCACCGGAGCTGGAAATCGAAATCGTCGAGAACACCTCCTGGAGCTGCGCCCACGGAGTCGAGCGCTGGCGGAGCGACTGCGGCTGTCACACGGGAGGGCAGGCCGGCTGGAACCAGGCCTGGCGCGCGCCGCTACGGGAAGCGTTGGATTGGCTGCGGGACGAGCTGGCCCCCCGCTTCGAAGCCGAGGCCGGCCGGTTCTTCGCCGACCCATGGGCCGCGCGCGATGCCTACATCTCCATGGTGCTCGACCGTTCGCAGAAGAGCATGGATGTCCGCGCGCTGGAGCTGCTCGAGATGCAGCGCCAAGCCATGCTCATGTACACGAGCTGCGGCTGGTTCTTCAACGACCTGGCCGGGATCGAGACCATCCAGGTGCTTCACTACGCGGGCCGGGTGGTACAGCTCGCCGGAGATGGAATCGAGGAAGGTTTTCTCTCTCGCCTGGAGAAAGCGCGCGGCAATCAAGGAGAGACGGGCCGCGACCTGTACGAGAAGCACGTCCGTCCGGCCATGGTGGACCTTCCCCAGGTGGCCGTCCATTACGCCATGACCTCCCTGTTCCAGGGTTATCCGAATCCCGCGCCGGTCTACTGCTACTCGGTCGAGCGGCAGAACGGCCGGACCTTTCAAGCGGGGCGTGCCCGCCTCTCCATTGGCAAGGTCCGGGTTGCGTCGAGCCTCACCGGCGACGCCGATCTCCTGAGCTACGCCGTGCTCCACTTCGGGGACCATAACCTCAACGCCGGAGTCCGGGAGCAACGCGACGACGAGACCTATGAGGCCGGAAAGGCCTTCGAGCACGGGGACATCGCGCAGGCGATCCGGCTGCTGGACCGGGACTTCGGCGGCCTCTCCTACTCCCTCCGCTCCCTGTTCCGCGACGAGCAGCGCCGGGTCCTCGACCTGATCCTGGCCTCCACCCTGAACGAGGTCGAGGACGAGCTGCGCGACGTCTTCCACCAGCATGCACCCCTGATGCGTTTCCTCAATAGCCTCGGCACTCCGCTGCCCAACGCCTTCGGTGCTGCAGCGGAGCACGTGCTCAACCTGGATCTGAAGCGAGCCCTGGCTGGCCTGAAGACCGAGGAGGTGCGCCGGCTCCTCGACGAGACCTCCGGGCTTGGCGTAGCCCTGGACGTTGACGGCCTGAGCTACGTCTTGGAGCGTGCTCTGGAGGAGAGGATGGATCGCCTGCGCGACCGGCCGGAGGAACCCGGCCTGCTGCTCGAGGTGGAAGAGGCGGTCGATCTCGCGCGCACGCCGCCTTTCCGGGTGAACCTCTGGCGAGTGCAGAACCGCTGCTACGAGATGCTGGAGATGGTCTATCCCTTGATGCGGGAAGAGTCCAGCGAGATGGTCGCTGCCGAGTGGGTGGAGCGCTTCCGGACGCTGGCTTGCAAGCTGGGCGTGCGGGTGGAGTAGGCCCGACGCTCATGTAGGGGCGGCCCTGCTTTTCCGTTCCTGAAATTGGCGCGTTTTTCGGTGATCCGGCACCCTGGAAGTAGGGGTAGACTTCCAACCGATGAAAGAAGACAAATGGCCATCTCTCCCTCAGGACCCTAGTTGGGTGCTGGAGCAGATCGAGATGGGCTTCCGCCAGATCGAGCCCGACGCCCAGATATCTCCCCTGGTGCCGAGGCTGCGGTACGACGAGATCGAGAGCGCGGTGACGCGCGCATTGCAGGAGGAGCTGGCCCGTCTGGACGAGGTCGAGGGGAAAGAGGCGGAGCAGGAAACGGAAACGCCCGGCCAGGGCCGGGCGTTTGAAGACTGACCGGGAGTTGATCCCCGGCCTTACCGGATTTCAGGGTCGAGCGGAGGAGCCGAGCGGCCGTCCAGCTTGCCGAGGGAGTGGGCGATGAGTTGGAGCAGCTCCAGGGTGGCCTGCTCGCACTCCACGGCGTCTCGAAGCAGCAGGATGCCGGCGAGCGCCTCACGCTCGACGCCGACCGCCCGGAAGGTCACCAGCAACTCTCCCACGAGCTGCCGGATCTCGCCGGTGCGGCCCTGCTGCAGCCAGACCGAGACGAGGTCGAGCGAGACCAGCGCGGCGCGGTAACCAAGCCCGATCTGGTCGAACCTGTCCCGGGACTCGGCGAAGGCGGCCTCGGCCTCTTCCAACTCGCCAAGACCGGCGGCGATCTTGCCTTCGACCCAGAGGAGCTTGATGTTCACCAATTGGTCGCTGAATCGGGCGTAGAGCGGCCTCATGTGCTGCAACGTCCGTCGGGCCTCTTCGTACTCGCCCAACTCGACGCGGAGCAGGAGGATGTTGTGCAGCGCCTGGAAGGCGAGCTGCGGCTCCCGGGCACGGTCTATGGTGTTGAGGCCATGCACCAGGTACCGGATGCCCTCCAAAGGGTCTCCGGTGTAGCCGGCGTACAGGCCGCGGCCGATGAGCACCCGTCCGGCGGAATGCCGGTCGCCAAGCTTGATGTAGATCGAGTAGCCGATGTCGAGCAACCGGAAGGCTTGGTCGAAGCGCCGCTGCGCGCAGGCGAGAGCCGCGCCCAGGTCGGAGAGGCGCGCGAGCAGGCGGGGGTCGCCCGTGCCACGGGAGCGGCAGTCGACGGCGCGGGTCATCATGCGGTCGGCCTGCGGCAGGTCGCCGATGACCCGGTGAGCATTGGCCATCTCGGCCCAGGCCCGGGCCTGGAGATCCGCGACGCTCTTGGCGCCATAGACCTCCGTGTCGAGCTCCTCGGCTGACTGCGCGGCCATCTCAGCGAGGCGGAGCATGGCCGCCGGATCGCTGAGGCGCAGGTCGAACGACCTGTCCATGAGGGTTTCGCAGACATCGGGAGTGGCAAAGCCGGCCTCGCCGGGGAGCGGCAGCCCCTCGGCCCCGCGGACCACGCGCGCCGGGTCCCTGCGTTCCACGCCGCCCGTCTTGGCCAGGGCAGTCGCGTAGGCGGCGGAGATGGCCGAGTCGTACGCCGCATCCATCTCGGCGGAGATCTCGACCTCCTCGGGAATCGGCGAGAACAACGGCCCCGTCATCAGTGCCACGCTTTCCTGGCACTGGGAACACCCACCGACCAGGTGGGCAACTACCGCTCGGGCCACATGAGACGAGAGACTGCCGTTCGAGAAGCTCTCCAAGATCTCATGGGTCGGGTGACGATCGCTCATCGTTCCCTCCGATGTCTGCGCAATTTATGTGCACCGCAATTCTTTCACAGACCTATACGGAAATCCAGCCCCAGGGTTTTCAGAGCCGGCCCTAGTGCTCGGCTCCGGTCCCTCCACAGGTCCGGCAGATCGTTGCCGTTGGCTGACCCCAGGGGTCCAATCCGGCGCCTTCCATCTCATAGACCGCGGTGAACCCGCCGGAGTTCCCGGCCGCCTCGTCGCCCCACCCGAACACATCGGTCAGCCAGTTCAAAACCGTGTTCCATCCGTCGAGATTCCGTCCGCCAAAGTCCAGGGCAGCCGCCGGCGCAGTACCGGCCAGTGCGAGCGCAAGCACCAGAACCAGCATCCCACTGCGACGAATCATGTTGCGAAGCATGCGTCCTCCGTGATCCAGGGGAGAAGTCCGGAGCCCTCATGGCACCGGCGCCCACAGTACGAAATGCTCTACCTAATACAAGGTGCCGGAAGTCGGCAAAAGCGAGATTTTTCCCGAAGCGAAGGTAAGAGCCCAGCCGACAACAGGGTACGCCCGACCGCTTCGGCCGTCAACGGGAGAGCGCAGGGAGCGAGCAGCCCCGGAACCTGCCCTCGACGGATCCTTTGCCAGCCATACCTTCATAGGTGCCGTCAAACGAGCCTTTCAGGACAATTGGCCCACTCGCGGATCCGCCGTCCTCCAGTTCCAGGGAGACCTGGCCGGTCGAACTGGCCAACGCGCCGGTGCGGCTCCGGCCTGTCACGAACAGCTCCCCCCGATAGGGACCACCTCCGCGGATATCGGAGATCTCGTCGACTCTCACGGCCACGGCTGGCAGGTCGGGATCCCCGGTGCGCAGATTCACTTGCAGGCCGGTCTCCTCGTGGACGGCGCAACGCACCGGCAGCGCCCCTTCGAAGGACTGCCGGCCCGTGGCCACCAGCAGGGCGCCGCTCGCACCCAGGCGCTCGGTGCTGCGCGAGGTGATCTTGGCGGGACGCGGACCGGCGTCGGTCAGCCGGGGCTGAGTCTCGGTGCCGCAGGCGAATAGGAAGAACAGCAGGCATAGGGAAACGACGGCCCGCTTGGCGGGTCTGGCGATCTTCGTCGGCTGGCCCATGAGATTTTGGAAGTGGAGGGTGCAACGTGCGTGCTGGTGCTGTCACTCGCCCGCCCGATACCGGCCCACGCGTCGCACCCTCGACATCATTTCTCGTGCAGAATAGATGCCAATTCTACCTGCGGGCGAGCACGCCCCACAGGAACGTCAGGGCGGAGAGCGCCAGCAGCCAGCGGCCCGCGGGCTCTTCGGGGCGGTCGATCCGCAGCATGACGCCCGAGATCAGGAGCGCGGACGCGGCGATCATCCAGGAGGCGCGCCGGATGGACCGGTCCAGGCGCTGGATCGTCTTGCGCGCCTCGGGGGCGAGGGTCGACTGCACCGTCAGGGTACCGCGCTCGATGCGCGAGATCAGGGAGCCGAACCGGCTCGGCAGTCCAAGCAAGGCCTGCAACTGGATGGTGCCGGCGCCCAGGAGCTCCCGCCAGCCGAGGCGCAGCTCCTCGCGGGCCAGGCGCTCGGCGAAAGGCACGGTCTCGGCCCAGGGATCGAACTCCGGGTCGAGCTGCGTGGTCATCCCGGCCAGCAGGCCCACAGCGCGCGACGCGAAGAGCAGGTCCACCTGCACCTGGAAAGGAATTTCGTAGAGAAGATCCCGGTACTCCCGGAAAAAGTAGCCCGCCTCGGAGAACGCCACGTCGCGCAGGCTGCCTATGCTCACCCCCCAGAAACGCCGGAACAGCTCCTCGTGGATCTCCTCCAGCCGCACGAGGTCGGCCCCGGGCAGGAGAACCCCGGCGCTGACGTAGGACTGCACCAGCCGCGACGCGTCACGGGTCCCCAAGGCGATGGCGTACTCCCGGAGCGCCCCCTGCAGGTGATCGGGGATCGCCGCCACCATCCCGAAGTCTACGAATACGATCTGGAAAGGCCGGTCTGTACTCTCGGGCACGGGGTCACCCGGGCCGATCGGCGCCTCTCCCGGCAGAGGGAGCGGCCTGACGAACAGATTGCCGGGGTGGGGATCGGAGTGCACGAAGTGGTGCACGAAGATCTGCTGCATGTAAATCCTATAAAGGACCCTCGCCACCTCGGGGCGGGAGATGCCGGCGCGCTCGATCGCAGCCAGGTCGGCGATCTTCAGGTAGCCAACGTTTTCCAGGGTCAGGGTGCGGCGGGCGCTCGCGCTCCAGACCACGCGGGGGATCGCCACCCGCGGGTCGTCCGCGAAATCCTGGGCGAAGCGCTCGGCGTTGCGCCCCTCGTTGGCGAGGTCGAGCTCGCGGCGGGTCGTGACGGTAATCTCCTCGGCGAGGCGGCCGAGGTCCACCCGGCGGCGCAGCTTGCGGGAGACCTTGAGCAGCCGGAACGCGAGCCTGGCCGCCGCGAGGTCCGTTTCGACCAGGACGTCGATCCCGGGCCGCAGCACCTTGACCACCACGGGCTCGCCGGAAAGCAGACGGGCGGGGTGGACCTGGGCGAGGGAAGCGGCGCCCACGGGCTCGGGGGAGACCCAGGAGAAGACCTCGAGGAGCGGGCGCCCGAAGTCGCTCTCGATCTGACGGACGATGTCCTCGAACCGCTCGGGGGGGACCTCGTCCTGGAGGCCCGCGAGCTCCCGCGTCACCTCTGCGGGGAGCAGGTCGACGCGCACGGATAGGAACTGGCCGAGCTTGATGAGGACGCCGCCCATCTCGCCTGCCAGGTGGCGATAGCGGCGGGCGATGCGCGACCAGCGTCCCACCGCGGGAGGGCGGAAGCGGCGCAACCCCGGCACGTTCAGGAACATGTCCCACCACAGGACGTGGATGAAGGTCCGGGTTACGAACCTCCGCACCTTGCGATAGCGCCGGAAGTCGATGCGCGCGGGCGGTATCTGCGGCATGGGAGGAGGAAGCGGGTCCATCCGCGGCAACCATATGACAAGATCCCGCCTGCCATGCCCGGCCACGACGGAATCACCTTCCGCCCTCTCTCCAGCGAGGAGGACTACCTCGCCTGCATCGAGCTGCAGCGGAAGACCTGGGGACGCGACTTTTCAGACGCGGTGCCCATGAGCATCCTCAAGATCACCCAGAAGGCTGGCGGGATCTCGGCCGGGGCGTTCGCTGCCGACGGCCGCATCCTCGGCTTCGTCTACGGGCTGACCGGCGTGCGCAACAGAGAGGTCTTCCACTGGTCCCACATGCTGGCGGTGGACCCCGAGGCGCGCGACCTGGGTCTCGGCACGCGCCTCAAGCTCTACCAGCGCGAGCTGCTGCTTCCCATGGGCGTCGAGCGGGTGGAGTGGACCTACGATCCCCTGGAGGCGCGCAACGCCCATCTCAACCTGAACCATCTCGGAGCCGTGCCTGCCGAATATGTCCGCGACATGTACGAAGGGGAGTTCGGGAGCGAGCTCGCCAAGGGCATCGGGACCGACCGCTTCATCGTGGCCTGGCACATAGCGAGCGACCGGGTCGTGCGCCGCCTGTCCGAGGGGCCGCCGGACCCGGAGGAGGTCCGCTGCCGCTTCCGGGATGCCTCTATTGTCAGCCCCGGAGAGGACGGGCCGCTGCCCGATGCACCTCGGGTCGGCGTCGAGATCCCTGCCAACATCCAGGCCCTGAAGGCGGAGGACCTGGAGCGTGCCCTCGCCTACCGCGCCTCGATCCGGCGGGCCTTCGAGCACTACCTGGGCGGCGGCTGGAGGATCGAGGATTTCTACCGCGTAGGCGAGCGGTGTTTCTACGGAGTGTCTAGATAGATGAGAATCGAGAGCATTACGCTGCGCGAGATCCAACTCGCGCTCAAGGAGCCGTTCCAGATCTCCTCCGGTACGGTGACCCACCGCCGGATCTTCCTCCTCCAGGTCCGCTCCGCCGACGGCATCGAAGCCTGGAGCGAGTGCGTGGCCGGCGAGCAGCCGAACTACGGGCCCGAGACGATCGACCTCGCCTGGGTGGCGATCCGCGAGTACGTGGCGCCCCGGGTGCTCGGCCGCGACTTCGCCAGCCCCGAGGAGATCCAGCCCGCCCTGGACGAGAACTTCCGCGGCAGCAACATGGCCAAGGCGGCGATCGAGATGGCGGCCTGGGACCTGGCGGCCCGGGGCGAGGGGATATCCCTCGCCCGCAAGCTGGGAGGCACGCGCGACCGCATACAGGTCGGGATCTCCCTGGGTATTCAGAAGAGCCCGGAGGCGCTGGTGGAGAGGGCCCGTACGGCATTGGAGCGCGGCTACAAGAAGGTTAAGATCAAGATCAAGCCGGGGCAGGACGTGGAGTACGTCCGCGCCGTGCGCGAGGCTCTCGGCCCCGATGCTCCGCTCATGGCCGACGCCAACAACGCCTACACCCTGGACCACGTGCCCAGCCTGCAGGAGCTCGACGGCCTCGGCCTCATGATGATCGAGCAGCCGCTCGCCTGGGACGACATCCTGCGCCATGCGGATCTGCAGCGGCGGTTGAAGACCCCGATCTGCCTGGACGAGTCGATCACCAGCCTCGACCGCGCGCAGGACATGATCGACCTGGGGAGCGGCCGGATCATCAACATCAAGCCCGGCCGGGTGGGGGGCTTCCGCGCCTCGAAGGCGATCCACGACCTCTGCGCCGCGCATGGCATTCCGGTCTGGTGCGGCGGCATGCTCGAGAGCGGGGTGGGAAGGGCGCACAACGTGGCCCTGGCCTCGCTGCCGAACTTCACGCTTCCCGGAGATCTCTCTCCCAGTGAGCGCTACTGGGAGAAGGACGTCGTGATCCCCGAGTGGACCATGGACCGTGAGGGCTGGATGGATGTCCCGGTCGACAAGCCCGGTATTGGAGTCGAGGTGGACCTCAACCGGGTGGATGACCTGACCCTCCGCCGGGAGGAGCTGGGACCCAAGTAGTGTTCTACCGGGCTCTGGCCGACGCCGTCGTCGTCCTCCACTTCGGCTTCGTCCTTTTCGTGGTGCTGGGCGGTCTTTTCGCCCTGCGCTGGCCGCGGGCGGCCTGGTTCCACCTGCCCGCGGCCCTCTGGGGAGCCGGTATCGAATTCGTGGGCGGCATCTGCCCCTTGACCCCATTGGAAATCCGCCTGCGCCGCCTGGGAGGGGAGGCGGGTTATGCCGGCGGCTTCGTGGAACACTACGTCCTCCCTGTCCTCTACCCCGAGGCTCTCACGCGGGATGTCCAGTACATCCTTGGCGGGATCGTGATCGGGCTCAACGTGCTGATCTACGCGATCGTCGTCCGGCGCTGGAGGGCTCGGCGCGCACCATAAGCCAAGAGAAGAGCGGCGATCAGTCCGAGGATCCACTGGACCGGCTCGGGCCTCCTCCCTCCTGGCACGGGCACGCGGTCGCCATCGCCAAGGACCACCACGCCGGCCCAGGCCTCAGCCGGGGCGCCGTCGTTCATGCGGTCGCGCTGGGCAGCCTGGAGAGCGGCGGCCACGCTCTTTCCCTGGCTTAAATGGAGGTAGAAGCGGTCGAAGAGGGCGGCACCGTCGTCGTCTCGGAGAGGCCAGAGGCTTGCCACGACCGTGTGGGCTCCGGCCTGGAAGAAGGCCCGGGCAAGTCCCATCACTCCCTCGCCGCGCAGGATTTCTCCCGAGGCGCTTTCGCAAGTGGAGAGCACCACGATACGGCCGTCCAGATCCAGATCCACGATCTCCCGGACGTGGAGCACGCCGTCTTCCTTGCCGTTGCCGGGGCTCAGATAGATGGCCGACCGGTCCGGGTTGACCTCGTCCGTGACGGCGTGCGCGGCGAAGTGGAAGAGCCCGAACGGACCGGCCGCATTCCTCTTGATGTAAGCCTCCGAGGCCTCCTCTCCTACGAGCAGCTCGCCTCCGCCGAGATGTCTCCTCACCGCCTTCCCCTCAGTGCGCGCGGAGGGAAGCGGCCCGAAGTTGGCCAGGGCGACAGGGTCGGCCAGCACCAGTGCCCTCGTGACCGCCGGGACCGGCCGCGCCTCGCGCCAGTGCAGCCACAGGGTGGCCGAAGGAGCCAGGGTGACCTCGTAACGGGTGGCCAGGGCTGCGAACGGGAGACGGTGGAGGAAGTCGTCCGGAACGATGACGAGCCGCCGGACTTCTCCCGGCAGCTCGGCGAGGGCGGGCGCCAGGAGCTCCTCGTAGAGCTTCGCGGCGGTCTGGGCCTCCGAGCCGTTCCGTGCGGTGAACATGCCGGTGAAAGTGTTCGCGGCCTGCCGTACCCAGATCCGATCGGGGAGACGGTAGACCCGGGTGGCCCCCCGGGTGGAGACGAGAAGCCAGGAGCCTCCGCCGAAGTCGCCGGCGAGGTCCTTCCAGGGCGCGACCTGGAAAGAGACCAGGGCTTCGTCGCGTGCGACCGCTCCACGCACCTGCTCCAGGGAGGCGAAGCCGGCCTGACGGTGCGGGCCCGGGCGGGAGAGGCCGAGGGTGTCGATCAGCGTCCGCGAGCGCATGCGCTCGATGATTTCGAAGGCGCGCTCCACCTGTCCGATCTGGTGGAGCTGACCCGAAAGCCAGTAGTAGTCCTCGGCCCAGGTGGAAAACAATCCGGGCTGGCCGGACTCTCCTGCCTGCTGGTTACGGAGCGCTTCAATCGCATCGAGGGCCGCCCAGGCATCCCGCAGCGCCCTCTCTCGGCTGTTCAGATCCCAACTCACCCGCATGCGGTTGCTCCACGCTGCGGTCAGCACCTGGACATTGCCGGACAGCTCGGCCAGCTCGATGGCTTCGCGACTGGATGCCTCCGCCCTTCGCGGATCGGAGCTCGCCAGTAGCCGTGCCAGAGCGCTGCGGCACGAGCTCTTCTCGCCCGGGGTGGCTGCAACCTCGAAACAGCGTTCCAGATGCCCTCTCGCCGGACCGTCGCCTTCCAGGAAGCCGAGCATCCAGAGGGCTTGCGTCTCGCTGGATGGCCTTCCCGAGGCGCGTGCCGCCGCCAACGCCCTGCGCGCCAGCTCCAGTACCTCCTTGCGGCCGGCCGGGCTCGGAACCTCAGCGGATTCATAGAAGCGCACGCTCGCCATGCCGAACCGTGCCTGCGCTACCCAGGGCAGGTCGCCGGCCACGGCGGCGCTCTCGGCCAGCTGCCTGTAGGCATGGAGCGCGTCGTGAAATCGACCGGTCTCCTGGGCGGCCTTGGAAAGCGGCACGAGGCACTCGCGGAGCAGGGGATAGGAATTGCGGGCCTCGATCTGGGCTCGAATTCCGCTCAGGGCCACATAGGCCTGCTCGAACTCGCCCTTGGCATTCCAGTGCAGCGACTGGAGGATCTCCGACCGGAGCCGAAGAACCGGCAGCCGAGAAGCCCTGGCGGCCTCTGCAGCCCGCTCCATCTCGGCTTCTTCCTCGTCGAAGCGTCCCGCGTTGCGCAGGATGCGGCAGAGGCCCCATCGTGCGTTGAACTCCGCTTCCGCCAGTCCCTGTTCGACGGCCAGCCGGGCACCCAGGAGGTATAACGATTCCGCCTTCTTCAAATCCGCGAGATCGCCGGCCTGCTTGACCTTGCCGAGATAGATCGGGAACCAGGGACTTTCAGGATGTTTTTCGATCAACTGCTGCAGCCGGTTGGCGGCCGCAATCCGAGACGGCCCGCTGCCTGTCGCCAGGTCATAGAAGCATCGGGCGGGCTCCTCCTGGCCCAGTGCCAGCGCGAGCTTCCGCTCGCATGCCGCGAGCTCCGGGAAGGATGTGGCCCCGGCCAGGACGGGGACCGCAAGGATCAACGCCGTAAGAGAAGAGAGGGCCGGTTGGTATCTGGTCATCAAGAGATGAGCAGATTATATACCTTTGAAATTAGCGGGCGGGACCGTGCGGCCCGCCCGCTCCGAGCAGGCTCAGTTGGGCTTGGGAGGATCCTGGATCAGCGGCACATTGCCCGAAGGCAGCACCACTTCCGGGTCACCGCTCTCAGCCGAGAGGACCGGCATCACCTTGATCTCGCCCTCGCTGCACCCCTCGACCTGGAGCGACAGGGTCAGGGTATAGACCTTCTCCGCGCCGCCGTTCCCACTCGTCGAAGGCACCGCGATCTGGAACTTGACCGTAGTCGGGGTAGACATGACTCTCATCCTCCTTTTTCTCTTTTGGCGGTCGAGATCGGGAAAACGTTTCATCAGCCGCCGTCCGGTTTGGTGTCATCAAAGGGAACGCCCTGTGGTGCGCAATCCCCTCAGGCAGGAAATTAGATTGATCAATCGCCATGAAGCCATGGAAGCTTGGCGGTATGATGGCCGCTTGAACCCGACGAACGGCACCCCCGTCTTCGAGGCCGAGGGGATCACCAAGGTCTACCGCATGGGCGAGGTCGAGGTCCATGCGCTGCGCGGCATCGACCTCGCTCTCCAGGAAGGGGAGCTGCTCGTGCTGTTGGGCCCGTCGGGCAGCGGCAAGTCCACGCTGCTCAACATCCTCGGCGGCCTTGACGTGCCCACCGCCGGACGCGTGCGCTACCGCGGCGAGGACCTGACCGCCGCGGACGAGAGCCACTTGACCCTCTACCGCCGGCACCACGTGGGGTTCGTCTTCCAGTTCTACAACCTGATCCCGAGCCTCACCGCGCGCGAGAACGTCGCCCTGGTCACCGAGATCACCGACGACCCCATGACGCCCGAGGAGGCGCTCAAAATGGTGGGGCTCGGGGACCGCATGGACCACTTCCCGGCCCAACTCTCCGGCGGCCAGCAGCAGCGCGTCGCCATCGCCCGCGCCATTGCCAAGCGGCCGGACGTGCTGCTCTGCGACGAGCCCACGGGCGCCCTCGATATTTCCACCGGCATTGTGGTGCTGGAGGCGATCGATACGGTCGGCCGCGAGCTGGGCACCTCGGTCGTCGTGATCACCCACAACGCCGCCATCGCCGACATGTCCGACCGGGTGGTGTCCATGGCCGACGGCCGCATCGCGGACGACCGCCGCAACACGAAGCGGGTCCGCCCGAACGAACTGAGCTGGTAGTTGCTGGTAAAGGGGAACAATTGATCTCGGCCATTGACCGCAAGCTGCTCCGCGACCTCTGGCGGATCAAGGGCCAGGCCGTAGCGATCGCCTGCGTGATCGGCTCGGGCATCTGCATGTTCGTCATGTACCGCAGCACGTTCGACTCCCTGAGCATTACCCTGAGCACCTACTACGGCGAGCAGCGTTTCGCCGAAGTCTTCGCCTCGGCCAAGCGGGCGCCGGAGAGCCTGGCTCCGCGCATCGCCGCCATCCCGGGCGTGGCTCGGATGGAAACCCGGGTGGTGGCCGGCGTCACGCTCGACATGCCGGGGATGGACGAGCCCGCCATGGGCCGGCTGATCTCCGTGCCCGCCGGTGGGAGGCCGCGGCTCAACGACGTCTTCCTCCGCCGCGGCCGGTGGATCGCCCCGGGCCGTCCCGACGAGGTGGTGGCCAGCGAGTCGTGTGCCCGGGCCCACGGGCTGGAGCCGGGGGGGAGCCGGACCGCCGTCCGCAACGGCACCCGGCGGAAGCTCCGGGTCGTGGGCGTCGGCCTGACGCCCGAGTACATCTACGCCATCCGGCCCGGCGACCTGATGCCGGACCCCAAGCGCTTCGGCATCCTCTGGATGGAGCGCAAGGCGCTCGCCGCCGCCTTCGACCTCGAGGGCAGCTTCAACGACGTGGCCCTGACGCTCGTGCCCGGCGCCTCGGACAAGGAGGTCATCGCCCGGCTCGACCATCTGCTCGAGCCTTACGGTGGGCTGGGCGCGGTGCCGCGCTCCCTGCAGATCTCCCACTGGTTCCTCTCCAACGAGCTGGAGCAGCTCCGCAACATGGGCAACACCCTGCCGCTGCTCTTCCTGCTGATTGCGGCCTTCCTCCTGAACGTGGTTCTGGCCCGGATCGTGGCCGTGCAGCGGGAGCAGATCGCCGCGCTCAAGGCGAACGGCTACTCGAACCGGACGCTCGGCCTCCACTACGCGAAGCTCGGCCTGATCGTCGCCGCCGTGGGGAGCCTGATCGGCACCGTGGCGGGGGCATGGCTGGGGGTCGAGGTCACGAAGCTGTACACGGAGACGTTCCAGTTCCCGGTGCTGCGCTACGACCTCGCCCCGTCCCGCGTCCTTCAAGCCGTCGCCGTGGCCCTGGCCGCCGCCCTGGCCGGGGTGCTCGCGACGGTGCGGCGGGTCGCGGCACTGCCTCCGGCCGAGGCCATGCGCCCCGAGGCGCCGGCCGACTACCGCGAGACCCTGCTGGAGCGGCTCGGCCTCCGGCGGTTTTTGTCGGCACCATCCCGAATGATCCTGCGCAACATGTCTCGCCGCCCGGTGCGCACCCTGGTCGCCGTGGGCGGCATCGCGGCCGGCTGCTCCCTGGTCATCATGGGCAGGTCGCTCGGCGACGCGGTCGAGGTCCTCATGAGCGACCAGTTCTCCGTGATCGAGCGCCAGGATGCGACCGTGACCTTCACCGAGCCGGCCTCGGTCCAGGCGCTCCACGAGCTGTCGCGGCTCCCCGGGGTGGCCTATGCCGAGCCGTTCCGCTCCGTGTCGGCGCGGGTGCGCCACGGCCACCTCTCGCGTCAGATCGCCATCCAGGGTCTGATCGCGGAGCCCCGCCTGAACCGCGTCGTCGACACGCGGCACAACGTCGTCCAGCTGCCGGAGGAGGGTATCGTGCTCTCCGTGTCTCTCGCCGATCTGTTGGATGCCGGTCCGGGGGACGAGCTGATCGTGGAGGTGCTGGAGGGGGCGCGGCCGGTGCGCCGCATGCGGGTCGTGCAAGTGGTGGATCAGTACATGGGCACCTTCGCCTACCTGCGGATCGACGCGGTGCACCGGTTGATGGACGGCCAGTCGATCTCGGGCGCCTACCTGCAGGTGGAGCCCTCCCGGGCGGACGAGCTCTACCGCCGGCTCAAGGAGACGCCGCGCGTGGCGGCGGTGGGCCGCAAGGCGGCCGCGGTGCAGAGCTTCCAGGAGAGCATCGCCAAGAACCTCGGCGTGATGATCTTCTTCTTCACCCTGTTCGCGACCATCATCGCGTTCGGGGTGGTGTACAACAGCGCCCGCATCTCGCTCTCGGAGCGCAGCCGCGAGCTGGCGAGCCTGCGGGTGCTCGGTTTCCGGCGCTCCGAAATTTCCTACATTTTTCTGGGCGAGCTGACCATCGTGACGCTGCTCTCGCTGCCGGTGGGCTTCGCGCTCGGCTGGGCGCTGGCATCGCTCACCCTGCAGTCGTTCTCCACTGAGCTGTACCGTTTCCCGACCGTGATGACCCGCCAGGCGTTCGCCGCGGCGGGCCTGACGGTCGTCTTCGCTTCGCTGGTCTCGGGGCTCGCGGTGCGCCGCCAGCTCGACCGGCTCGATCTCATCGCCGTGCTCAA
>DATLNC010000301.1:0-39170 GCA_035536935.1 Thermoanaerobaculia bacterium
GGGAGAGGTGTGTCCAGATGCCGAAAAAGAGCCCCCCCGACTGCCTTGCAGGAGCTGCATCAAGGCCGATTCAGCACGGCAGATGGGGCAAAAGCCACGCGAAAGACGCTGTAGTACCGATCTGCGAGAGAAGAAAGGGAAGGTCTGCTAGTTTTTTTCTACACTCGGCAGGAACCTATCTAGGTCTTCTCGGCCCAGGAGATCTATCGCGAGGCCACCGCCGCCCTCGTCCTCTTCCAGCTTCCAGCGCGCCTGCGAGGAGGACCGGGTCACCGCAGAGCTCATCGCACGGCTCGCAACGCTTCTCAGGAGAACAGGATAGGCTTTCGACGCATAAGATTGGCTTTCAGCCCGTTCAAGATCTCTTCGAGCGCGTTGGATTCGATTTCGACGCGCCCGACGAGACTTTCGGCGCATCGGACAAGGCTTCCGGCGCTTCAGATTTGAATCTGACGTCTTCGGAAAGACTTCGGCTCCATTAGATTGGAGAGCAGCGCGCCCGGAAAGACTTCGGCTCCGTCAGATTGGAAAACAGCACGCCAGATTCCAATCTAGTGGACTCGAACTGACTTTGACTCCATTAGATTGGAACAGGACGCGTCAGGTTCCAATCTATTGGAGCCAAAGTCAAACCCGAGGCGTCCGAATTGAATTCGGGCGCGCCGTTTTTCATTTTTACGCGCCCGTTTTCATTTCGAAGACGTCCGATCTCATTCCGGCTCCAATATATTGAATCCGGACGCGCTCGAAGGCATTTCAATGGCCTCGAAGTCATCCTCGCGCGCCGTTTTTCATTTTGGCGCCGTTCACTCCGTCAGCTTGTGGTCGTAGCTCACCACGCGCGCGAGCTTCCAGCCGCTGGCTTCCTTCTTCCAGACCTGAGTGAACTTGGAGATCTCAACCAACTTTTCCGGCTGGCCTTCCGTTAGCTTGTAGAAGCGGTGGACTCCCACCTCGACCGCCCCGTAGTTGTTGAGGGGATAGACTTCCAGGCTGCCTTCAACCAGTTCCCGTCTCGCCCGGTAGTCCTCGCCCGTCTTCTGCCTCTCGCACATCCCCCGGATGGCCTCCACGAACTGGGCTCCGGAGGTCGCGGTCAGCCCTCCCTTGTCGTGGAACATCTCGAAGTCGTCGGTCACGAGGGTCGCGAGCGTCTTGACATCGCAGGTGTTGAAGACGGCATCGAAGAGCATCTTGTCCTGGGCGGCGATCTCATTGAAAAGCTCTTTCGTGGCTACCGGGCCCGCCTTTTGAGCGTTCAAACCGGTCGCGGCCAACAGCAGGGCCAGGCAGGTGTTCCGGAGTATCTTGATGGTCATGGGCCTCTCCTCCTGCGCGGCCCTACGAGGGGCCCGCGGGGGAGGTTTCAGGGCACCCGCTGCATCTCTCCTCCCAGGGGCTGTCCCGATTGGTCGAAGGTCACGGCGGCGGCCCGGCCTCCTTCCATGCGGAAGACGAGGGAGTAACCGCCGCTGGCCGCCCGGAAGCGGGTGGCGGAGGTCGCGACCAGGACATCGGCGCTCCCATCCGAGTAACGTGCCCGCAGGCGGTTCCCGCCGATCACGTCCAGGCGCGCCTCGTAGCCGCTGCTCTCGCGATAGGTGCCGGTCAGGGGCTCCAGGTCGGCCGCGGCGAGGGTGACCTCGGGCTCTCCAAGGCTGAGCGCGAAGGCGGGACGCTCCATCCGGGCGACACAGGAAATGTCGAGCTTTTCGGTCGAGCCCGCTTCGATGAACCTCGCCATCAGGTCGTCCTGGCATTCCCGATTTTTCATGCCGCCGTTGACGTGCGCTCCGTCCGGGATGACGACCAGGAGGCCGCGCCGGAGGTGGCGGAGGACCTGTTCCGCATAGCTCGGCGGGTTCACGGGGTCGCGCTCCCCCGCGATGAGCAGCGTGGGCGCGTCGGAGACGGTCGGGGCGAGGAGGTCCGGGCTGAGCCGGGCGGCGGACCAGGCGTTGCAGGCGGCCTGCTGCCGGCGGATTCGGAAGTCGCCGAGGAAGGTTCCGGCCACGGCGGCCGGGATCTCTTCTTCGCGGATGAAGGCGACGTCCTCGGCGCAGGCGATCGCGAAGGCATAGCCGTCGGCCCAGAGGAAGGTGCCGAAGAGGCGGGCATTCTCGGCCAGCGGCCTGAAGTCGCCCCGGGCAGCAAGGTGGACGAAGAGCGGCAGCTGAGAGACCCGGTTCGTGTTGTAGAGCATGTAGCGCAGCGTCTGCGCCAAGCCGTTGCGGCCGAGCCGCAGCTCAAGGGGCTCGCCCGTGTCGGGATCGGTCAGCTCGACGCGGACGGGCTCCTTCTCGACCCGCCGCAGGATCTCGGCGATCTCTTCGCGCAGCCGGGGAAAGGCCTCCCGGCAAGCGGC
The DNA here is from genome assembly GCA_035536935.1 of Thermoanaerobaculia bacterium. GTDB lineage: Bacteria > Acidobacteriota > Thermoanaerobaculia > Multivoradales > UBA5704 > DATMER01. Next base: position 2,366 of record DATLNC010000301.1, read on the forward strand.
GTCTCCCGCGCATTCGGCGATCAGCCCGTCGAGGGCGTTCTGCGCGCTCCGGGCGAAATCGAGCGGGATTCGCGCATCGTTCGGGAGGGTGCCGAGGAGGGTGGCCGTGCGCACTCGCGAGGGGTGGCGGCGCATGTAGACCTGGGCGGTGCGCGAGCCGTAGGAGGGGCCGATGAGGTTCAGCTTTTCGTAGCCGAGCGCCGCCCGCACCTCGTCGAAGTCATCGACGGCGATCTCGCTCGTGTACTGGCTGAGGTCGGCCGTCCGGCTCAGCCGCTCGCGGCAGGAGCGGACTTGCTCGACGGGCATGTAGTCGTCGAGGAAACCCTGGATGCTCTGGCTGCCGTCGAGCTCGGGGCATTCGAGGGGCGCGGATCCCCCGGTACCGCGGAGGTCGACGAGGAGCAGGTCGCGCGTCTGGGGCCCCCGGGCGCGGATCGCTTCCGCGATCCAGATTCCGTCCATGACGGCGCTCTCGCCGGGACCGCCGGCGAAATAAGTGATCGCATCCGGCTCTTTTTTTGACACGTTGGCCGGGATCACCGCGATCCGGAGCGGGATCTTGCGTCCGCTGCGCGCCGCGCGGTTCTCGAACACTTCATAAGTGCCGCAGAGGGCGTCGGTCGGAAGCCTCTGCGCGTCACAGGGAGAGAGTGCGATGCTCGGGTCGTGAGCGGGCACCCGCTTCATCTCTCCTCCCGCGGGTTGCCCCGCCTGCTCCATCGTCATGCCGACGACGCGGCCTCGTTCCATCCGGAAGACGAGGTTGTAACCGTCGCTGGCCGTGCGGAAGCGGGTCGGGGAGGTCGGGACGAAAAGGTCGGCGGTCCCGTCCGAGTAGCGCGCCCGCAGGCGGTTGCCGCCGAACACCTCCAGGCGCGCCTCGAAGCCCCCCTTGCTCTCGCGATAGGTGCCGGCCAGGCGTTCCAGGTCGGCTGCGGCGAGGGTCATCTCGGGAGCCATGCCGAGCGCGAAGGCGGGGCGCTCCATGCGGGCCGCGCAGGAGCTGTCGAAACCCTCGGTCGTGCCGGCTTCGATCAGCTTCATCATCATCCGCCACTCGCAATCGCCGCTCCCCTTCATGCCGCCGTTGCTATGCGCGCCGTCGGGGATGACCACCTGGATGCCGTTGCGCAGGTGGCGGAGCACCGCCTCGGTGTAGCGTGGCGGGGTCACGGGGTCGCGCTCTCCCGCGAGGAGCAGCGTGGGCGTGTCGGAGACGGTCGGGGTCAGGAATTCGGGGCCGAGCCGCGCCGGGGACCATGCGTTGCACGCGGCCTGTTGACGGCGGATCCGGAAGTCGCCCAGGAAGGTGCCGGCGACCGCGGCCGGGATCTCTTCCTCGCGAATGAAGGGAACGTCCTCGGCGCAGGTGATGGCGAGGAAGTAGCCGTCGGACCAGGGGTAGTCGCCCCAGGCGCGGGCGGTCTCGGCCAGCGGCCTGAAATCGCCCCGGGCCGCGAGGTGGACGAAGAGCGGCAGCTGCGCCGCCCGGTCCGTGTTGTAGAGCATGTAGCGCAGCGTCTGCGCCAGGCCGTCGCGATTGAGCCGCACTTCGAGAGGCCGGCCCGTGCCGGGATCGATCACATTCACGCGGACGGGCTCTTTTTCCGTCTGCTTCAAAATTTGATCGATCTCTTCCCTCAGCCGCGGGAACGCCTTGCGGCAGGCGGCGTCCCCGGTGCATTCCGCGATCAATCCGTCGAGGGCGTTTTGCGCGCTCCGGGCGAAGTCGAGCGGCGTGCGCGCGTCGTTCGGCACGGTGACGAAGAGGGTCGCGGTGCGCACCCGCGAGGGATGGCGGCGCATGTAGATCTGGGCGGTGCGCGTGCCGTAGGAGGCGCCGACGACGTTCAGCTTTTCGTAGCCGAGCGCCGCCCGCACCTCGTCGACGTCGTCCACCGCGATCTCGCTCGTGTACTGGGTCAGGTCGGCCGTCCGGCTCAGCTGCTCGCGGCAGGAGCGGACCCCTTCGACGGGCATGAAGTCGTCGAGGAAGCCCTGGACGCTTTGCGGCCCAGTGAGGGAGGGGCAGTCGAGAGGAGCGGACTTCCCGGTGCCCCGCAGGTCGACGAGGAGCAGGTCTCGAGTCTGGGATCCCTGGGCGCGGATCAGGTCCGTGAGCCAGCTTCCGGAATCGACGGCGCTCTCCCCGGGACCGCCGGCGAAATAGACGATCGCATCGGGTTCTTTCTCTGGCGCGTTGGCAGGGACGAGCGCGACTCGAAGCGGGATCTTGCGCCCGCTGTGCGCCGCGCGGTTTTCGAACACTTCATACGTTCCGCACAGGGCGTCGGCCGGAAGCCCCGGAGTATCGCCGGTATTGCCGGCATTGCAGGGGGAGAGCGCGAGCTTCTTGCTGCTGGCAGCGGTCGTCCCGCAGAGGAGAAAGGCCATGCACACCAGCGTCTTCAACTTCATCGTCAATCCCCTTTCACCCGCGCCGAGGAGCCTCAGCATGGGAAGTGGTACGCAGGGCACCACGAAAGGTTCGTAGGTGGCCGGCCAAGCGGGGGCCGAGGGCTTCTTTCGTGGCCGTGGGATAACTCGCCACCTGATCCCACTACCCGTATGACAGAGGTATGCAGGCCAACGATCAGCGGTGTCACCGCATTCGCAAGAAAGGAGCATTCCCATGCGAGGTCCCATTCCAGTAGCGCGGATCCAGATGCCCTTGCCGGTTCGGAGCGAGTCCGGCGAGGTGCGCGTCGACCACGTCACCGTCGAGATCCGTGGCACCGACCCGATGCGGCCGCCGTCGCGCGTGTCGGACCCGGTGATGGCGCGGCTCGAAGCGGAACGCCCGGACCTCGCCGACGAGGTGCGCGCGCTCTTGCCGGAGCTGCTGCGGTGCGAAGACCGCTTGTTCCGGTTCCTCCGCGAGCGCCCCGAGAACGGGGCCGCCTACCTCGCCGACCCCATCGGCACGCTGGATTCCATCTGCGGGCTGCCGGCGGAAGCGGCGACCCGGTTGCGGGCGTTGTCGGAGCGCGAAGCCCAGCGCGGGAGGGCGTCATGAGCGACACCGGGTGGGACATCGTCGCCGCGACGACCCAGGGGACGATCAACACGGCGATCGCCAAGCTCTACGCGAAGCGGCAGGAGCCGATCTCGATCGATAAGAGCTTCCCGATCGGGGACAGCCACCTAAACGTCAAGCTCGACTGCACCTTCGGCGCGCTGCAGATCCAGGCGCTAAACCAGGGCCAGACGGTCGTGGGAGTGTTGATCTCCGTCGACACGGGCACGCTCACGCTCCCCATCGACCACAAGATCGACATCGACGGCGTGCAGTTGCAGATCAACATGGCGCTCTCGTACGTGAAGTCGGAGCTCCAGCCGACGAGCGGGACGAACTACGACCTCACCATCGATTTCATGAACAAGGACGCCTTCCACGGAATCACGATCAACAACCCGCCTTCTGGGATCAAGCCGGGGGAGCTCACCTTCCTCGAGTTGACGCTGCTGAACGCGCTGCAACTCTGGGTGGGGCCGAACGGCAAGAACGTCGTCATTGCGACGGTGAACGTCGGCGGGCTCTCCAATTACCCGGCGCTGATACCCTCGCAGCTCTTCTACACCTTCAACCTGAACGAGGACGCCCCGGACCAGACCCCGTTCGCCGTGCTGATCCAGACCATCAGCACCCAGGAGGGGAGCTTCGATCTCAACCCGGGGCTCATCCCGTCGGGGTCGACGGCCTCGGTGGCCATCTCGAACAACATCCTGATGAGCGAGATCCTGCTGCCGGCGCTCGAGACGGCGCTCGGCACGCAGTCCCTCACCGCCAGCACGACGGCGCCCGAGACCATCACCAACACCGGCGAAATCCCCTATTCCAGCGACGGCCACAGCATCAACATCACGAACCTGAATCTCAGCACCAGCAACGGCGCCTTCCAGTTTTCGTTAAAAGGAACCCAGACGGTGTGGGTCATCAACATGGACATGACCGCGTCGGCGACGTTGGCCTTCCAGGTCGGCCTCGTGACGACGGACGGCAGCCAGACGCTGAGCCTGGTGGTGCAGGGCCAGCCCGACGTCAAGGTGACGCTCTCGCTGCCCTGGTGGCTGTCATGGGTGCAATGGCTCCTTTTGCCGATCTTACCGATCGTAACGCTCTTCATCGCGTTGGCCGAGGCAATCCTCGCCAGCATCGGCGCTGCGTTCACAGGCAAGGCCAACTCCCTCGCCGGCTCCGCGATCGGCGTCGCCATCGGCCAGGTGAAATGGAGCTACGCCGACTACATGGTCGTGAATTCGGTGACGCTGCCGACGGCGGCGCCGTACCCCCTGCTCGCGGCCGGCAGCCTCCCCAGCCAGATCCAGACCTTGAACGAGGAAACCGCCGCCGCCTGATGACGCGTGAGCCGTAACGCTCGGGGAGGCGGTCTCCGCGTCCCCGAGATTGCTCCTGAGCGCTATACCGCCAGAATCCCCGCGCGCGTACGCAGAACCCGCCCGAAGGTTGCAGCCGAACAAGCCTTGACATTCTAGGCATCGGCTCCCTAACATTGCTTTGTCGTTCTAGGTATCACCTTTCAGCCTGGAGGCCAGACGAGTGACGCGACAGAAAACGGACAAGAAAGCGGACCTTCTGCAGGGCACGCTCGACATGCTCATCCTGAAGGCCGTCTCCCTCGGCCCACTGCACGGCTACGGCATCATCCAGCGCATCCGCCAGATGTCCGACGAGATGCTGGACGTGGAGCAGGGCTCGCTCTACCCGGCGCTCTACCGGATCGAGCAGCAGGGCTGGGTCTCTTCGAAGTGGGACGTGAACGATACGGGCCGCCGCGCCAAGTTCTACACGCTCACCAGGGACGGCAGGGCTCAGCTCGAAGCCGAGGAGGCGAGCTGGGATCGCCTGGTCCTCGCCATTGCCAAGATGCGGCAGGCCACCTGAGGAGATCGTATGAGTCTTTTCAAAACGATCTCGGCACGCCTGCATGGCCTGCTCCAGCGCGAGGCGGTCATCGGCGACATCGACGAGGAGATGCGCCTCCATCTCCAGATGGTCATGGAGGAGAACGTCGAGCGGGGGATGCCGCCCGAGGAGGCGCGCCGCGCCGCGCTCCGGAGCTTCGGCAACCTCGACAAGAACAGGGAAAGGGCCTGGGAGGTGCGCGGCGGCGGGGTGATCGAGGCATTCCTGCAAGATGTTCGGTATGGCGCGAGGCTCCTCGCCAGGCACAGGGGCTTCACGGCGGTCGCGGTGCTCACCCTGGGCCTGGGGATCGGCGCGAACACGGCCATCTTCTCCGTGGTCAACGAGTTGCTGCTGCGCCCGCTCCCCTTCCCCGGCGCGGAGCGGATCGTCATGCTGTGGGAGGTCAACCCGGAGGGGAGGGAACAGAACAATACCTCGTCCTCGAACTTCCGCGGCTGGCGCGAGCAGAGCTCGGTCTTCGAGAGCCTGGCGGCGTTCACGGACCAGCGCGTCAACCTGACCGGTGATCGCCATTCGGGCGGCGAGCCGGAGGAGGTCCCGATCCAGCTCGCCACCCCCGAGCTGTTCCGGGTCCTCGGCGTCAAGCCGATCCTCGGCCGGGACCTGCGGCCGGAGGACGCCCTCCCGGATGCACCCAACGTGGCCGTCGTGAGCCATGGCTTCTGGCAGAGGCGGCTCGCAGGCGATCCGCAGGCCATCGGCAGATCGATCCTGCTCAACGGCAGGCCCACTACCGTGGTCGGCGTGCTTCCGCCGGGCTTTCAGTGGCACATCCGGCACAGGTCCGTTTCGGGCCGGCCCGCGGACATCTGGCTGGCGATCACGCTCCCGACCGAAGGGCCCGCGGCGAGCGGCCGGTTCCTCTCGGTGGTCGGGCGCCTGAAGCCCGGCGTCTCCTACGCGGAGGCCGAGGCCGAGGTGAAGGCCATCCGGGCCCGCTTCGAACGGGATTTCCCCGATACCAACAAAAATTGGAACGCGCAGATCCTCCCGCTGCGCGAGCAGTTCGTGGGCAACGTCAGGCCCGCGCTCCTGATCCTTCTCGGCGCCGTCGGCTTCGTGCTGCTGATCGCATGCGCGAACGTCGCCAACCTGCTGCTCTCCCGCGCCGCGGCCCGGGAGAAGGAGATCGTGCTCCGGACGGCGCTCGGCGCGGGCCGCCTTCGCGTCGTGCGGCAGCTCCTCACCGAGAGCCTGCTGCTCGCCGGCCTCGGCTGCCTGCTGGGCCTGGTGATCGCCGGGTGGGGCGTGCGGGCGCTCGCGGCGATCAGCCCGCGCGACCTCGTCAACCTCCAGGGGGTTGGCCTCGACCTGCCGGTGCTCGTCCTGACGGTGGCGGTCTCGCTCGTCACCGGGATCGTCTTCGGCCTGGCGCCCGCGCTCGAGGCTACCCGCCTGGACCTCAACGAGTCGCTCAAGGAGGGTGGCAAGGGCGCCGGAGGGCAGAGCGCCCGCGGCAAGCGTATGCGGAGCGCTCTCGTCGTCGCGGAGGTCGCGCTGGCGCTCGTGCTCCTGGCCGGCGCGGGCCTGCTGGTGAAGAGCTTCGCCCGCCTGCAGGCGGTCGACCCCGGGTTCGAGGCGGACAACGTGCTGACCCTGGTGGTGCCGCTGGCGGGCGAGAAATATCAGGATGACCGGCAGATCGTCGCCTTCTTCCGCGCGGCCACGCAACGCATCGGCGCGCTCCCCGGCGTCCGGGCCGTCGGGATCGTGAACTACCTGCCGTTCTATGGCGGCCAGGGCACCGGGACCGATTTCACCGTCGAAGGCCGGCCCGCGCCGGCGCCCGGGGAGGCCCCCGCCACCGAGGTGCGCATCGTCGATCCGGGCTATTTCCCCGCCATGGGCATCCCCTTGCTGCGCGGCCGCAACTTCACGGACTTCGAAGCCGGCGAGGCGAGGCACGTCGTGCTCGTCAACGAGGCCATGGCCCGGCAGCACTTCCCCGGAGAAAACCCCATCGGGAAGCGCATCACGGTCAACATGGCCTTCGAGCCGGTGCCGACCGAGATCGTCGGCATCGTCGGCGACGTCAAGCACGAGAGCCTTCTCGAAGAGAGGCTGCCGGCCGTCTACATGCCGCTCCCGGAGGTCGTCTTCTCGTTCATGACTTTCGTCATCCGCACCACGGGTGACCCCGCGGACATGGCGCCCTCGGTGAGGCGCACGCTGCGCGCGATCGATCCCAACCAGCCCGTCTCCGCCGTGCGGACGATGAACAAGGTCATGGCTGACACCCTGAGCCGCGCCCGTTTCAATACCTTGCTGCTCGGGCTCTTCGCGGGATTGGCGACGCTGCTCTCGGCGATCGGCATCTTCGGCGTGATGAATTACTCGGTGACTCTGCGGACCCGTGAGATCGGGCTGCGGATCGCGCTCGGCGCGCAGCCGCGCGAAGTCCTGAGGCTCATCCTGAAGCAAGGCTTCCTTCTCACTTCGATCGGTGTCGGAATCGGCCTGGCCGGCGCGCTCGCTTTGACGCGCGTCATGTCGGGCCTCCTTTTCGGCGTGGGCTCCACGGACCCGGCGACGTTCGCGGCCATCGTGCTGCTTCTCACGCTCGTGTCCCTGATCGCCTGTTACATCCCGGCTCGGCGGGCCACGCGAGTGGACCCGCTGGCCGCCCTGAGGTACGACCGATGAGTTTTCTCAAATTGATTTCGGCACGCGTGCGCGGCTTGCTCCGGCGCGAGGCGGTCATCGGGGATATCGACGAGGAGATGCGCCTCCATCTTCAGATGATGGCGGAGGAGAACGTCGAACGGGGCATGCCGCCCGAGGAGGCGCGCCGCGCCGCTCTCCGGAGCTTCGGCAACCTCGACAAGACCAGGGAAAGGGCCTGGGAGGTGCGGGGCGGAGGGATGATCGAAACCTTTCTGCAAGACGTCCGCTACGGCGCGAGGCTCCTCGCCGGGCACAAGGGTTTTACGGCGGTCGCCGTGCTCACCCTCGGCCTGGGGATCGGGGCGAACACGGCCATCTTCTCCGTCGTCAACGAGCTGCTCCTCAACCCCCTGCCCTACCCGGGCGCGGAGCGGATCGTCATGCTGTGGGAGATCTCCCCGGAGGGCACACACCAGAACCCGACTTCGGCCGCCAACTTCCGAAGCTGGCGCGAGCAGGGCACGGTCTTCGAGAGCATGGCGGCGTTCACCGACCGGCGCTTCAACCTGACCGGCGGCGGCGGCGAGCCCGAAGAGGTCCCCGTTCAGCTCGCCACCCCCGAGCTGTTCCGGGTCCTGGGCGTCAAGCCGGTCCTCGGCCGGGCCTTGAAACCGGAGGACGCCCTTCCCGACGCGCCCGACGTAGCCGTCCTGAGCCACGACTTCTGGCTGAGACGATTTGGCGGCGACCGTGGGATTGTCGGCAGGCCCATCATGCTCAACGGCTCGCCCTCCACCGTGGTCGGAGTCCTCCCTCCCGGCTTCCAGTGGCACCTCCGGCAGATTTCCAATGTCACGAGACCTCCCGAGATCTGGGTGGCGCTGACACTGCCCGCGGAAGAGCCCTACTCGCGGGGCCGGTCCCTCTCGGCCGTGGCGCGCCTCAAGCCCGGCGCCTCCATCACGCAGGCTGAAGCAGGGATGAAAACCATCCATGCCCGCCTCGAGCAGGATTCGCCGAAGTACAACAAGGGGACCCGCGCGGAAGTCATCCCGCTGCGCGAGCAGTTCGTCGGCGAGGTCCGGCCCGCGCTGCTTATCCTTTTCGGGGCGGTCGGATTCGTGCTGCTGATCGCATGCGCCAACGTCGTCAACCTCCTGCTCTCCCGCGCCGCGGCCCGGGAGAAGGAAATCGTGCTGCGGACAGCGCTCGGCGCAGGCCGGGTCCGGGTAATCCGGCAACTCCTCACGGAGAGCCTGCTGCTCGCGGCCCTGGGCTGCGCGCTCGGCCTGCTGCTCGGGGCCTGGGGCATCCGGGCGCTCGTGGCGATCAGCCCGAGCGACATGGTCAATCTCCAGGGTGTCGGCCTGAACTTTCAGGTGCTCGCCCTGACCGTGGTGGTGTCTCTGGTGACCGGCCTCCTCTTCGGCCTGGCGCCCGCCCTCGAGGCGACGCGCCTGAACCTCGGCGATGCGCTCAAGGAAGGCGGGAAGGGCGCCGGGGGGCACAGCGCCCGGAGCAACCGCCTCCGCGGAGCCCTCGTCATCGCGGAGATTGCGCTGGCGCTCGTGCTCCTGGCGGGCGCGGGGCTGCTGATCAAGAGCTTCCTCCGCCTGCAGGGGATCGATCCCGGCTTCAAGCAGGACAAGGTGCTGACCATGGTGATGCGCCTGCCGGGCGCCAAGTACACGGAAAACCAGCAGATGGTCGCCTTCTACGGCCAAGTAGGGGAGCGCCTCCGGGCTCTCCCCGGAGTCCTCGACGCCGGGATGGTCAACTACCTGCCGCTCTACGGCGGGCTCGGCGCCAGGACCAGTTATACCGTCGAGGGCCGTCCCACGCCGCCGGACGGCGAGGGCCCCTCCACTGATGTCCGCGTGACCGACGCCAACTATTTCCGCACGATGGGCATCCCGCTCCTGCGCGGCCGCGGCTTCACCGACTCCGAGATCGCCGAGGCCAGGCACGTCGTCCTCATCAGCGAGTCGATGGCCCGGCAGCACTTCCCCGGAGAAGATCCGATCGGGAAGCGCATCACGGTCCCGATGTCCGCCGAGCCCGTGCCCACGGAAATCATCGGCATCGTCGGCGACGTCCGGTACGAGAGCCTCGTGGACGAAGCGTACCCGACCGTCTACATGCCGATTCCGGATCTCATCTATCCGTTCATGACCCTCGTCCTCCGCACCGACGGAGATCCCGTGCAGATCGCTCCCGCGGCGCGGAAGGCGCTGCGCGAGATCGACCCGGACCAGCCGGTCTCCGACGTGCGGACGATGGACGAGGTGATGGCGACCACGGTGGGCCGCGCCCGCTTCAATACCCTGCTGCTCGGGCTCTTCGCGGGTCTGGCGACGCTGCTGGCCGCGATCGGCATCTTCGGCGTCATGAACTATTCGGTGACCCTGAGGACCCGCGAGATCGGGCTCAGGATGGCGCTCGGCGCGCAGCCGGGCCAGGTCCTGATGCTCATCCTGAGGCAGGGGCTCCTCCTCACCGCGATCGGCATCGCCACCGGCCTCGCCGGCGCGCTCGCGCTGACGCGCGTCATGTCGGGCCTTCTTTTCGGGGTGGGCTCGACAGACCCGGCAACGTTCGCGGCCATCGCCCTGCTTCTCACCTTCGTCTCCCTGATCGCCTGCTATCTCCCCGCGCGGCGGGCCACGCGAGTGACCCCGCTGATCGCGCTGCGTTACGACTGAGAGGAACGAACCCATGAAAAGATTTCTCATTGTAGCGGCGGTGGCGTTGGCAACCCTGTCCGCGGCTGCGCAGCAGCCGGCGGCTGACCACCATACTCACCTGATGAGCCCGACCGCCGTGAAGCTGGTCAATAATCCGCCTCTTCCGGAGATTGCCCTGCCCGAGGACCTTGCCCGCCTGCTCCGCGCAAAAGAGAAAGGTTGGAACGACAAGGCGGCCCTCACCGCTCTCTACACGGACGACAGCCTGATCTTCGATGTCCGTGAAACCCGCTGGATCAAGGGCCGCGACGAGGTCACCACCTTCATGGCCGAAAACTTCGCCCGGCCTTTTCGGATAACCCCGATCGCCTACGGAGTGGATGGCAGATCCGGCCACATCGCCGTTTATTTCACCCGCGGTGAAGGAGACGCCGCCAAGCACTTCGGGCAGGGTCTCTTCACTTTGCGGAAAGGCGACGACGGCGCCTGGCGGATCGCGGCCGAATATCCCACGTTTCCGGGGCCCCAGCTCCGCGAGCCGAGCACGGCCGAGCAGCTCGTCGCGCAGTTGGACGAGGCAGGCATCAAGCGCGGAGCGGTGCTTTCGTCCGCCTACTGGCACGGCAGCCCCCTGATGCGGAAGATCGGCGGCGACGAGTACGAGAACGTCAAGGCGGAGAATGACTGGACGGTCAAGGAAGTCTCGCGCGTCCCCGACCGCCTGGTCGCTTTCTGCAGCTTCAACCCCTTGAAAGACTACGCTCTTGCGGAGATCGATCGCTGCGCGAAGCTCCCTCACGTCAAAGGCATCAAGCTGCACTTCGGCAACTCGGGGGTAGAGGTGCTGAATCCGGAGCACGTGGAGAAAGTCCGCCGGGTCTTCGCCGCAATCAACGAGCGCCGCCTGGCGATCGTCGTCCACCTGTGGACTCTGGAAAAGGACTACGGACGCAAGCACGCCGAGGCCTTCCTGAGCCAGATCCTGCCGGCCGCGCCGGACATCCCGGTCCAGATCGCGCACTTCGCCGGAGGCGGTCCCGGTTATACCGACGAGGCCCTGGAGGTCTACGCGGAAGCCATCGCCGCCGGTGATCCAAGAACGAAAAACCTTTACTTCGATGTCGCGACCGTGGCCGACGGCCAGTCCAAGGAAGTGCTGCAGAAGTTCGCCGAGCGCATCCGGCAGATCGGGCCCGGCCGAGTGCTGTACGGCACCGACCTCGGTCCCCCGGCGGCGCGCCAGTCCTGGCTGAACTTCCGGATGACGGTGCCGCTCACGGACGAAGAGTTCAAAACGATCGCAGGAAACGTAGCGCCGTACTTCCGTTAAAAGGAGCTGATCGTGAAACGATTCCTGGTATTTGCCATCATGGCGATGGCAACTCTGGCCGAAGGCGCGTCCAGTATTTCGTCCATCACCCCTGTGGCCGACCATCACGCACACCTGCGCAGTCCGGCCTCCGCGAAGCTGGCCAACGATCCGCTGCTCCCGGCCATCGAGCTGCCGGAAGACCTCGAGCGCCTCCTCCGCGAAAGGGAGAAGGGTTGGAACGACAAGGCGGCCCTGGCCCGTCTCTTCACCGAAGACAGCATCGTTCTCGATACGCACGAGCCGCGCTGGATTCGTGGCCGTGACAAGGTCACGGAATACCTGGCAGGAACCTTCTCCAAGCCTCACCGCGTGACCCCGGTCGCCTACGCCGTCAAGGGCTCCACCGCATACATCGCCGGTTATTTCACCCGCCCGCTCGAGGACGGCTCCATCCGGTACTTCGGACACGTCCTGCTTTCGTTGCAGAAGGGAGCTGACGGCGCGTGGCGGATCGCGGCCGAAACCCCCACGTTTCCGGGTCCCCGGGTCGGGACGCCGATCCTGGCCGAGCAGCTCATCGAGCAACTCGACGATGCCGGCATCCAGCGCGCGACGGTGCTCTCCGTCGCCTACTGGTTCGGAAACCCGGACACTCCGAGCCAGGACGAGTATGCGAAAGTCCGGGAGGAGAACGATTGGACCGCCCAGCAGGCGGCCCGCTTCCCCGACCGCCTGATCGCCTTCTGCGGCTTCAATCCGCTGAAGGACTACGCTCTCCAGGAAATCGAACGCTGCGCGAAGCTCCCCCACGTCAAGGGCCTGAAGCTTCACTTCGGCAACTCGTGGGTGGACGTGCACAATCCGGAGCATGTCGAGAAAGTGCGCCGGGTCTTCGCCGCGGCAAACGAGCACCGGCTGGCCATCGCCGCTCACCTGTGGACGGATCCGGAATATGGGCGAGAGGAGGCCGAGATCTTCCTGAACCAGATCCTGCCGGCGGCGCCCGACATTCCCGTCCAGATCGCGCACCTGGCCGGTGGAGGGGGAGGGCCGGGCTACACCGACAAAGCCCTGGAGGTTTTCGCCAACGCCATTGTGGCCAACGACCCGCGGACGAAGAACCTCTACTTCGACATCGCGACCGTGGCCGACGGCCAATCAAAAGAAGCCCTGCAGAACCTCGCCGAGCGCATGCGGCAGGTCGGGCTCAACCGCATCCTGTACGGAACCGATTCCGCTCCTCCGGCGGCGCGCCAATCCTGGCTGACCTTTCGCACGACGGTGCCGCTGACGGACGAGGAGTTCAAGACGATCGCGGGGAACGTGGCGCCTTATTTCCGTTGAAGTTGCATGGCGGGGGGACGGGGATTATTACGTCCCCCCTTGGTCTTGCCCGGACGGCTTGGGCAGGTCGTCCGGGTAACTGCCCGTGCCACGTGTGGGGCGAATGTTAAAGCATTCCCTGGGAGCGCCGGCGAGACGCCGGCGCTCCCAGGGAAAACGCGCTTACCCGCCGCTCACCGCGGGCAGGATGTAGATCTCCGCACCATCGCGCACCGTCGCGGAGAGCCCACCGGAGTCGCGGATGTTCAGACCATCCACGAAGATGTTGACGTGCGGCCGCACTTCTCCCAACTCGGTCAGCACACGGTCGCGGACCGCGGGACAGGAGGCCCAGAGGAGCGACAGCGCCTCCCCCACCGAGCCGGCCATTCCTTCGACGCGGACCTCTCCACGATCCCCGGCCAACTCTCGCAGCGGCCCGGGAATCATGAACGTGAGCGACATCAGATCCGGACCACCTTGACCGAGACGACCGGCGGGAGCCCGTCGATCAGCTCGGACCAGCTATCCCCTTCGTCGGCCGATCCATATAGCTTTCCACTCCGCGTCCCGAAGTAGACCCCCGTCGGAGAGAGCGGATCGACGGCCATCGCATCGCGGAGCACGGTCTCGTAAGCGTCGTTCTGCGGCAGGCCCTCCGTCATCGCCTCCCAGCTCCGGCCGGCGTCCCGCGTGCGGAAGACGCGGAGCTTCCCTTCGGGCGTGCAGCGGAACTGGTCCGATTCGACCGGCACGATCCAGGCGCAGTCCGGATCATCCGGATGGATGGCCAGGCAGAAGCCGAAGTCCGAAGGCACTCCATTGGCGATGTCGGTCCAGCTCTCGCCGCGGTCGTCGCTGCGGAAGAGGCCCCAGTGGTTCTGCAGGAACATCCGCTCGGGCTGCCGCTTCGACTGCACGACCTTGTGGACGCACTGGCCGAACTCCGGAAACTTGTTCGGGAGGAAAACGGCGCTCACTCCCTGGTTCGAGGGCCGCCAGGTCGAGCCGCCGTCCTCGGTGACGTACATGCCTCCAGTCGAGACCGCGACGCGGATTCGAGCGGGATCGGCAGGATCGAGAAGGATCGTGTGCAGGCAGAGCCCGCCTCCGCCCGGCTGCCACTGCGGTCTCTGCGGATGGTTCCAGAGCCCTTCCTGCAGACGCCACGTGTCGCCGGCGTCGTTCGAGACGAACAGGGCCGCCGGCTCGACACCGCAGTAGAGCGTGCCGGGCTCCGTGTCACGGCCGGGGACGATCTGCCAGATCTGTTTCAGCGCCGACCCGGTCCCCTCCGGGAACTTCACGTTCGCTTCCTCGGGATTCGTCCAGCTCCGGCCGAAGTCGTCGCTCGACCGCAGCAGTCCGCCCCAATGCATGCTGTGCGGGCCGGCCCAGATGCGCTGCCGCCCGTCGCGGCCGTCGTAAGCCATGGCATAGACGGCGCTGCCGGGGAAGTACGGGCCTCCCATCTCCCACGTTCCGCGCGCCGGGCCGGAGCGCAGGAGGAAGGCCCCTTTCATGGTGCCGACGAGCAGAAGGATGTCGCCGGTTTGGGGGGTCACATGGCGAGTTTCGGGCATGGCGGCATGCTACAACAGAACGGTCAATCCGTCAGCCTGTGATCGTAAACAGCCAAGGCCACAAACACCGTCGTTCTCGACATCGCTCTCTCCTTTGTTCTTGACGACAACTGTAGTCACGCGTGCTGGAAGAGTATTTCCACGGCGAGCACCGCGACAAGCTGCACGAGTCGCGCTCGGCCGCCAAGAGCCTGACGGCGACGCTCGTGGGCGCCGCGATCAACGCGGGCGCGCCGCTCGAATTGTCCACGCCGGTCTACAAGATCATGAACGGGGGCGCCTAATCCGGACGCTCCCGGCAACGAGGACGCCATGCTCGATCAGAGCGACGAGCCGGACTACTACCGCTACACGCTGAGGCTCCCGCTGGACCGGCAGCCTGGAGAGAAGGGCGTCTACTGCAGCATAGATCCGAACCTCGCCCTCGGAGCTCTGAGCCGCGCGACGGGCGAGCCGGTGACGGATACTTTCGACCGCCTGGTCGGAGCTCCGATGGAATTCAAAACCTACGCGTGGCCCGTGGATCCCGCGGGGCATCCCTGCCGGCCGTGCGGGAGCCTGGCGACGACAGGAACGCGCCGGTGGTTCCAAGGGATTTCGTCACGCCGTACGGCAAGCCCCCGGCCTAGCCGCTGCGATTGGCGAGGCTGGCGATCACCACGGCCAGCTCGGTGGGCTCCACCGGCTTGGAAACGTGCATGTTGTAGCCCGCCGAAAGGGCCTGCAAACGATCTTCGACCCTGGCGTACGCGGTCAGCGCGACGGCGGGAGTGCGTCCCCCGCTCTCGGCGTTCAACGCTCTCACTTTTTTGATCAGGGAGTAACCGTCCTGCTCCGGCATTCCAATGTCGGAGACGAGAACGTCAGGCCTGTATTCCTGCAGCGCGGAGATCGCCTCCGCGACCGAGGCGCAGGTCCTCACCTCGGCCCCGCACTGTTCCAGCACGGCTTTGAGCAGATGCCGCGCATCGGCCTCGTCGTCGACGGCGAGCACCCTGATGCCGCGGAGAGCCGGCGGATTCTTGAACGGAAGGGTGCTGCTCACCGCGGGCTGGACACGCTCCAGCTCCGGCGGACCGAGGTGGCCAACCTTGCGGACGGCCATCACCGGCAGCGCCACTGAAAAGACGGCTCCCGGCTCGTCCGCCCGATTCTGGGCCTCGATCGTTCCGCCGTGCAGCTCCACCAGGTGGCGCACGATGGCAAGGCCCAGCCCCAACCCTCCGTACTGGCGGCTGGCGGAGCTGTCGGCCTGGCGGAAGCGCTCGAAGACGAACGGCAGGAAATCCTCGTCGATGCCCGGTCCCGTGTCGCTCACCGTGAGCTCGACGTGCGAGTTGATCCGCGCAAGCTGGATCTGGACGCGCCCATGCTTGGGCGTGAACTTGATGGCATTGGACAGAAGGTTCCAGACCACCTGCTGCAAGCGCACGGGATCGCCGAGGACCGGCCCCGCGCCAAAATCCATCACCATCTGAATGCGGATGTCCTTCGCATCGGCTGCCGGACGTGAAGTGTCGACTGCGGCGTTGACCACGGCCGACAGGTCCACGGGCTGGACGTCCAGACGGAGCTTGCCGGAGATGATCCGCGAGACGTCCAGCATGTCGTCGATCAGCCGCGATTGCGACCTGGCGCTGCGCTCGATGGTCTCGATGGCGCGTGCGGAGGTCTCCGCATCGAGCTGCCCGGAGCTCAGCATCCGGGTCCAGCCGAGAATCGCATTGAGAGGAGTGCGCAGCTCGTGCGACAGCATGCCAAGGAACTCATCCTTGGCCCTGCTCGCCAGCTCGGCCTCTCTTCGCGCCTCCTGCTCGCTGGCCAGCAGCTCCTCGCGCTCCTGGATGCTCGATTGAGCGCTGCTGTAGAGCCGGGCGTTGTCCATGGCGATCGCCGTCTGCGCAGCGAGCCCTTCGACGATGCGCTCGTGGCGCAACGTGAACATGCCGGCCTCGGGATGGCCGAAGAATAGCCCGCCGATCACCTCGCCGGAGCGGGATATCACGGGGACCGCGAGGTAGCTGGTCACTGGCAGATGGCCCGGGGGCAAGCCATGATGGGGCGCGTTCTTGCCATGGCGCGCATCCTTCTTCACATCGTCGATACGGATGGTCTTCTCGCCGCGGAACGTCGGCCCGAAGAGAGCCGTGGCGCGCGGCATGGGAAAGTTCGCAAAGGCCTGGCGGTCCACTCCCGACAGCGTATACAGCATGTAGGAGCCGCCGCTCGCCTCGTAGACGTTGTAGAAGAAAGAGCCGAACTGGGCGCCGGTCAGCTCGGTCGCGGCATCGGTCACGGCTTGGACGAGCCGCTGCTGGTCGAGCTCCGCGGATAGAAGCTGTCCGATCCGGATGATCGTTTCTAGGACCTCCCGTTCGTGAACGATTTCATCGACGTCCGCGGGGGCAGGGCCGGTGTTGGTACCTTTCTGCATGCATGGCTCTCCATTCGGGCGCCGCAGAGCATAGCAAGCCCGGTGCCATCGCACCTTCAGCGGCCGATGTCCACTCCCAGCCCGGATTGTCGCCATACAACTGGACATCCGACAAACATCCGACAGGGAGGTTGCATGAACACGGAGCAAAAACCTTTTCGCGCGCTTTTCGCCGGTATCGCCTACGGTCTGGCCGGCCTGGCGCTCACCCTTCTTCTCACCCCTGCCGCCTTCGGGCAAGTGCAGATCGACACCGACGGCGACGGCGTCATCGACTCCATCGAGTGCCCCGGCGGGGCGTTCGTCGATACGGACGGCGACGGCATCGGCGACTGCCGGGACGTGGACGACGACGGCGACGGCATCCATACGGCCTATGAAGGGACGGGGGACACCGACGGCGACGGCGTGCCGGACTACCGCGATCCGGACGACGACGGCGACGGCGAACCGACCCTGGACGAGATCTCTCCCAACTACTCGGACGACGACGGCGACAGCATCCCCGAGCATCTCGACGCCGACGAGGAGGACGGACCGTTCGGCGACCCGGACAACGACGGCCTGACCAATGCCGAGGAGGACTGCCTGGGGAGCGACCCCGAAGATTCCGACACCGACGGCGACGGGGTGTACGACGAAGACGAGGTCGACCTGCCCTGCACCACCGCTCGCGACACGGACGGCGACGGCCTGCCCGACTTCGACGACGCGGACGACGACGGCGACGGCATCCCCACTTCGGTCGAGTACGACATCGGCTCCTACCCGAGGGACGTCGAGAACAGCTGGAACGACATCGACGAGGACGGCGTGCCGAACTACCGCGACCTCGACTCCGACGGCGACGGCAAGAGCGACAAGGCGGAGTTCTTCGGCGGCAGGATTCCGAACATCGCCGGGGTGCCGGTCCAGGTGACGATCAGCATCCGGGTGAACCCGACCACACACGTGACGGGCCAGAGCTTTCAGGTGCCCGACGGCGATGCGGACGGCATCCCCAACTGGCTCGACTCCCAGGACGAGGACGGGCCGGAAGGGGACGCCGACGGCGACGGCATCGTCAACTGGCGGGAGGAGAACCGGGGGTCCAACCCCTACAACCCGGACTCCGACGGCGACGGGCTGGAGGACGGCGACGAGCACGGGGACGCCGACGGCGACGGCGTGATCAACCGGCTGGATGCCGACGACGACGGCGACGGCATCCCGACCCGCGAAGAGGGGACTTCCGACGTCGACCAGGACGGCATCCCGAACCATCTCGACCTCGACTCCGATGGCGACGGCCGGCCGGACGTCATGGACGCCACACCCCTGGGCCCCTGCGTCGGGAGCGCCTTCGAGGTGCCGGACGGCGACAATGTGGAGCTCGGGCGGTGCACCGACCGGGACTGCGACGGCATCGCCGACAACCAGGAGTCACGGGAGGAGTACTACGTCAACAACGGGACCCGCTGGTTCTCCCGGGATAATGCCGGCCATTGGCAGGTGATCTGGCACGACAACGGCACGGTGCGGCCGGCGCTCTGCGACGGTCCCTGTGCCCTCCAGGACGCCGACTGCGACTTCATCCCCAACTGCAACGATCCGGACTGGACCAACGGTCCCTGCGCGCCTCACTAGCGGCGCGATGCCAAGCGGGCCACGAGCTCCGGGTCTGCCATCCCCCAACCGGGGAGCGCTTCGGCGCAGGCCCGGAGCTCGCGCGCAGCAGGCTTCGCCCCGCTCGCTTCCTGGGCGAGGCGAAGCGCGCACCGCGCCTCGATCCCCTTCGGTCCCCGCTTGCCGCCCGCGAGGCGGAGGTCCAAAGCCTCCTGCAGCACCTCCGCCGCTTCCGACGGCTGTCCCGCTTCGAGGAGGGTCAGGCCCAGGGCCATCCTCGCGTCGGCCGGGTACGGATCGAGCGGCCCCCTGGACAGATCGGCCAGCGTCCGGGCGGCGGAGCGCAAGTCGGCCAAAGCCTGCGGGCTGTGCTCCGCCAGCCACGCGGCCCTGGCCGTCTGATACCCGATCCCGGCTCGCTCGCGCGGCGGGGCACGGTACGCAAACACCGCCGAGGCGCCGCGCAGCGTAGCCAGGGCTTCGGCGTAGCGGCCCTGGAGCAGCTGCGTCCGCCCGATGTTGCGCAGAGCGTTGGCGGTTTCGATGTGTCCGGCGCCCAGATGGGCGGCGAAGATGTCATGACCGCGCTGAAAGGCAGCCTCGGCCTCGCCATGCCTGCCCTGCATCGCAAGACTCACTCCGAGCTTGTTCGACGCGTACGCCTGTGCGAGGTTGCCGAGCGGCTGTTGCCGTGCCTGACCCGCGGCGAACCAGCCCATGGCCGCCAGGGCCAGCCCGGCAAGAGCCATCATGGCAACGGAGAAGGCGTGCCGCTTGACGAGCTTGCGGCTGAGATAGGCCCAGGTCTGGCGGCGGGCCTGGACCGGCTCGCCCGCGAGATGGCGGCGGACGTCCGCAGCGAGCCAGCCCGCGGCGGCATAGCGGTCCTCCGGCCTCCGCGCCAGGGCCCTGGTCAGGATCGATTCGAGATCGCCGCGTAGCTCGCGGGGCACCTCCAACCCCTCCTCGTCACCCTGGAAGGGAAGGCGTCCATTGAGGAGCTCGAAGAGCAGCACGCCCAGGGCGTAGACGTCGGTCGCGGTGCAGACCGTCTCGCCGCGCATCTGCTCGGGAGCGGCCCGCCTCGGCGTGAAGACCCGCACCTCTGCCCGCGTGGGTTCCCCAGCGTCGTCGAGCAGCTTGGCGATCCCGAAGTCGAGAAGCTTGCTGGCTCCGTCAGGGGTCACGAGGAGATTGGAAGGCTTCAGGTCGCGGTGCACGACCTGGCGGGCATGGGCGTATTGCACCGCGTCGCACACCTTGGCGAAGAGCTCCAGCCGCTCACGCAGGGTGAGACGGTGCTCGTCGCAATACTGATCGATAGGCTGGCCGTCGACGTACTCCATGACCAGATAGGGCTGGCCGTCGTCGGTGATCCCGCCGTCGTACAAAGTGGCGATCCCCGGGTGGCGCAACGAGGCCAGGATCTGCCGCTCCTGCCGCAGGCGCCGCTCCCGCTCTCCTCCAAAGGCGCCTCCTCCGGCCAGGAGCTTGATTGCCACCTCGCCCCGATACTCGCCGTCGTCGCGCTCGGCCAGATAGACCTCGCCCATGCCGCCGCGTCCGAGCAGGCGCACCAGGCGATAAGGCCCCACGCGCTCCCTCATCGGATGGACAGGCTCGGCCGCCGACGCCAGCAGTCGATCTTCGATGGCGAGCGGCCTGGGATCCTCATGGGCGGCGATCATCTCGTCCACCTCGCACCGCAGCTCCGCCCGTCCTTGACAGGCCTCGTCGAGCCACGCGCCGCGGACCTCGGGCGCCAGCTCGAGAGCCGCGAAAAAGGTTTCTGAGACTTCGTCCCAGCTCAGGCCAGGCCGCGTAACAGCTCCTTGCGCAGCCAGGCGCGGGCCGCGATCCAGTCGCGGCGGACGGTCTTGGTCGAGACTCCGAGAAGGGCGGCGGACTCTTCCAGATCGAGACCCGCGAAGTAACGGTGGGCCACCACCTGCGCGCCGCGGGGATGGATCTTCCCCAGGCGCTCGAGCGCCTGATCGAGGAGCAGCATCTCCTCGGCCTCGTTGTCGCCCGCGAACCAGGCCGCCTCATCCAGCGGAATATCGGCTCGTCCTCCGGCCTGTCCGCCGCCGCGCTTTTTCCGCTGCGCCGTCCGGGCGGCGTCCACGAGCACGCGGCGCATGGTGTTGGCGGCCACGGCGAAGAACCCGGCGCGGTCCTCCACCGCCAATTGCCGCTGGCCGAGCAGGCGCAGGTAAGCCTCGTGTACCAGCTCGGTCGTCATCAGCGCCCGGGTCCCCCACTCGCCGCGCAGCCGCCGGCGGGCGATCTGGCGCAGCTCGGCATACAGCTCGGAGACGACGCGGTCCAACGCCGAGCGGTCTCCCTCACGGAGGCGATAGAGCAGAGCGGTGACTTCACCCGTCATGAGAGAGCAGGCGCTCGAGAAAATTGACTCGTTACATTCTACTCCGCCTTGAGCTCGCGGACCGGCCTTACCTCGATGCTGCCGACGCGCGCGGGCGGGATCTTCGAGGCTACCTGAATGGCCTCGTTCAGATCCCGGGCTTCGATCAGATAGAACCCCGCCAGTTGCTCCTTGGTCTCGGCAAAGGGGCCGTCGGTGAGCGACAGCCTGCCATTGCGGACGCGTACCGTAGTGGCAGTCTGAACGGGATGGAGGGCCTCGGCGGCCAGACGGTGGCCGCCGCTCCGAATCTCTTCGCTGACGGCCAGGCACTCACGGTCGTCGATGGCTTCCAGCTTCCCTTCCTCGCTGTAGACGAGGCACAGGTACTTCATGGCTGTCCTCCTCTCACTCCGCTACGAGCATCCAGGATACGCCGAAGCGGTCCGCGACGATGCCGAAGCTCGGGCTGAAGAACGCCTTCGTCAGCGGCATCTGCACCTGCCCGCCGTCCCCCAGCGCGTTGAACAGCCGCTCGGCCTCGGCCGCGCCCGGCACGGTGAGAGCCAGCGAGATGCCCTGGAAGCCCGTCTGGCCCGAGCACATGCCGTCGGACGCCAGCACCTCCAGATCCCCGATCCGGAAGCTGGAGTGCATCACCTTGTTGCCGTTTTCCACGTCGATGGACCCGCAGCCCTCCGCCGAATCCTGAGGCTCCTGGGACGCGGGCATCTCCTTGAAACGCATGAACGCCGTCACCTCGGCGCCGAGCGCCTCGCGGTAGAACTCGATCGCTTCTTCACAACGGCCTTCGAACGACAGATAGGGCTGGGTCTTCATCGCGTTCTCCTTTCGGGTTCCGGTCCGGGGATTTTCCCGGCTCCACTCACTGGTCGGAGGAGGGTCCGCGAAATCGACATCGGGTCGAAAAGAATTTTTCAGTCCGGTAGCTCGGCCAGACGCCGTTCGAGGAAGCGGCGCTCCGGCTCCTGCCGCGCAAGGTCCAGGGCGCGCTCATAGGAGGCTCGGGCCTCCGCCGTTCTCCCCAGGCGCCGGCACAGCTCCGCCCGCGCCGCGTGCGCCAGGTGGTAGTCGGCCAGATCACCTTGCGCCAGGAGGGAGTCGACGATTGCCAGCCCTGCCTCGGGACCGTCGCGCATGGCCACCCCGACGGCACGGTTGAGCTCGACCACGGGCGAAGGATCCGCCTGCGCCAGCACGTCATAGAGACCGACGATCTGGCCCCAGTCGGTTGCGGCGGCGGTGGGTGCCTCGGCGTGCACCGCCGCGATCGCGGCCTGGAGCGTGTACGATCCGATCTCTCTCGATGACAGGGCCTGGCGCACCAGGGCCGTCGCTTCCGCGATCTGCTCGCGGTTCCACAGCGAACGGTCCTGGTCCTCCAGCAGGATCAGGTCTCCTGTCGGCGAGGTGCGCGCCGCCCGCCGGGATTCCTGGAGCAGCATCAGGGCCAGCAACCCCTGCACCTCGGGCTCGGGCAGCAGCTCGAGCAGGAGCCGCCCGAGGCGGATCGCCTCGTCCGCCATGTCGTGCCGGGTCAGCGACGCGCCCGAGGACGCCGAATAGCCCTCGTTGAAGACGAGATAGATGACCCGCAGGACGCTGTCCAGCCGATCCGGCAGCTCGGCCTGGGACGGCACTTCATAAGGAATGCGCGCGTCGCGGATCTTCGCCTTGGCGCGCACGATGCGCTGAGCCAGCGTGGGCGCGGGGGTGAGGAAAGCGCGGGCGATCTCCTCGGTCGTGAGGCCGCAGACCTCGCGCAACGTGAGGGCGACCTGGGCGTCGGGCGCCAGGGCCGGATGGCAACAGGTGAAGACGAGCCGCAGCCGGTCATCCTCGACGCTCTCCCCCTCCCACACCTCGGGATCCACGGCAGCCGCGGTCGCTTTGTCCTCGAGCGGCTCGAAGCGGGACTGCCGCCGGATGCGGTCGATGGCCTTGAAACGTCCGGCCGACACCAGCCAGGACCGGGGATTGGCAGGCACGCCGTCGCGCGGCCACTGCTCCAGCGCCGCCCTGAAGGCATCGTGGACCGCCTCCTCGGCAAGGTCGAAGTCGCCGAGCAGGCGGATGAGGGTGGCGAACACACGCCGCGACTCGTCACGGTAGACGGCGTCCACCAACTCATGCACTCGCTCGGCTGCCACCTCGCTCATCCGTGGTGGATGCTATACCAGAGACCTATCCTCCGCTGCTAACGAACACGCGGAGCCGGGCCGTGAAAAGCACCACGCAAGAGCTGTTGGATTTGGAATTGATGGCCGAGCTGGCAGGCGTGATCACAAACCCGGTCTCCGTCCCGCCGCTCAGCCAGCCCCGCACTTCGCTCGTCACATTGAAGGAGCGCATCTCACCCGGTGCGACAAAGGTGCTGGAGCCGGCCGCCAAGGGGGTGGAGGCCACGGTAGGCCCTCCCCAGGTCCCCCCATCCGGGGGGACGGCGGCCACGGAGAGCCTGAACTGGCAGTTGTCCCTGGGCGTGCTCGACGAAAGCCAACCCTCGCCGTAGCTCAGGTCCCAGGGTTCACCGAACACTACGCTGACGGGCTCCATGGGAGCGCCCGCGATCTCCAGGACGGCAGATCTGTACGACACCGGATCGAGCCCGGGAATCGACCGCACACCGAAATGAAAGGCGCCTTGGGCCGTCGTCTGACGGAGACGATCGCAGGCGAACGGCGGCTGGCCAGGAAAGAAAACCGTCCTAAACCCTGCGAGCACGCCCGCCGCGGGGTCGCGGGAAAAGGTGGACGTGATCGGCGAGATCACCGTTTCGTCCAACGAAGTGAAACAGATCCATGATGCTCGTCCATCCGGCCGCTCGAGCGTGTTCCAGACCTGCGGAGCCCTCCGGTCCAGCTCCGCGCAACCAGCATTGAGGAGCGCGAGCACGAGAAGCACGCCGGCCGAGCGAAGATCCGTTCCCATCCTGATCGGGCTGGTCATATATCTCCTTTTGTGGAAGATGCTGGAGATACAGGCGCTTCAGCCGGCGAGACCGTTACGGCGATCATGAGGATGCCGAGCGGCACGAGCGCCGCGGTGATCCTCGTGAACGACGAAAGGATGTGACCCGCGGCGGGCAGATAGGTGCAGAAGTAGACCGCCGCATAGAGCCCGAGTTGGAAGAGGACCACTCCGGCCAGCAGCAGAGCGGTCCGATTCCGCCGCAGGAGGGCGAGCGCAAGACCCGCGGCGAACAGGAACCAGAAACCGAGCCAGTCCGGCGCGACCAGATCGGAGCCCAGCATCGTCAGGATCTCCCCGGGCCGGGAGATCCGGTCGAGCGCTCTCCCCTGCCAATCCCCATCGAAGAAAGCCGTGCCAGCCTTGGGAAGCGTCCGGCCGATCGCCAGGGCGCCGGCAATCAGGAGACCGGCCGGGAGGAGCAGCGCCTTCCGGCCTTTCGACACGATAACTGCCGCCGCGACCAGCGCGAGAAGAGCGAGCGGCAATCCCTCCTGCTTGATCCAGGGGAGAAAGCCCAGGCAGACCCCCGCTGCTCCCACTGAATACCGATCCGTCGACTCCAGGGCGAGCACGACTCCGGCCGTGGCCCAGAGCGCCAGCGGCAGATCGGCGAGCCCGACCGCGATCGTGTCCCAGAGCAGCGGCGAGGCTGCGAGCAGGGCGGCGAGGGCGTCCGCCATCGCAGGTGAGAGGGTCAGCCGCAGGACGCCCCGGCGGGTCACCGCGACGAGCGCCAGGCCGAACAGCGCGTGGACCGTCTTGAAGAACGCCGTCCCGGGCAGGCCGCCGAGCGCAATCAGACGCCAGAGCACAGGGAGCCCGACCGGATAGTAGGTCGACGACAACTCGAAGCCGGGCAAGGCGAGAAAACCCAAATCCAGCCGTCCCTCGACCACCATCCGGCGGCTCTTCAAGCCCCAGATCGCGAAGTGGTCCCAGGACCAGAGCGGCGCCAGGGCAACCTTGGCGAGGAACAGCGCCACGGCGAGGAGCAGCGCGACCCGCGCCAGGAGAACGACCGGTCGCGGCCAGCTCTCTTCCACGATTACCGGGGGAAGGCGGACTTTCCTCGCCAGAGGGAAAAGCGCCGCTGCCAGAACGATCACCGAGAGCGGCGCGACCGGCATTCCGAGGAGGGCGAGCGGCAAGCCCACCGCTACCAGCAGGGCCAGAAGGACCAGCAGGGACATCATCGGGACTGCCCCGTCCGCTGGACGACGGCCTTTCCATCAGGGCCGACCGCCACGACCCAGGCGCCCGGGGGAGCCTCCGACGCCTGCTGCAGGACGCCCGCGATGCGCTGCTCCGGGAGGTGATAGCGGGCCATCCAGCCCCACCACCCGGGGTCCCATGCCGGCGGAAGCGTCAGCCAGACCTCCCCGCCCGGGGGAAGACCGCTTCTCACCGCTTCGAACGTTTCGGCTGCCAGAGCCACGGGTCCCGACGAGCGGAACCACTTCCTCTCGTCAATGCTGACGAGCTCCTCCGGCTGCCTGGCGAGGCGGACCGCGCGCGTCGCAAGCACCGCGATCAGCCCCGTGAGAAGGAGAAGGAAGATGGCGGCCCGGAGGCGTTCACGGCTCACAGCAGTGATCCTATCTTGGTAGCCGGGTGTATGATTAAGTCTATTCCTCGACAGTCCGAGCGCCAGAAAGGACGGCCCACATGTTTCCATCTCGCCAATCCTGGAAGTACCTTGTCTGGGGGCTCGTCTTCGCGGTTTGCACTGGATTTGCTGCGACGGGCTCTACCGCGGAAGAGCCGTGGATCGATGTATCGCCGATCAACTTCCCTCACACCTCCGAGGACGGGAGCACGATCACCCTCACCTTCACGATGCGAACCCAGCCGACCGCGGACGTGACCTTGTCCCTCTACAGCAACGTCCTGACGGAGGGGACGGTCTCGCCCTCCTCGGTCACCTTCACGCCGGATACCTGGAACACGCCGCGCACCGCCACGGTGACAGGCGTCGACGACATGGTGAGGGACTATTCTCAGGCCTACATGATTTTCGTCGGCCCGGCAGTGAGCGACGATCCGGACTACGACGGCCTGCAACCGGCAAACGTTCCCATGATCAACCTGGACGATGACTTCGGCCACTTCTACACACTCGCGCCGTGCCGCCTGTTCGACTCCCGCGAAATCAAGGACGGCCCCGCCCTGAGCTCGGACGTCACCAGGATTGTGACTGCCCACGGCGCTTGCGGCATCCCCTCGAACGCGGCAGCGATTGCGGTCAACGTCACCGTCGCTCATCCCTCCGCGGCCGGGCACCTCACGCTCCACTCGGGCGACAAAACGGTTCCCCTGGCCAGCACCGTCAGCTTCGGCCCGGCCCAGACCCGTTCAAGCAATCTTTCCCTGCGGATCAACCGAAACGGCACCCTCTCCATCTCGCCGGTCGTGGCCGGCAATGGCACGGTGCACGTGATCCTTGACGTGGCAGGCTATTTCGATTGAACGGGAGCTAGTCCAGGAAGCCGCCGGAAATCCATACGAATCGTGTCCGAAGCAGGGACCGAGAAGGCTGCTGCGCCTGCGTTGCCGGGCCCGGGTTCATAGGCAGTCAATCCTCGATGTAAACGAAAAACAAATACACGCCGATTAGACACGCTACGAGGATCAGGACGGCCGTATCGGCAACGGCAGGCCGCTGCTTTCGCCTGAATGAAGACAGGAACAGGGCGATCGCCCCTGCCAACCAAGGCGGGGCGAGACCCCAGCCGATCACGGTGGCCGCCTTGAAGATCCCCCATGGCGGTCCTTCGAGATAAGGCCGGTACTCCGGCCACATATTGGCGGTCAAGACAAACCCAAGGATATAGAGCCACGCAGCAGCCACGACCCAACCCAATGTGCTGAACGTGCGCAAGAGAACGCCAGGACCGACCGGGCGTTGAGTCACGACGTCTGGTTGCCTGCTGGTCCGACGGGACGCGAGTGCCGCGAGTGCAATAGCGAAGGCGATCAGAGACCCATAAACGTATGAGTAGAAGGCCCAGCCAAACAAGACGCCGACCATCAGGACGTTCCATCCGGCAAATGCTCCGGAATACGTGGTCATACTCACGTGGAGTACGAGCAGCACGGGCGCAGCGAACGGCAAGGCAAGCTGCAGGCGCAGAGGCGCATGAGTGCGCGCGAGCGCAATGGCAGCCAAGACGATAGCGAGGTTGGCCACCCATCCCAGTCCGGGAACCCACGCTAGATCGTATTCCACGCCGGGACGGAGAAACACAGCGGCAGCGGATGAAGCCAGGTACAGGGCTATGACGATCCGTCGCCAGACCCTGCCGTCTACGACGAAAGGCCGATTCGCCAGCATCGCCGGTTCGGGGTTCATGTTCCTTCTACGGACTGGCGGGGGACAGCGTCTAGGCAGTACCCGGACCCAGACTCCGCTAATCTCTAAACACCTCTGCCAGGAGAGTGTCTTCATGGAAAAGGCGAGTGTCAGTTAGAATTCGCCCACCCGAAGAATAGGAGAGGCGATGAACGAGACCTGCTCATCCGAAGCTTCCGTGGGCGGGACGAGATCTGCCCTCCCCCGTTGTAGACAAAACACCACTCCGGACGGAGGGCGCGCCAGAGTGATGCGAAGGGGAATCTCCTAGTCAGTCATTTAGGAAGAGTACGCCACGATTCGGCCTGGTGAATCGGTCGTCCAAGCCCACCGCGGGCCACAGCACGCCGGATTTCCCCGCAACGTGCCAAATTGCCTTCCAGACCTCTGTAAAAATTTTTGACGTGCCAAATTGCCCGCAAGCGGGCTAAAAGCAAAAACGGTCGTGCCAAAACGCCCTACAGACCTCTGCAGAAAAATTCAACGTGCCAAATTGCCTTGCAGACCTCTGAAACGCCCGTCGACGTGCCAAATTGCCTTCTAGACCTCTAGATTTAAATTTAGCGTGCCGAATTGGCGCCGCATAGGTCTAGATTTTTTTTCAGAGCTCCAAATCCGGCTTCGGCTCTCAGCGCACCCGGAAATCCAGAGAAAAACGGCGACGGCGCGCGAGAGCGGAGCCGAATGCGGCGCCAATGGCTGCAGGGGAGCAGAACCCTGGCAAGTCCGGTGGACTGCTTTTCAGTGGAATCGATTCGGTTCAGGCGGGAGAAAAGGAAGGATGGGGCGAATGCACCGCTATGATCGGGTACGCGGCTGAAAGGAGCACCGATGATGAAGCTGTGGATCGCCCTCGCCTGGAGCCTGCTGACCGTTCTCCCCGTGTCATCCCAGAATGAGCCCAAGCCTGCCGGGCTCGACAGCGCCCTGATCGAGCGCCTGACCGGCGCAAAGGGGACGATGGACACTGCGGAGGGAGTCTTCAAGGTCAGCGTGCCGCGGACCGACGTCGACATCCGGGTCGGAGGCATGCGGCTGCACCCCCGCCAGGGCCTCACCTCCTGGGCAGCCTTCCAGGGGACGGAACATGGAACCATGGTCATGGGAGACCTGGTCCTGCTCGAGCCGCAGGTGAACCCGGTCATGTCCGTGGCCCTGGACAACGGCCTCGAAGTGACCGCACTTCACAACCACTTCTTCGGGGACGAGCCCAAGGTGATGTTCATGCACGTCGGCGGGCACGGCTCCGCCGAGGATCTCGCGGCGGCGGTCGGGAAGGTCTTTCGCGCCATGGAGATGAAGCCGGCCTCCGCTCCGCGGATCGATGCGGCGAAGGGCACCCTCGATCCCGCCAAGGTCGAGACGGTCCTCGGCGCCAAGGGCGACTTCAAGGACGGCGTTCTTCGCTTCGTCTTCGGCAAGACTTCCAGGATGCATGGGGAGAAGGTGGGCGCCGCCATGGGGGTCAACACCTGGGCCGCCTTCGCCGGCAGCGACTCCCAAGCGGTGGTGGACGGCGACTTTGCCATGGAGGAGAGCGAGCTCCAGGCCGTGCTCAAGGCTCTCAGGAAAGGCGGAATCGACATCGTGGCGATCCATCACCACATGACGGGCGAGGAGCCGCGGATCGTTTTCCTGCATTACTGGGGCACGGGGCCGGCTGGCCGGCTGGCCCAGGCTCTCCGGTCAGCTCTGGACGCGCAGGCTGTCCGGCAGGCGGGCTAAGCGAGACAGAGCGAGCTCAGGAGGACGCTCCGCAACACAAGAAGGCTTCCCCGCAACACGGAAGCCTCTCCGTATCACGACAAAGCCTCTCCGCGGCTCGCGGAAGCCTCTCCGCGAGGCACGGAAGCCTCTCCGCGAGGCGCGCAAACCTATCCGCGAGACGCGGAAGGTTCCCCTTCCGCAGGCAGAATCACCCGCAAATCCCGCACCCGGTTCCGGTAACGCAATGGGGTCTCGAGCACCGTCACCTCGCCGTCGAGATAGACCGGGACCGTGCGCTGCTCCATCTCGATCGTCAGCTCGGGCGCGGATAGGCAGTCGAGCCGGTCGGTGCCCTTCACGTCCCGGAAGAGGCTGAGAAACAGGAGTCCGAGGAGCCCGAGACGGCCCTGGAACTTCGCGATGTAGAGGTAGAGATTGCCGCTGTCGAGCCGCGAGCGCGCTCCGTAGGAGAAGGCGCTCATCTCGTACTCGTTGTTGCCGATGAACGCGAAGAGCGTCTCGCGCACCAGGTCGTCCTCCCCCGCGCGGACCCGGATGCGCAGCGGCGGATGGCGCGGCAGCACCTTGAACGCGGCCGAGATCGTGGCTGCCCACTTCCCCCGCTGCATCTCGTGCCGCTCCCGGTCGCGCACCTTCACGACCGGCGGATAGAAGCCCAGCACCGAGTTGTTGATGAAGATCTCGCCGTTGACCTCGCCCACGTCGAGGGCGTGCAGCTTCCCCTCGGCGATCACTTGGATCGCCCCTGGGAGATCGACCGGGATGCCGAGGTCGCGGGCGAAGTGGTTCAGCGTTCCCACCGGCAGGACGCCCAGGGGAATCGGACCGCCGGCCAGACGGGTGGCCACGGCGCGGATCGTTCCGTCTCCGCCCCCGGCCACCACCGCGTCAATCCCAGGCGGCCCAGGCGGCCCGGAGCGTACCGCCTCCTCCGCCACTTCGCCGACCTGTTCGCCGGGGACGATGCGCACGTCCGCCTCGATCCCGGCGTCCTGGAACAGTCTGCGCAGCTCTTCGGCGTCGATCTCCCCGGCGCTGCCCGAGCCCGCCCCGGAGTTCACGATCGCTACGACTCGCATCGGTGTTCAGCTCGGAGGCAGCAGCTCGCGCAGGGCCTCGTCGATCCGCCGGCGGAGCGCCGGGCCGGCACCGTCGAAGGATACTCCGACCGCGCCTCCAAGACGCCAGCGCACAGCGCCGGAGACCTTGAGAAGCTCCGGCTTCGAATCGGTCCCGAGAACGAAGCTCAGCGGCTTGCGCACCCGCCAATGGGTCGGAGCCGGGCTGAGGCAGGCGCCGCCGGTGGAGAGGTTTTCCAGCCGGAGCCCGAGCCGCTCGCCGCAATCCAGGGTCACGAGCACGTCCCGGTCGACCCAGATGCGCGGCTCCATGCGGCTCGCCGGAGCCATGAGCGCGTGCATGCGCGCCATCCGCCGCCGGGGCATGGGAGCGCGCAGCGAGATCTCGATCTCGGGATGCTTTCTGAGCAGCTCCTGGAGCGGCTCTTCCGGGATGCGGTAGACCACCGTGGGGCCCAGAGTGCGCGCGGAGAACTGGCGCGGCATGGCGTCGAGCGCTTCCGACTCGCCGAAGACGTCGCCCGGGCCCAGGGCCCGCACGCGCTCGATCGGCTGCCCGACCACCTCGTTGCGGACCACGACCCCGCCCCGGCAGACGACGTACAGCCCGTCGCACGGGTCGTCCTTGCGGAACACGATCGAGTTTCCATCGAAGCTGCGCTCTTCGGACGCCGCCGAGAGCTCGGTAACCCACTCGTCTGGCAGACCTTCGAATACGGCGACCCTCTTGAACAAGGATTCCAGCATCGGAGCCTCCCTTGAGATGACAAACTGCAACACACCAGAATCACCGATTGTGCCACAGGCCGGGGTAAACTGGTCCCGCCTTGCCGCAGTCGTTGGCCCTGCTTCCGCTTCTCCTCCTCCTTGCGCTCCAGCAAGACCCCTACTTCCAGCGGCAGAGCTTCCTCGCCCGGCTCAACCAGGAGCGCTCGGTTGCCGGCCTTCCCCCTCTCCGCCTCGCCGAGCCCCTGAACCAGGTGGCGCAGCGCAGCGCCGAGGAGATCCGGAACCGAAATACCGAGCCCCCCGGTCCCGAGGCCATGAAGGAGATCCGCCGCCAGCTCGTCCGGGCGGGCTACCAGGCCCACGGGTGGAGCCACAGCTTCGTGGCCGGACCCGGGGACGCCGGCGTCATCGTCGATTGGTGGAAGGGGTCGGACCAGGCGTCCTTCCAGTCGGTCATGGACGCGGATTACCAGGAGCTTGGGGTCGGGATCACGGATTTCCAGGGCACGCCCCTCTACACGTTCCTCCTGGCCTGGCGCGAGAGCGAGTTCTTCGCGCGCCAGACCGCTGCCCTGACGGATCTGGAGCAGGTGCGGGCGGAGATGCTCGCCACGGTCAACGCCCGGCGGGAGGCGGCCGGAGCGCCGCCGATCGTCCTTGATCCGCGGCTGAACGCCGCGGCGCAGAAGCACGCGGAGGACATGCTGACCCGTTCTTTCTACGACCATCGGAACCTTGAGGGGCTCCAGCCGCGCGACCGGGTGGTCCAGGCCGGGTACCGGCCGTTCCTGGTGGCCGAGAACATCGCCCGCGGGCACACCACGGTCGAGGAGGCGATGGATGCCTGGATGCAGAGCCGCGGGCATCGCGGCAACCTGCTCAACCCGGCATTCACGCAGATGGGGGTGGGGTGCGCCGTGGGGACGAACGCGGCCGGGGCTACGGTGCTCTGGGTTCAGGATTTCGGGCGGGAGCGGTGAGGCCCCCGCCCCGGGTCGTCACCGATCCGGCGACTGGAACGTCGATTGCCCCGCATCGCCGCCCGGGATCAGGCTGCCCGGGACGCGGGTGAAGTTGCTGCGCGTGTGTCCGCCGTGATGGCTGCCGGGGCCGGGGCCTTCACCGCCGCCTCCGGACGGCGGATTGCAGTCGCCGTGTGGGCAGGAAGGGCGCGGGAAGTAGCCGGGGACCACGACCACCGGCCAGCCGTAGGCCGCATAGGGCGAGACGTACCGCTCGCGCTCGCGGTCGCGGACCGTCTCCTGGAGAAGGGCGGCCTGGGTGGCGAGGAGCATCTCGGTCTGGCGGGCAGCGCGATCGGCGCGGGCGGCTTCACGCATCTGGGCGACCTGCGCCTCGGCTTCCCGCTGCAGACGGGCCCTCTCCGCCAGCTCTTCGCGGCTGACCCAGGCACCCTGAGTGAACACGAAGCCCCGCTTCCGCATGGACTCCTCGTAGGAGATCCAGCGGCCGAGCGGCTCGTCGAAGGTGTATTTGTAGGCGCGGAGGAGGGTCGCCAACCCATCCAGCTTGGGGTCGAGCTCGGCCGCGGCCAGCGCGGCTTCGCGGGCGCCCTGTTCCAGCCCCTGGGCCTTGGCCCAGCGGGCCAGCTCGAGCCAGTCCTGCGCGCGGGCGTCGGGGCTGCGCCGGAGCGCCTCCTTGCGCCTGAGATAGCCGGAGAGGTCGGAGTCCTTCGACTCCACCCGGAGCACCTGGCTCTTGGGCAGGCTGACCACCCCGCCCTGCATCCGGATGCGGACCTGGGTGTCGGTGGTCTCCGCGATGACCCCCTCGAACTTGCGTCCGTTCTTGAGGAAAACGTCGTCGGCCGAGGCGGCTGCCCCCAGGAGGGAGAAGCCGAGAAGGAGGGTCGAGGCGATGCGGTTCCGCATGTGTCTTTTCCTCACAACGCCATCATCTTACCATGGTGTGTACGACTGCAGGGTCCAACAAAAAGGGCGGCCTCGCGGCCGCCCTTGCAATCTCAGAAGAGGCTGAGAGCTAGTCGCCCTCGAGGACCTCCTGCGGCAGGCTGCGGATCTCCTCCTCGCCGAACTCGAAGAAGAGCTCTTCCTCCTGCTCCGGCTCGGCCTCGATGAAGTCCTCGGCCATGTGGAAGTTGTGGTAGTAGCCCATGCCCGTCCCGGCCGGGATGACACGGCCCACGATCACGTTCTCCTTCAGGCCGCGGAGCCCGTCCACCTTGCCGCTGATGGCGGCTTCGGTGAGCACCCGCGTCGTCTCCTGGAAGCTGGCCGCCGAGATGAAGCTGTCGGTCGACAGCGACGCCTTGGTGATGCCGAGGAGCAGCGGACGGCCGATGGCCGGGGTGCCCCCCGCGGCCACGACGCGGTCGTTCTCCTCGCCGAACTTCCAGCGGTCCACCTGCTCGTCGATCAGGAACTCGGTGTCCCCGACCTCCTCGATCTTCACCGACCGCATCATCTGGCGCACGATCACCTCGATGTGCTTGTCGTTGATCGCCACGGACTGCGAACGGTAGACCTCCTGGATCTTGTCGGTCATGTACCGCTGCAGCTCCTTCTCGCCGAGCACCTGCAGAACGTCGTGCGGGTTGATCGGGCCGTCGATCATCGGATCGCCGGCACGGACACGCTCGCCTTCCTGCACGTTGATGTGGATCGACCGCGGCACCAGGTACTCGCGGCTCTCGCCCATGTCGCTCTCGACGATCACCTTGCGCATGCCCTTGTGAACATCGCCGAGGTGGATGACGCCGTCGATCTCCGTGATGATCGCGGGCTCCTTGGGGCTGCGGGCCTCGAAGAGCTCGACGACGCGGGGCAGACCGCCGGTGATGTCCTTGGTCTTCGTGGTCTCGCGCGGGATCTTGAC
Source organism: Thermoanaerobaculia bacterium (assembly GCA_035536935.1). Classification (GTDB taxonomy): domain Bacteria; phylum Acidobacteriota; class Thermoanaerobaculia; order Multivoradales; family UBA5704; genus DATMER01. The sequence continues at coordinate 35,965 of DATLNC010000301.1, forward strand.
AAGGGTGTCGCCCGGGTAGACGTCCTGGCCGTTCTGCACGACCAGGTGGGAGCCCGACGGCAGCAGGTACCGCTTCTCCCGCTCGCCGCGGATCATGATGGCGGGCACCCGCTTCTCGTTCGCGGAGGCCTCCACGATGATCCGCTGCGACATGCCGGTGACCTTGTCGGTCTCCTCGCGCACGTTCTCGCCTTCGACGATGTCCTGGAACTCCACCTTGCCGCCGACCTCGGAGAGGATGGCGTAGGTGAAGGGGTCCCAGGTCACCAGCTCGGTGCCCGGCTCGACCTGGGCGCCCTCGTGCACCAGCAGCTGCGAGCCGTAGGTCAGGGCGTAACGCTCGCGCTCGCGCCCCTTCTCGTCCGTGAGGACCAGCTTGCCGCTGCGGTTGATGACGACCAGCGCGCCGCGCTTGCTCTCGACCGTGGCCACGTTCAGGAACTTCACGAGGCCCGGGTTCTTGGCGATGTGCTTCGACTGCTCGGACACGCGGCTCGCCGTACCGCCGTAATGGAAGGTACGCATGGTGAGCTGCGTGCCGGGCTCGCCGATCGACTGCGCGGCGATGACGCCCACCGCCTCGCCGATCTCGACCATCTTGCCGGTCGCCAGGTTGCGGCCGTAGCAGGACGCGCAAACGCCCCGCCGCGCCTCGCAGGTCAGCACGGAGCGGATCTTCACCCGCTCGATGCCGGCCGCCTGCACCGCGTTGCCCAGGAAGTCGGTGATCTCCTGGCCCACTTCGACGATGACCTCGCCGGTCATGGGATCGTAGATGTCCTCCTGCGCCACGCGGCCGACGATGCGGTCGCGCAGTGCCTCGAGGATCTCGCCGCCTTCCATGATCGCCGACACCGTGATGCCGTCGATCGTGCCGCAGTCCACCACGTTGATGATGACGTCCTGGGCCACGTCGACGAGGCGGCGGGTGAGATAGCCGGAGTCGGCCGTCTTGAGCGCCGTGTCGGCGAGACCCTTGCGGGCGCCGTGCGTCGAGATGAAGTACTGCAACACCGACAGGCCTTCGCGGAAGTTCGCCGTGATGGGCGTCTCGATGACCTCGCCCGACGGCTTGGACATGAGGCCGCGCATGCCGGCGAGCTGGCGCACCTGCTCGCGGGAGCCTCGGGCTCCGGAGTCGGCCATCAGGTTGATCGGGTTGAACACGCCCGTGTCCTTCTCGATCTCCCGCATCTCGCGGAACATCTCCTCGGAAACCTTTTCGGTCACGCGGTGCCAGATGTCGATGATCTTGTTGTGGCGCTCACCCGCGGTGATCACGCCGGCCGAACGCTGGCCCTCGATCTCGCCCACCTCGCGGTGAGCCTGGGCGAGGATCTCCGGCTTGCGCTTCGGCACCACCATGTCGTCGACGCCGAACGAGATGCCGGCCTTGGTCGCGTACAGGAAGGTGACTTCCTTGACCTCGTCCAGCATGCGCACCGTGGCCTCGTTGCCCAGCTTGATGAAGCAGTAGCCGACGAGGTCCTGCAGGCCGCGCTTCTTGAGCAGGCCGTTGATGAACGGGATGTCCTTCGGCAGGTGCATGTTGAGGATCACCCGGCCGACGGTGGTCTCGATCAGCTCGTTCTCCAGCTCTTCCAGCTCGGCGTGCACGATGTTCTGCTTGTCGAGCTGCACTTCGAGGTTGATGTACGGCCCGCTGTAGCGGACCTTGATCGGGGACAGCGTCTCCACCTCGCCCGCCTCCAGTGCCAGCAGCACCGAGTCGAAGTCGGAGAACACGCGGCCCTCGCCCTTGGCGCCCACCTTGGGGAGCGTCAGGTAATAGCCGCCGAGGACGAGGTCCTGCGTCGGCACCGCCAGCGGACGGCCGTGCGCCGGCGAGAGGATGTTGTTGGTCGCCAGCATCAGCACCTGGCTTTCGATCTGCGCCTTGGGCGACAGCGGCACGTGCACGGCCATCTGGTCGCCGTCGAAGTCGGCGTTGAACGCCGCGCAGACCAGCGGATGGATCTTGATGGCCTTGCCTTCGATCAGGGTCGGCTGGAACGCCTGGATGCCCAGGCGGTGCAGCGTGGGCGCGCGGTTGAGCAGCACCGGATGGTCCTGAATGACCTCCTCCAGAGCGTCCCAGACCTCGTCCACCTCGGCCTCCACCATTTCCTTGGCGGCCTTGATGGTGCCCACGAGACCCTTCTCTTCGAGCCGGTTGTAGATGAACGGCTTGAACAGCTCCAGCGCCATCTTCTTGGGCAGACCGCACTGGGAGAGCTTGAGCTCGGGACCGACCACGATCACCGAGCGGCCGGAGTAGTCGACGCGCTTGCCGAGCAGGTTCTGGCGGAACCGTCCCTGCTTGCCCTTGAGCGTGTCGGACAGCGACTTGAGCGGCCGGTTGTTGGAGCCCTTGAGCACACGTCCGCGGCGGCCGTTGTCGAACAGCGCGTCGACGGCCTCCTGGAGCATGCGCTTCTCGTTGCGCACGATGACCTCGGGAGCGCGCAGCTCGAGGAGCTTCTTCAACCGATTATTGCGGTTGATCACGCGCCGGTAGAGATCGTTCAGGTCGCTGGTGGCGAAACGCCCGCCGTCCAGGGGGACGAGGGGGCGCAGCTCCGGCGGGATGACCGGGATCACGTCCAGGATCATCCACTCCGGCCGGTGGCCGGACCGGCGGAACGCATCTACGACTTTCAGACGCTTGGCGGCCTTGAGGCGGCGGATCTGGCTGGTCTCGGTGCGCATCACGATGCGCAGCTCCTCAGACATCTCGTCCACCTCGATGCGCGACAGAAGCTCCTTGATCGCCTCGGCGCCCATCTTGGCCTGGAAGGCCTCTTCGCCGTACTTGTCGCGCATCTCGCGGAAGCGCTCTTCCGTGAGCAGCTCCTGCTCCTTGAGCTCGGTGTCACCGGGATCGATGACGACGTAGCTCTCGAAGTAGAGGATGCGCTCCAGGTCGCGCAGGCTGATGTCCAGGAGGTGGCCGATGCGGCTCGGCAGCCCCTTGAAGAACCAGACGTGCGAGACCGGGCAGGCCAGCTCGATGTGGCCCATGCGCTCGCGGCGCACCCGCGAACGGGTCACCTCGACGCCGCACTTGTCGCAGATCACGCCGCGGTGCTTCATGCGCTTGTACTTGCCGCAGAGGCACTCCCAGTCGGTGATCGGCCCGAAGATCTTGGCGCAGAACAGGCCATCACGCTCCGGCTTGAACGTCCGGTAGTTGATGGTTTCCGGCT
>DATLNC010000302.1:0-81282 GCA_035536935.1 Thermoanaerobaculia bacterium
CAAGGAGAGCACGGAGAAGGTCAAGGTGCAGGTGCTCCACGCGGGCGTCGGCGCCATCTCCACGAATGACGTGCTGCTCGCGTCGGCGTCGAAGGCGATCATCATCGGCTTCAACGTCCGTCCCGAGCGCAGCGCCGTCGACCTGGCCGAGAAGGAAGAGATCGACATCCGCCTGCACACCGTCATCTACGAGCTGATCGACGAGCTGCGCAAGGCCATGACGGGCCTGCTCGATCCCACGTTCCGCGAGGTGACGGCGGGCCGCGCCGAGGTCCGCGACACGTTCAAGGTCCCGAAGGTCGGCACGATCGCGGGCTGCCACGTGATCGAGGGAGTGATCCCGCGCACCGCCGGCGTCCGTCTGCTGCGCGACAACCGCGTCATCTACGAAGGCAAGATGGCCTCGCTGCGCCGGTTCAAGGACGACGCCTCCGAGGTCCGGACCGGCTTCGACTGCGGCATTGGGTTGGAAAAGTTCCAGGACTTCAAGCTGGGCGACATCATCGAGGCGTTCACCCGCGAAGAGGTGGCGCCCGTTCTGTAGGGGTCCTCGGACCCCCGCATCACCAACAATCGGGAGAGGAAGGGGCGCCGGCCGCGCCCCATCCGAGGGAAGGCCGTTCATGCCGATGACCATTGGGGTCTCCAGCTTCGAGCTGCATCTCCCTTCCAGCCGCAGCCTGAAGGACAAGCGGCGGATCGTGAAGTCGCTGATCGACCGCATCCATCAGCGTTTCCGGGTGTCGATCGCGGAGACCGGATTTCACGACCTGCACCAGCGGTCGGAGATTTCGATGGCGGTGATCACCAACGGCGAGAGCGAGATGGAGAACCTGATGGAAGAGGTGCGAAACCTGGTGGAGGGCGTCCCGGAGCTGTACCTGACCCGCTGGGACCCCCAGATCCTGGAGGGGATGGAGGGGATGCAATGACGCGGCGGACGGATCGCGTATCCGACCTGCTGCGGGCAGAGCTCTCCGACCTCATCCTGCGGGAGATCAAGGATCCCCGCATCAGGCTGGTCAGCCTGACAGGGGTCGAGGTGACGTCCGATCTGCGGCGCGCCACGGTGCGCGTCTCGGCGCTCGGGGACGACACCCAGCGCGAGGAGGCGGTCGAGGCCCTGCGCCACGCCCGCGGGTTCCTGCGCACGGAGCTGTCCCACCGCCTTCGCACACGGGTGACGCCCGAGCTCATTTTCGAGCTCGACCGCGGCGCCGAGCACAGCCAGAAGATTTCTGACCTCTTGGAGAGTCTAAATGGGCGGGATGAAAGCTCCTGAAGATCTGCTGAAGAAGATCCGGCTCGGCAACCGGTTCCTCCTCACCAGCCACATCAATCCGGACGGCGACGCCATCGGCTCCGCGCTGGGGCTGGCGCGCCTGCTGCGCAGCATGGGCAAGGGCGCCGTGATCTGGAACCGCGACCCCACGCCGACCATCTACCGTCCGCTGCCCGGCAGCGAGCGGGTGCACACCGGCGAGGAGCCGCCGGCCGGGTTCCCCGACCGCTTCGACGCCATCATCGTGCTGGAGTGCCCGAGCCCCGACCGCACCGGCCTGGAGCAGCACCTCTCCGCCCGGCCGATCATCAACATCGACCATCACCTGGGCAACCAGCTCTACGGCTCGGTCAACTGGGTCGACTCCGCGGCTCCAGCTGTCGGCGAGATGGTCTACCGGCTGGCGCAGGGGCTCAAGCTGGCGCTCGATCCCGAGACGGCGAGCTGCCTCTACCTGACCCTGGTCACGGACACGGGCGGCTTTCGCTTCTCCAACGCGACCCCGGCCGCGTTCGAGGCCGCCGCCGCCCTGGTGCGCGACGGCGCCCAGCCCGAGCAGGTCTCGCAGTGGCTCTACGAGAGCCAGCCGCTGCCGGTCGTCCGCCTGATCGGCGAGATGCTCCAGACGCTCAAGATCCACGAGGGTGGCAGGGTCGCGACCGCCCTTCTGACACCTGTGATGTTCGACCGCGTCGGAGCCCAGCCCGGCGACTCCGAGGGGCTGATCGACTTCCCGCGCTCCATCGCCGGGGTCGAGGCCGTGGCCCTGATCCGCCAGCGCGAGGACGGCACGCACAAGGTCTCGCTGCGCAGCCGCGGCGAGGTCGACGTCGAGAAGATCGCCCGCCACCACGGCGGCGGCGGCCACCGCAACGCCGCCGGCTTCGTGCTCGAAGGAGACGGCGAAGAGGCGCGGCAGAAGGTCGCCGAGGCCCTGGCAGCCGTCCTGAATCCAGCAGCAGTGGCCGAAGAGGTTGGCGAGGGGGCCTAGTCCGGTGGAGATGACTTGGTGGAGATGAGAGACGGACTGCTGCTGGTCGACAAAGAGCCCGGCCTGACCTCGCACGACGTGGTGCAGAAGGTGCGGCGGCTCCTCAAGCAGAAGAAGATCGGTCACTGCGGCACGCTGGACCCGGACGCCACGGGCCTGCTGCTGCTGACGCTCGGGAGCGCCACGCGGCTCACCCGCTTCCTGATCCGCGCGCCCAAGGTCTACGAGGGAGTCATCCAGCTCGGCTCCGCCACCGACACCTACGACGCGTCGGGCCAGGTGGTGAGCCAGGCCCCTCCCGAGGCCGTCGCCGCTCTGACCCCGGAAGCCGTGGCCGAGGGGATGAAGCGCTTCGAGGGGACCATCGAGCAGAAGCCCCCGGCCTACTCCGCCAAGAAGGTCCAGGGCGTCAAGTACTACGAGCTGGCGCGCAAGGGCGAAGAGGTCCCGGACGAGAGCAAGGAGATCACCGTCTACGAGTTCTCCCCTATTGGTGAGCTCGGGCAGGGTATCGGCGATGGGCGCATCCGCTTCCGCCTGGGCTGCTCGTCCGGCACCTACGCCCGCGGCCTGGCGCACGATCTGGGCGCGGCCCTCGGAGTCGGAGGGCATCTGGCCGAGCTGCGGCGCACCCGCATCGGCGGGTTCCAGGTCCAAGACGCGGCGACGTTCCGCGGGCTGGAGGAGCTGGCCCAGTCGAGCGAGCCGGCGGGAGCGACCTGGATCCCCTTCGACCAGATCCCCCTCCCCTTCGGCGAGGTCATGGCCGACCCGCAGCAGGAGACCCGGATCAGCCACGGCCAGACCGTGCTGGTGCGCGAGCTCGCGGGCGAGGAGGGGGACTGGGTCAAGCTGATGAACCGGAGGCGGGAGTTCATCGCCGTCGGCACCGTCGTGGAGAGGATAGGAAGCGCGGGCGTGGGCATCGTCCAGCCCAAAGTGGTGTTCCGATAGTGGGCAGATAACCGGTTCGTGCTACAATGCCGAGCCGAATGGAAATGTAAGGAGGAGTTTGCTTTGGCGCAAACCGTGGAAATCAAAGAGAAGATCATTCAGGACTACCGGGTGCACGAGCAGGACACCGGCTCGCCGGAGGTGCAGGTGGCCCTGCTCACCAGTCGGATCATCGAGCTGACGGAGCATTTCAAGACCCACACCAAGGACCACCACGGCCGCCGTGGGCTTCTGAAGCTCGTGGGCCGCCGCCGCCGCCTGCTCGACTATCTCAAGCGTCAAGACGTAGAGCGCTATCGCGCAACCATCGAGCGCCTCGGACTCCGCAAGTAGGCAGCTCCCGCCGCATACCCGGCAGGTCCCGACGCAAATATCCGTCGCCTCGGGACCGCCCACCCCACCTACCGGGCAACTGAGCCGGCCACGGCTCTGAAGCGGCGAAATTGTAGGCAGACGAGAGAGAAAGAGACGAGAAAGAAAAGAAAATCATGAAGCAACGAAGAGAAGTCAACGTTGGAGAGAGCACCCTCATCCTGGAGACCGGCCATCTGGCCAAGCAGGCCGACGGATCGTGCACGGTCCGCATCGGCGACACGGTCGTCCTGGCCACCGCCTGCATGGACGACAAGGGCGGCATCGAGCGCGACTTCCTGCCGCTGACCGTCGACTATCGCGAGTACACGGCCGCGGCCGGCAAGATCCCCGGCGGCTTCTTCAAGCGCGAAGGGCGGCCCACCGAGAAGGAAGTCATCACCTCCCGCCTGATCGACCGCCCGCTGCGCCCCCTGTTTCCCGATGGCTACTATGCCGAGACCCAGATCATCGGCTTCTGCCTGTCGGCGGACGGCGAGAACGATCCCGACATCCTGGCCATCAACGGCGCCTCGACCGCGCTGGTGCTCTCGAACATCCCCTTCTACCACCCGATCGGCGCGGTGCGTGTGGGACTGATCGACGGCCAGATCATCATCAACCCGACCAACAGCCAGCGCGACGTCTCGGACCTCGACCTCGTGGTCGCCGGCACCGAAGAGGCCGTGGCGATGGTGGAAGCCGGGGCCAACCAGATCTCCGAGGCGATGATGCTCGAGTGCATCTTCCGGGCGCATCTGGAGATCCAGAAGATCATCAAGGCCCAGCACGAGCTCTACCGCGAGAGCACCAAGCAGAAGCCGAGCTGGTCGGCCCCCGAGGCCTATCCCGAGTCGCTCTACGAGCAGGTCAAGGGCGACATCTACGCCCAGCTCAAGGCCGGGCTGTTCACCAAGAAGAAGTTCGAGCGCAAGGACGCGGTCAAGGCCGTCACCAAGCCCTACCTGGGCCAGATCCCGGCCGAGGAGGCCGACAAGCGCAAGCAGGTCGGCAAGATCATCACCCGCCTGGAGGAGGAGATCCTCCGCGAGGTGGTGCTCAACGACCGCACCCGCTTCGACAACCGGCGCCTGGACGAGATCCGCAACATCGACATCGAAGTCGGCCTGCTCCCCCGGACGCACGGCTCGGCGCTCTTCACCCGCGGCGAGACGCAGGCGCTCGTCTCCTCCACTCTGGGCACGAGCCGCGACGCCCAGGTGATCGAGGAGTACGAGGGCGAGAGCATCCAGAAGTTCATGCTCCATTACAACTTCCCGCCCTTCTCCGTGGGCGAGGTGAAGTTCCTGCGCGGCCCCGGCCGCCGGGAGATCGGCCACGGCGTGTTGGCCCGGCGCTCGCTGCTGCCGGTGCTGCCGCACGAGGACGAGTTCCCGTACACGATCCGCGTGGTCTCGGACATCCTGGAGTCGAACGGCTCTTCTTCAATGGCTACGATCTGCGGCGCATCGCTCGCGATGTTCGATGCCGGCGTCCCGCTGCTCGCTCCGGTCGCCGGCGTGGCCATGGGCCTGATCAAGGACGGAGACAACTTCGCCGTCCTGACCGACATCGCCGGCCAGGAAGACCACTACGGCGACATGGACTTCAAGGTCGCCGGCACCCGCGACGGCATCACCGCGCTGCAGATGGACATCAAGATCACGGGCGTGACCCGCGAGATCATGCAGCAGGCGCTCGAGCAGGCGCGAGTGGGCCGGATGCACATCCTCGGCCTCATGGAGCAGACGATCCCGCAGCCCAGGATCGACATCTCCAAGTTCGCGCCGCGGCTCTACACGATCCAGATCTCGAAGGAGAAGATCCGCGACATCATCGGACCCGGTGGCAAGACGATCCGCTCGATCATCGAGGAGACCGGCTGCCAGATCGAGGTCGGGGACGACGGCCGTGTGGTCATCGCCTCGCCCGACGAGCCGGCGGCGAAGCGCGCGATGCAGATGATCGAGCGCCTCACCGAGGTGCCCGAGGTGGGCAAGCTCTACACCGGACAGGTCCGGCGGGTCGAGGCCTACGGCGCCTTCGTGGAGATCATGCCGGGCACGGACGGCCTGGTGCACATCAGCGAGCTCGCCCCCTACCGCGTCCGCGAGACGTCGGACGTGGTCAAGGAAGGCGACGAGATGACCGTCAAGGTCATTTCCATCGACGAGACCGGCCGCGTCCGGCTGTCGCGCAAGGCTGTGATCATGGAGGCTCCGGACTACGATCCCTCGCAGTACGAGGGCATGGAGATGGCCATGGCGGGCGGCGGCGAGGGCGGCGAGCGCGAGCCGCGCAGTGACCGCGGTGGCGATCGGGGTGGGCGTGGCGGTGACCGTGGTGGACGGGGCGGCGGGCGGGGCGGCGACCGCGGTGGGCGCGGCGGCGGCGGCGGACGCAGGTAAACCCCTCTTCCTTCCGTAACCAAGGGCGGTCCTCCGGGGCCGCCCTTTTCATTTAGACTCCCTGCCATGATCGGCCGCAACGACCTCGTCGCCTACCTCGATGAGTACCTGGACGCCGCCAAGGGCCACGACTACGGCCCGAACGGCCTGCAAGTCGAGGGTAAGGACGAGATCCGCAAGGTCGTGACGGGCGTCTCCGCCTGCCACGAGCTGTTCGTCCGCGCCCGGGAAGCGGGGGCGGATGCGGTCCTGGTCCATCACGGGCTCTTCTGGGAAGGGACGCCGCGAGTCCTCACCGGCTACCAGTTCCGTCGGGTCGCGGAGCTGATCCACGGAGAGATGAGCCTCCTCGCCTACCACCTCCCCCTGGACCGCCATCCCGAGCTGGGCAACAACGCCCTCGCCTGCCGCGACTTCGGGCTCACGGACTTGGAGCCCTTCGCCCTCCATGAAGGTCTCCCCGTCGGGTTCAAGGGCAGATTCCCGGAGCCGATCCCCGCCGCCGAGCTCGTCTCACGCTGCGAAAGGGTCTACCAGCAGAAGCCGCTGGCGTTTCCGGACGGTCCAGATCCGGTCCGCTCGCTCGGCATCGTGAGCGGCGGCGCTCAAAGGGAATTCCAGGTGGCGATCGGCGAGGGTCTCGACGCCTACATCACCGGAGAGGTGAGCGAGTGGGTGATGAACGTGGCCCGCGAGGCGAAGGTCCACTACCTCGCCGCCGGCCACTACGCGACCGAGCGCCTCGGGATCAAAGCGTTGGGCGAGCACCTGCGCGAGAAGTTCGGGATCGAGGCCGAGTTCATCGACGTGCCGAATCCAGTTTAGAAGTCGTTCCCACTTGACGCTTCAACGCGCCCGCCAGAGCCATCGGCACGCCAGCGACGGAGCTTTTGACGCGACGCAAGACATTGCCGCCGCGATCCAAGGCTTTCTTGCCGCGACTCAACGCTTTTCCGCCGCAGCTCAACCTATCGTCACGGCGGCGATAGATAATCTGTCGCGGCTCAAGGCTTTCCTGCCGCGACGAATCTTATAGTCGCGGCAAATTCCAGATTTATGACGCGGCAATAGACTTTTCTGACGCGACAATACCTTTCGTCGCGGCGCCGATAAGTTATGTTGCCGCGACTTTGATTCAAGTCGCGGCAGCCATGGCTTTCCTGACGCGACGCAGGGCCTGGGTAGCGTCAGAAAAATCCCTAGCGATGACGCCTTTGGATTGGGATGCTGCGACTTGCGCCGGGGCCGCCGCCGAACTGCGAGATAGAATTCCTCCATGGAGGCGGGCGCCATGGCCAACGAACCATCGAATCCCGAGAAAGCCCTGATGCGAACGGATGCGGCGCTGCCCTCGCCTGTTGGGCGCTCCGTTCTTCAGCGCTTCGGACTGGGGAAGGAGCCCAGCCAGTTGGCGCCGTACCTGCGGGCGATCCTGGCGGGCCTCCAGGAGATGAGCGCGGAGCAGATCAAGCAGATCCCCGTTCTGGGTCCGCTGCTCTCCGGCGCCGGGGCTGCTCTTCTCCAGCTATCCGGCGAGGAGGACGATGCCAAGCTCGAGGAGAAGATCTCCCAGATCTTCACGACCGGCGAGCAGAGCCGGGAGACTCTCGAAGCACTCTCGGCCTTGGCGGCAGCCATTTACCTCCAGCAGGGGGTTTTGCTCGAACGCCTCCAGGCCATGGGCCTCCCTGCGGAGCGGCAGCAACTCACTGCCGTGGCCATGACTACGGCGCTCACAGCTTGGCGCGGTCGGGTAGCGCGCGATTACCAGTACGCCGACTATCGCGGCATCGAGGGGGGCACCCGCGAGGAGCACGCGGCCTCGCTGCCGCTCGATACAGTTTATGTCGTCCCCCGGCTGGTCCCTGAGCGGAATCAGGCCGACACCCGGGATCGGGAAGGGAAGCTTCTAAAGGATCTGCTCGACAACCAGGATCTGGCTCCCGAAGAGCGCTCCAAACGGGAAGAGGAATTCGCCGTCCTGACCGGGGAGCGATGGCGTGCGGGACAGAAGGAAGGCGCAGGGGGGAGATCAGTCGATCATGTCCTCTCGCAATTACGCCATGCTGTGGTGATCGGCGGGCCGGGCGTGGGCAAGAGCACTTTAACGCGGTTCCTGGCGCGGACCTGCTCTCTGGGACGGGAGGCGATGAAGGAGCGGTTCGGCGATCGCACGGGCTGGGATCAGGACCTCACGCCGATTGTCCTCCCGCTCGCCGGCTACACGGATGCGCGGGTGCGCAACAAGGAGCTTTCGTTGCGCGGCTATCTCGACGCGATTCTGATCCGCTGCGGCGGAGAGGCGCTTCGGGCAGCCCTTGGGCAGGAGCTCCAGGCTGGCCGTGTCTTCCTGCTCCTGGATGGCGTGGATGAGATCCCTGACAGCCGCGAGCGCATCCTGGTAGTCAAGGCAGTGGACCAGTTTCTGGCCGATCACGCGGCCAACCGCTTCCTCCTGACCTCGCGCCCCTACGGCTATGTCCGCCTAGCGGGCGACATCCCCCACTTCTTGCTTCCGAACTTCTCACCCGAGCAGGTCAAGACCTTCATTCACCAGTGGCAACGTGCCTTCGAGCGCTGGCGCCATCCGCAGGCTCCCGACCTCGCCAAGGCGGAGAAGGAAGCGAAGGAAATGCTGGAGGAGATCCAGCGGAATCCAAAGGTCTTCGAGCTAGCGTCCAATCCGCTGATGCTTGTGATTCTCGCCCTCATCCGTCACGAACAGGCCCGATTGCCCGAGGAACGGGTGCAGCTCTACGACCGGGCTGTCAAGACCCTGATGGACACCTGGAACCGGGGCCGATCACTGGCCGGGATCGACGTGGGCGGCGTCCAGCTCCCTATCAACAATCTCGTCCGTGTCTGGGGCGCCGTCGCCGAATGGACGCGCCGCACGAAGCCGACGGGGATCGTTCACCGCGCCGAGCTGACGCGCAAGCTCGTCGAGATCCTCCGCGACCAGGAGCTCGACGAGGACAACCCGGAAGCTACGGCGGAGAGCTATCTCAATGCGGCGGCCGACCGCGCCGGGCTGCTGGAGGAGCGCGGGAAGGACATTTTCGCCTTCTGGCATCCTACCTTCGAAGAGTTTCTCGCGGCAGTGGAGCTGACGACTCCCAGCTCTCGCGCTATCGGGCGCATCCTGCCGCTCCGGGATGACCCACGCTGGCGGGAGGTCATCCTGCTCGCGGTGGGATATCTCGGCATTATCCAGCGGGACCGCGACACGGCCACGGATCTGGTCGAGGCAATCTGGTGCCGTGATCCTGGCCCTTTGGAGCCACTTCTGTGCTCGAACCTGCGGCTGGCCGCCGCCTGCATTGCCGACGACGTAGGGGTCAAGCGGAGCCTTGCTGAGCGAGTAATCGTGCGATTGGGAGAGGTGTGCCGGGAGCTGCCATACCGGCCATTCACCGAGGCTTTCATCCAGACAGTCCGCGCGCTGCCGCGTCTGAGACCCTCCCGCGGCACTGTCACAGCCCTCAAGCCTCTTGCAGAGCACGATTCCTGGCAGGTGCGGATGGAGACAGTCCGCCTGCTCAGCAACGTCACGAGCGAGAATCCGGAAGCGCTAGACATCTGCAGGCTGCGTCTTAAGGATCGCGACCCTGACGTGCAATGCCATGCCGCTCTGGGGCTGGTACGAGCCGGTGACGACCGGCCAGAGGTCTTGGCATCTTTAGCGGGCTTCAAAAGCGGCCTAGCTCATATCGAGCCGTTTGTTCAGGAATGCTTCGACTCGAACCGCGAGAAGTGGCTGCGTTCACTGGAGCTGTTGCTGACGGGTCCTGATGCGGGATTGCGCTGGCGGGCGGCGCAAGTGCTGAGCTCTGGAGGAGTCGATCCTGCGCAGTGGGTTCCTGCACTGGAGCCGTTGCTGATGGGCTCTGATGCGGAGCTGCGCTTGCGAGCGGCAGAACTGCTGAGCTCTGGAGGAGTCGATCCTGTACGGTGGTTGCCTGCGATGGTGCCGTTGCTGACGGACTCTAATGCGGAGCTGCGCTTGCGGGCGGCGGAGTTGCTGAGCTCTGGAGGAGTCGATCCTGCACAGTGGGTGCCTGCGCTGGAGCCGTTACTAACGAGTTCTGATTTGGGGATGCGCTTGCGGGCAGCGCAAGTGCTGAACTCTGGAGGAGTCGATCCTGCGCAGTGGGTGCCAGCGTTGGTGCCGTTGCTAACGGACTCTGATACGGACCTGCACTGGCGGGCGGCGCAATTGCTTAGGCTTGGAGTCGATCCTGCGCATTGGTTGCCTGTGCTAGAACCATTGCTGGCAGGTTCCGCAACGCACCAGGTTTTATGGGAGAAAGTCCTCCAGCGGCAGGCACTAACTGAATCAGACAGCGATCTTCTCTACGAGCTTGTACGGAAGAAAGAAGGCGATAAGCAGAACACCGTCCGAGAGTTGCTGTTTGAAGGCCTCTACCAAGGTGCCGAGCGTCGACCAGCCGCTTAATCAGCCCAAGCCGCGAACGATCCCAAAGGCATTGCCCTCATCGGCATGGCCGGCCGCTTCCCTGGAGCGCGCCTTTCAATAGCGCAATGCAGCCTTCGCGAACAGAAGGAAGAAATTCTCCCCCGTTCGCAGGCACACCTGCTCGACCGTCTCCCCCGTTTCTTGCGCAAGCCGCGCCGCGATCTCCACCACATAGGCGGGACGGTTGGGCTTGCCCCGGTACGGGATGGGAGCGAGGTAGGGCGTATCCGTCTCAACGAGGCAGCGGTCGGGAGGAAGAATCGGGATCACCTCGCGGACGTTATCCGCCTTCGGGAAGGTGATCATGCCGGAGAGCCCCAGGTAATGGCCGCGGTCGATCAGCTCGCGGGCCATGTCGAGACCCCCGGCGAAGGAGTGGAAGTCGGCCTTCAGGTCCGGAAACTCGCGGACGACGGCAAGCATCTCCTCGTTGCTGTCGCGGTTGTGGACCACGACGGGCAGGTCCAGCTCGGCGGCCAGCTCCCACTGCTCGCGCATGACCCGCGTCTGAACGTCGCGAGGCGAGTGGTCATAGAAGAAGTCGAGCCCGCACTCCCCCACTGCCACGGCCTTGGGATCGGACAACAGCCCCCGCAGCCGCTCTTTGTCCCCTTCCCTCCAGGTCGAAGCATCGTGAGGATGGACCCCGAGGGCGCACCAGACATCCGGATGCTTATGGCAGAGAGCGAGCACCTCGTCGGCATCGTCGAGCCGGATGGCTGGAACGAGGAAGCCCCTCACCCCCCTCTCGCGCGCGTCGTCCAATGCACGCTCGCGCTCATCAGGGGGGAGGCTCTGCAGATGGCAGTGCGAGTCGATCAGGCTCACTTGACGCGGGTGCCGTTGGGAACCTGGATGCCCGGATGGAGCAGCACCGGCTTGCCGTCGATCGAGGCCGCGAGCACCATGCCCTGCGACTCGACCCCCATGAGCTTGGCGGGCTGGAGGTTCACCACCACCACGACCTGCTTGTTCACCAGGTCCTCGGGCTGATAGGCGAGGCCGATGCCCGCGACAACCGTGCGCGCACCCTCCTCCCCCAGGTCCAGGGAGAGCTTGATCAGCTTCTCGGACTTGGGCACGCGCTCGGCCGAAGTGACGGTTGCCACCTTCAGCTCGGTTTGGAAGAACTGGTCGATCGAGATCAAATTGGTCTTCTCCTCGGCTTTAACAGGAGCCGGAGCTTGTTCCTTGAGATAGGCATCCTTGTCGATGCGCGGGAAGAGCGGCTGCGGCTCGGGCAGATCGGCATTGTTTGGCAGCCCTCCCCACTCCAATGCCTCCAGCTTCGTGGGGATCTCCTGAATTCCAATCGCGGCGAGCACCTGAGCCGCCACGCTCGGCATCACCGGCAGCAGCGCCGTGGCCACGATCCGCACCGTCTCCAGGCCGTTCCAGAGGATCCGGGAGAGCTTCTCGGAAGGACCCTCCGTCTTGATCAGCTTCCACGGCTCGCGGGTGACGAGGTACTGGTTCGCCTCGCCGAGCACGCGCCAGAGGGCTTCGAGCGCGCGGTTGAAGGCGAGCTCGTCCATGGCCGCGCGGTACTCGGGCACGGCCCGGCGCGCAGCTTCGAACAGGGGGTTGTCCCCGCAGGGCACCGGCGGCGTCTTGCCGCCAAAGGCGTTGCGCGACAGCGTGACCAGGCGGCTCACCGTGTTGCCGAGCGTGTTGGCGAGGTCGGAGTTGTACCGCTCCACGAAGCCCTCGTCCGAGAACGAGGCATCCTGGCCGAAGACCATCTCGCGCATCAGGAAATAGCGCAGGCTGTCGGCGCCGAAGCGCTCGATCAGCTCGTCGGGCCGTACGATGTTGCCCGCCGACTTGGAGACCTTGCGGCCATCGCGCTGCCACCAGCCGTGCGCCCAGACCGTGGTCGGCAGGGGGAGCCCCGCCGACATCAGGAAGGCCGGCCAGTAGACGGCGTGGAAGCGCAGGATGTCCTTGCCGATCATGTTCATCCGGATGTCGCCGCTCTCCCAGAACTTCCGGTAGAGGTCGCCGTCGGGGAAGCCCAGCGCGCTGATGTAGTTCGTCAGCGCGTCGAGCCAGACGTAGACGGTCTGGCCGGGGTTGCCGGGGAACGGAATGGCCCACTCCACATTGGCCCGGCTGACCGACAGGTCGCGCAGACCGGACTCCACGAACGAGCGGACCTCGTTCAGGCGGGTCTCGGGCCGGACGCTTTGCGGGTCGCGCTCGTACCAGTCGAGGAGCGGCTGCTGGTACTTGGAGAGGCGGAAGAAGAGGTTCTCCTCCGACTTCCACTCCACGGGCGTGCCGTGGATCGGACACAGTTTCCCCGTACCAGCGTTCTCGCTGAGCTCCTTCTCCGTGTAGAACGTCTCGCAGGGCGAGCAGTACCAGCCCTCGTGCCTGGCCTTGTAGAAGTCGCCCGCGGCGTCGATCCGCCGGATGATCTCTTCCACACCCCGCCGATGCCGCTCCTCCGTGGTACGGATGAAGTCGTCGTTGGAGAACCCGAGGCGGTCGCGCAGCTGGTGGTAGCGGCTCACCACGCGGTCCGCGAGCTCGATCGGGGGGATGCCCTCCTTCTGGGCGGCGCGCTCGATGTTCTGGCCGTGCTCATCCGTGCCGGTGAGGAAGTAGACCTCGTCGCCCCGCATGCGCCGGTAGCGCGCCAGAACGTCGCAGGCCGTGGTCGTGTAGATGTGCCCGATGTGGGGCAGATCATTCACGTAATAGATCGGGGTGGTGACGTAGAAAGTGCTCATGGGCGGGGGGATTGTAGCTCTTCCGGCACGAAGCGGTAGTGCTCGCCGCAGAAGACGCAATCGGCGTCGATGGCGCCGTCCTCCTCGCGGAGGTAGTCGCGGTCCTCGGCGGGGAGCAGGGTCAGGTGGTGCAGCAGGCGCTCCCGGCTGCAGCGGCAGCGGTAGCGCAGAGGCAGGACCTCCTTGACCTCCCTGTCGAACCCGGAGAGCACCGTCTCCAGAACGTTGGGGATGCCCCCCTCGTCGATCAGGTAGCTCACGCCGCGCACCCGCGCGATGTTCTCCTGCAGGGAGGAGATGGCCTCGTCCGAGGCTCCGGGCAGCACCTCGACGATCATGCCGCCGGCCGCGGCGACCCCATGGGGCCGGGCGAGCACGCCGAGCATCACGGCGCTGGCGGTCTGTTCGCTCTGCTCCAGGTAGTGGGCGAGGTCGTCGCCGATCTCGCCGGTCACGAGCTCGACCTGGCTGTTGTAGCTGCCGCCGCTCCCATGCTCGCGGATCACGCGGAGGAAGCCCTTCCCCACCGCGCCGCCGACGTTCAGCTTGCCGTCGGGCCGGTTTGGCAGGTCCACCCGGGCCTCGCCCACCATGCCGCGGAGGTTTCCTTCGTTGTCCGACTCGGCCAGGACCTGGCGCAAGGGGCCATCGCCCCGGACGTCCAGGACCAGGCGGGTCGGGGTCTTGGTCGAAAGCCGGAGCAGCAGCGCCGCGCCGGCCATGCAGCGGCCGAGCGCCGCGGTCGAAACGGGCCCGAGATCGCGCCGGTCGCGCGCCTCATTGACCACGTCGGTCAGGTCCACGGCGGCCCAGCGCAGCGCGCCGTCGCCGGCAAGACCCAGCTCCAGGCGGCCCTGGGCCGCCGTCTCGGTATTCGTCATGTCTGTCTCGCTCTCGTTGCGGTTTTCAGGGCTGGCCGGCCGCGGCCAGGGCAGCGCGGTAGATGTCGCGCCACGGCACCCCGCTTTCGAGCGCGAGCCGCCGGCAGTCCTCGAACTCCGGGGCCGCGGTAAGGGGCCGGCCGTTGAGCCGGGCCCGCTTCACGCGTACCGTCCCGAACGCCGTTTCCACCTCGGTGATCTCGCGCTCCGCTTCGAAGCGGGCTGCACTGCTATAACGGCATCCGAGCGAGCCGGATTCCATGAGCAAGACCCCGGCGAGCTCCTCGAGCCTAGGGCGCCGGCAGAGCATCGTGATCAGCGTTCCGGGCCGGTTCTTCTTCATCTGGACCGGCGTGAAGTAGACCTCCAGGGCGCCCGCTTCGAGCAGGCGCTCCATCAGGAAGCCGAACCCCTCTCCCGGCAGGTCGTCCACCTCGCACTCGACGACCATTACCTCCGCCCGGGTCTCTCTCCCCTGCCCGCGCAGAAGCCGGACCGCGTTGGGCCGATCGGGCAGATCCTTCTTGCCCAGGCCGTAGCCTGTCCCTTCCAGGACCAGGGAGGGGAAATCCACGTACTCATCCACCAGCTCGGCGAGGAGGACTGCGCCCGTCGGCGTGGTCAGCTCACCTCCGGGTCCACCAAAGATTGGGATTCCCCGCAGCAGCTCGGCGGTCGCGGGAGCGGGTACGGGCAGCTCGCCGTGCTGCGTGCGGACCCGTCCGCCGCCGACGTTGACCTGGCTGCAGGTGATCCGTCCGGGGGACAGGTGCTCCACCGCGGCCGCGGCCCCCACCAGATCCACGATCGAGTCGACCGCGCCCACTTCATGAAAGTGGACACGATCGACGGGCATGCCATGGGCCTTGGCCTCCGCCTCGCCAAGCCGCTGGAAGAGACGGATGGCTCGCTCCTTGACTGGCCCGGCGAGGTCGCTCGCCTGGATCAGCTCCCGGATGGCGGCAAGATCGCGGCTGTGGCCGTGGTGATGATGATGGTGGTGGTGGTGCTGATGCTCTTCGGGGTCCGGTCCTTCCAAAGGCTTCCCATCCATGAGCACGCGAAAGCGGGTGCCGACGAAGCCTCCACGGGAAGCCTTGCGGCTCTCCACGGATACGTTGGGGAGGCGCAGACGAGCCACGGTTTCATGGAGGACGTCGAGGGGCATGCCCAGATCCAGGCAGGCGCCCAGAAACATGTCTCCGGCGATGCCGCTGGAGCAGTCCAGATGGTAGTGATCGGCCATGCGCGGCAGCCTAGCATGCACCTCTTTGCTTCAAGGAAACCCACCGGCCCGCGCTGCCCAGGATGAAATGATCGAGCAGGCGCACGCCCACCAGCTCCCCGGCCTCGCGCATCCGGCGGGTGAATGTCAGGTCCTCGGGGCTAGGTGAAGGATCGCCGCTCGGATGGGTGTGGAAGACGATCACGCCCGCGGCCCCACGCAGCAGCCCCTCCTTGAGGATCTCCCGCGGCTCGGCGATGGCTCGGTCGAGCGTGCCCCGGAACATCTCTTTCTCTCCCAACAGGCGGTTGCGGGTGTCGAGGAAGAGGGCGCCCATGACTTCCTGGTCACGGGACCAGTAGCGCAGCGCGAGATAGTGCGCCACCTCGGCCGGACGGGTCAGCAGCTTGCGCTCCCGGAGCGGCTCGCGCGCGATGCGGCTGGCGATCTCCAGGGTGGCGAGCAGGGTCGCGGCCTTGGCGGGTCCGAGCCCTTTGCGCCGGAGCGCCTGTTGAGTCAGGGCCACCAGCCCGGAGAGGCCGCCGGTCTCCTGGATCAGCTCGGTCGCCATCTGCATGACCGAGACGCCCTTCATCCCCGTGCGCAACAGCACGGCGATCAGCTCCGCATCCGAGAGCGCATCGCCTCCCTGCTTGAGCAGCCGCTCCCGCGGGCGCTCGCCCTCGGGCAGCTCGCGCATCAGGCCGACGGACGGCAACGACGGATCTCCTCGGTGAGCCTGGGGATCGCCTCCCCCGCCGGGGCCGCGATCCGCAAGTCGGCCAGCGGCGAGAACGGGGTCAGCTCGGGGTTGACCTCCACGAAGCAGGCGCCCGCCCGGTGCGCGACCTCGATCAGCCCGGCCGCGGGATAAACGGTCGAGGAGGTCCCCACCGAGACGAACAGGTCGCAGTCCGAAGCCGCCTCGTACCCCGAGGAGAGCACCGCGGGATCGAGGCTCTCCCCGAACCAGACCACAGCGGGGCGAAATTTGCCTTCACAGGAGCAGACGGGAGGCTCCTCGCGCGACTCGGCGAGCGCCTCGCCCATGTCCCGCATCCGTCCGCAACGGTTGCAACGGGCCTGGAGGATCGTCCCGTGAAGCTCGAGGAGGTTGGCGCTTCCGGCGCGCCGGTGCAGCCCGTCCACGTTCTGGGTGATGAGGACGAATGAGGGAAAGAGATTCTCCCACTCCACCAGGGCGAGATGGGCGGGATTGGGCTGGGCGGCGGTCGCCGTGTCGTAGCGCCAGCCATACCACTGCCAGACCTTGCCGGGCTCACGGCGGAATGCCTGGGGAGTCGCCAGCTCTTCGGGGCGCATCTTCTCCCAGAGTCCTCCGGCGCCACGGAACGTGTCGAGGCCACTCTCCCGGGACACGCCCGCTCCCGAAAAGACCACGACGCGCCCGGCGGTCCGGAAGCGCTCGCACAGGTCGTCGGAGATCTCCAGCTCCATCCTTCCCTCCATCCCTCCAACCATCGTTGACACCCCGGGTCCTGCCTGCTACAACCCCCGCCCATGCCCTATCTCTCAACCAACTTCGGCCTGCTGGAGCCGGAATCCAGCGACTACGAGACGAGCCGCGTGGCCGTCCTCCCCGTCCCGTTCGAACGGACGGTGTCCTATGGCAAGGGGACCTCGGCCGGACCGGCCGCGATCATCCGCGCCTCGCAGAGCATGGAGCTGTACGACGAGGAGCTTGGCGCCGAGCCCTACCTGATGGGTATCGCCACCCTGCCGCCGTTCCTGCCCGAGGCCTACGACATGGCCGAGGCCATGGCCGAGCTGCAAGAGGAGGCGCGCACCCACCTGGAAAAGGGCAAGTTCCTCGTGACCCTGGGAGGCGAGCACAGCATAACCCAGGCGCCGGTCCGCGCGACAAAAGAGGTTTACGGGGAGATTGGAGTCGTCCAGTTCGACGCCCACGCCGACCTCCGCGAGGAGTTCGAGGGCACGCCCTACAGCCATGCCAGCGTCATGAAGAGGGTCGTGGACGACGGCATCCCTACCCTCGCCGTGGGCATCCGCTCCCTCTCGACCCCCGAGTCCCAGCTCATCCGGGAGAGGAAGCTGCCCGTGATCTGGGGCCACGATCTCGACCGCGCCGAGGAGCTGTTCCCGAAGCTGCTCGCCGGCCTGCCCGAGAAGGTCTACCTCACCTTCGACATCGACTTCTTCGACCCGTCGCTCGTCCCCGCGACCGGAACCCCGGAGCCGGGAGGTGGCCTCTGGTATCCGACCCTGCGCCTCCTCCGCCATCTCTTCCGGGAGAAGAAGGTCGTGGCCATGGACGTGCTCGAGCTGGCCCCGGTTGGCGGCCTGCCCGCGAGCGACTTCCTCACCTCGAAGCTGATCTACAAGTGTTTGGGGTATCTGCAGGAGGCGGAAAGGAAATAGCCCGGGTATAATTCTCCCATGCGAGCGCTTCGAGTCACCGTATCGGATTCTGAGTACGACGCCCTAGAGAAGGTTGCCGCCGCTCAGAGTCGAACTCTGGAAGAGTTGATTCGAGAGGCCTTGATGGCTGTTCGGAGTGGGTTTGCCGAGGCGCGGAAGCCCTTGCGGGATCTGCCCCTCCTCCCGGGACACCGCCTTCTGACGGAGCTTCCGTCACGGGATGATCTCTATGAGGAGATGTTCTCGGCTGGGGATGCGGGCTCGTAGCCATGAGGCGAGGCCTCGATACCAACGTCCTCATCTATGCCCACATGCCGGACCTGCCGGACCACGTCAGGGTCCGACGCTTTCTTCTTGGCCAACTGGCCGATGAGGACGTGAGCCTCGTCATCACGCCCATCATCCTTCATGAGTTTGTACATATCATCACCGACGGAAGGCGCTTCGACCCGCCTGTTTCCATAGCAGACGCGATTGCCGTCGCTCGGGTGTATCTCGACCACACCAACGTGGAGTGCCTCAGCTTGGACGGGCAGGCTGTCGCCGGCGCCTTCTCGCTCATCGAAAGGCATCAGCTCGGAAGAAAACGGATTGCAGACACCCTCTTCGCTGCCTGCCTTCTCGGTCATGGAGTCCACGAGCTGATCACCTGTAACCCCAACGATTTCCGGATCTTCGGCAGCCTCACCCTGACCGATCCGCGAAACTCGTGAAGGTCAGCCCACCAGCACGCTGCCGCCGTTGACGTTCAGGATCTCGCCCGTGATGTGCCGCGCGAGCGGCGAAGCGAGGAAGACCACCGGGCCGGCGATCTCGGCTGGGCTCGCCACTCGGTGCAGTGGGATCGTGTCGAGGATCTTGTCGCGGCACTCTCCGGAGAGAGCCTGGGCGGTCATGTCGGTCTCCACCCAGCCGGGGGCCACGGCGTTGACCCGGATGCCCGGCGCCAGCTCCGTGGACCAGGACTTCGTGGCCGAGATCATCGCTCCCTTGCTCGCCGCATAGGGGCTGTAGAAGGCCTCCCCTCGCTGCCCTGCGGTGGAGCTGATGTTGATGATCGAGCCGTTCGGAGAGCCGCGCAGCAGGCGGATGGCCTCGCGGGCGCAGAGGAAGGGGCCGATGACGTTGACCGCGAGCGTGGCCTGGAGCTGCTGGTGGTCCAGCTTCTCCAGCGGCTCGTGAATCCAGACGCCGGCGTTGTTGACCAGGCAGTCGAGCCCGCCCCACTCCGTCTCCACATAGTGAAAGAGCCTCTGGACGTGCTCGCGCCGCGTCACGTCGCAGCGCATCTTCCTGTGGGGAAGATCGACGGTGCGGCGCAGCTCGCTGATCAGCGAGTTGGCCTTGACGCCGCTCGCCAGGTACTGGACGAGGACGGTCGCACCGGCCCGGGCGAAGAGGCGGCAGCACGCGGCTCCGATGCCACGGCTGCCCCCCGTCACAACCACCCGGTAGCCGGCGAGATCGATCAAGCAGCGGCCTCGACCACCATCGCGATTCCCTGACCGCCGCCGATGCAGGCCGACGCCACCCCCACGCCGCCGCCCCGGCGGCGCAGCTCCTTGAGCAACGTGATCAGCAGACGGCTGCCCGACGCGCCCAGCGGATGACCGAGCGCGATCGCTCCGCCGTTGACGTTGAGCTTGTCCACGTCGAGCTTCAATTCGCGGATCACCGCCAGGATCTGGCCGGCGAAAGCCTCGTTGATCTCGAAGAGGTTCACGTCGTCCAGGGTTATGTTGGCCCGCTTCAGGGCGGCGCGGATGGCCGGCGCCGGACCGATGCCCATACGCGACGGATCCACGCCCACGGTCGCCCACGACACGATGCGGCCGAGCGGCTTCCAGCCCCGCTCCTGCGCCTTCTGCTCGTTCGAGAGGAGCAGCATGGCAGCGCCATCCACAATGCCCGAGGCGTTGCCGGCCGTGACGAAGCCGTCCTTGTCGAACGCGGGCGGCAGGCCCGCGAGGTCTTCCATCGTGGTCTCGGGACGCATGTGGTCGTCCCGCTCGACGGTCTTGGCGCGCTTGCCCTTGCCCACCGTCACCGGCACGACCTCCTCGGAGAGGCGGCAGGCCTTCCAGGCCTCGCCGGCCCGGCGCTGGGACATGATCGCGAACTCGTCCTGCTCCTGGCGGGAGATCCCGTAGTCGCGGGCGAGGTTGTTGCTCGTCTGCGCCATGTAGAAGCCGCAATAAGTATCCATGAGGGCCACCATCAGGAGATCCTGGAGCTGGCCCTGTCCGAGCTTGAAGCCCTTGCGCGCGCCCCAGATCACGTGCGGCGTCTGCGACATGTTCTCCATGCCGCCGACCAGGCAGGTCTGGGCCTCCCCGGCGAGGATCAGGTGCGAGCCCGAGATGACGGACTGGATGCCCGAGCCGCAGAGGCGGTTCACGGTCAGGGCCGGGACTTCGTTGGGCACGCCGGCCTTGAGCGCCACATGGCGGGCGCCATAGATCGCGTCGGGCGACGTCTGCAAGGCGTTGCCCACGACGGTATGGTCGATCTCGCCCGGCTCGACGCCGGTCCGCGCGAGCAGCTCCTTGGCCACATGCGCGGCGAGGTCGATGGCCGAGATGTCGGCGAAGTCGCCGTTGTAATCGACCATCGGGGTGCGGTACCCGTCCACCAGGACCAGGTCTCGTGTATTCATTCGTCAGGTGCCTCCGTCAGAGATCAAACTATATGCGAGGGCGTGGAAACGCCGCCGCCAGCGGTTCATATTGCTGAAGGGCTCGGTCCGATGCGTGAGCAGGACGAGCACCCGCTTTTGTTCAGGGTCGAGCCAAAGGCTGCCGCCCGCGAAGCCCGTGTGGCCAAAGGAGCCGGGCGGGAGCGCCCGTCCGGCGCTGTTCTTCAGACTCCTGTGCCACCAGCCCAGGTAGAAGGGGCTACCCGTCAGAGCTGCCGCGATGGCCTCCTGTTTCAACAAAGTTTGCGGAGCCAGCCATTCCGCACCGAGGCGCCAGAGGTCACGGGCGCTGCCGAACAGCCCGGCATGAGCCGTTCCGGACAGGAAACGTGCATTGCCATCCTGAGGCAATCCGCGCGGGGGCGGACCCTGGAGAGGGATCGTCAGCCCCTGCTTAGCCGCCAGCTTCACCTCCTGGTCCGTATCCATGAAGCTCCGGGCTATATCAGGCCGGTCACCCGGGGATGGCTCGACCGACGAAAGGCCGAGGGGCTCGAGCACCCGCGACCGGAGCAGACGGGCATAGGGTTGTCCGGTGACCTTCTCCACGGCAAGGCCATAGAGAAGGATGTCCAGGTCGCCGTACACGGCGCGCCGGCTCGGCCGCATCCTATGGGCATCGAACAGGAGCGGCAGGACATCCTCCCGGGAACGGCAGAGATGGTAGAGCGGCGCCCAGGAAGCCATTCCCGAGCGATGGCGCAAAAGATCGGAGAGGGGTCGGGCGGCCAGCTTGGGGTTCGCTTCGGGAAAGACCGCACCGATGCGGGTGGCGAGGGGGAGGGTGCCGTCCTGGTCCAGGACCAGGGCGAGCGTGAAGGTGAACGGCTTGGTGAGAGAGGCGTAGTCGAAGCGGGTCTCCGGGTTGGCTTCGAAGAGGATCTCGTCCGCCGTTCCCACCAGGGCGGCGACGGCGGTGGCGGTCCCGGTAGAGATGAGGGAATCGAGAAAGGACTTCAAACGTAGTTCCCCGGGTCCCCCGTCTGGAATACCACCACCCGTTCCCCCTTCGCGAACTTCAGATCCTCCACTGCCGCCAGGGCCGCGGCCCCTTCGGGGCCTACCCGGATGCCTTCCAGCCGGGCCGCGCGCGACGCGATCTTCGTCAATCTCTCCTCGTCGACCGCGATCGCCGTGCCCCCGGACTCCCGGACCGCTCTCAGGACCAGGAAGTCCCCGATGGCCTTGGGCACGCGCAGTCCCCAGACGCGGGTCTGCGGGTTCTCCCAGGGAGCGGCGGTCTCTTCGCCGCGCTCGAACGCCCGGACGATCGGGGCGCAGCCGGTGGGCTGGACGACCACGAAGCGCGGCTTTTTCTCTCCCACCAGCCCGAGCCGCCGCAGCTCGTCGAAGGCCTTGTGCATGCCGACGATCCCGGTGCCCCCGCCCAGGGGATAGACGATCCAGTCCGGCAGCTCCCAGCCGAGCTGCTCGGCCAGCTCCAGCCCCATGGTCTTCTTCCCTTCGACCCGGTAGGGCTCGCGGAGGGTCGACACCGTCCAATAGCCGTCCGCGTCGGAGAGGAGCTTGGCCGCGTCCACCAGGGTCCCAGGGGAAAGGAGCACCTCGGCGCCATGCTCGCGGCAACGCTCCTCGATCGTATGCGGCGTGTCTTCCGGCATGGCGACCCGCGCCTTCAGGCCCGCGGCAGCGGCATAGGCGGTCAAGGCCAGGGCGGCGTTGCCGGCGCTGGCGAGCTGCACCCCCACGGCTCCCAGCTCACGGGCGCGGTTCACCGCAAGCGACAATCCCCGGGCCTTGAACGAGCCGGTCGGATTCAGGGCCTCGTCCTTGACCAGCAGCTCGACTCCATCCGGAGCCATCCGGCGGAGACGGACCAGCGGCGTCCCTCCCTCCCCGAGATCGATCCGGCCCTCGAAATCCGAGAGAGGCAGGAGCTCGCGGTAACGCCAGAGGGTCCAGGGCCGTAGCGGCAGCTCGCGGCGAAGGTACTCACCTTTGGCAGGATCGAGGTCGTACTCCACCAGCCAGGGCGCTCCGGCCGGCGAGAGGAAGGCGGGCTCGTCCAAGGGCGCGGTGACGCCCGTTCGGGAGCAGACTAGGTGGGTTGCCCATCTCATGGCTTCTCCTTCTCCATCCGAGCCTTCTCCATCCGAGCCAGCAGCTCCGCATTCTCCCGTACCGCAGGCGGCACCTCCGACGGCGCTCCCCGGAGCAGACGGCGGACCTCGGCAATCTGCCGGTCGAGCTTTGCCTGCTTTGCGGGATCCTTCAGGGTACGGCGCCGCTCCTCCAGTGAGCTCAGGATGCGACGGCGGCTGTCCGCGATCTTCCGGTCCATGCCTCGGGTGAGCCCGGCCGTCCGGGCCTCGTGCACACGGGCCGCTACCCACTTGTACTCGGCGGACTTCGGCGCCTCGGCCAGGTAGGTGCGGACCTGCTCCTCCGTCAGGCGCCCGTCGGCCGGAGCCCTGAACTTCACGGGGGCTGCCGGCTCGTTCCGGCAGGCGGCGAGCAGCAGCCCCGCCAGCACCAGGACGCGGGCGGGTCTCATTCCTTCCGTTTGCGGATGACCAGGCGCACGGGCACGCCGGGGAGGTCCAGCTCCTCGCGCAGGCGGTTCTCGAGGTAGCGCCGGTAAGTGTTGTTGCGCGGCAGCGACTTGTTCGCGAAGAGCATGAAGGTCGGCGGCGCGGTGGAGACCTGGGTCGAGTAGTAGAGCTTCCAGGGGCCGCCGTACAGGGCAGGCGGGCTCACACGCTTGATCGCATTCTCGAAAAAGCGGTTGAGCTGCCCGGTCGTGAGCTTGGTGTGGTACGCCTCCATGGCGCGGTCGATCGGCTTCCAGAGCTTCTCCACGCCGCGGCCGGTCAGGGCCGAGACGTTGACGCGGCCGGGCGTCGAGAGCAGCTGATCCAGCCGCTCCATCTGCATCTCCAGCTTCTCGCGTTTCTCCTCGTCCAGAAGGTCCCACTTGTTGAGGGCGACCACCGCCGCGCGGCCCAGCTCCCAGATCGTCCCGGCGATGGCGAGGTCGCCGCTCGTGATCCCCTGGGAGGCATCGATCACCAGGACGCCCACCTGGCAGCGCTCGATCGAGCGGCGCGCCATCATGACCGCCAGCTCCTCGGGCTGCCCCGAAGTCTGGCTCCGGCGCCGGATGCCGGCGGTGTCGATCAGGAGGTAGGACTTGCCGTCCCGGGTGACGAGCGTATCGACCGGATCGCGGGTGGTGCCCGCCACCGGGGAGACGAGCGAGCGCTGCTGGCCCGCGATCTTGTTCAGCAGAGACGACTTGCCCACGTTCGGACGGCCTATGAGGGCGACCGGCGGCGCGTCGGGCGTGGGGATGTCGGGGATCTCGGGCAACGCGAGCCCGAGCGCCTCCCGGAGGTCCTCGATGCCGACGCCGTGCTCGGCCGACACGAGGATCTGCTGGTCGATGCCGAGGCCGTAGAACTCGGCGAAGCGGTCGCGGGCCTCCCGCGTATCCGCCTTGTTGACCACCAGGATCGCGGGCTTGCCATAGCGGCGGATGCGCTCCCAGACCACCTCGTCGGCGGACACGAGGCCCTGCTTGCCATCCACTACCAGCAGGAGGAGATCGCTCTCCTCCACCGCCAGGAAGACCTGCTTGGAGAGGCCGAGCGGATCGTCCTCGGCGAGGATGAGCCCGCCCGTGTCGATCAACTGGAAGGACCGCTCCTCGGAGAGATGGGCGATCCCGGTGATCCGGTCGCGGGTGACGCCGGGCAAGTCGTGCACGATCGCCTGCCTTTTCCCGACCAGGCGGTTGAAGAGGGTGGATTTGCCGACGTTGGGTCGGCCGACGATCGCGACGTTAGGGGTCAGGGCCATGGCGGCCGAAGCATAACCGATCCCATCCGCCTACCCTGGCTATTCGCTGCGCAGCACGCTCGCCGGGTGGAGCTGGAAAGCCCGCAAGGCAGGCACCATGCTCGCCACGAGTGCCGTGGCCATGAGCAGGAGCGCAACGCCTGCGAAAGTGGCAGGGTCGGTGGTGCCAATGCCGAACACGAGCCCCGACAGGAACCCTCCGAGCCAGAAAGAGGCGAGCGCGCCGAGCGCCGCGCCTGCCACGATCAGCGACAGCCCCTGGCTCAGCACCGGGCCGATGACGTGCTTGGCCCGCGCGCCGAGCGCCATCCGGATGCCGATCTCCCGACGCCGCTGCACCACGGTGTAGCTGACCACGGCATAGAGGCCCAACGCCGCGAGCAGCAGGGACAGAGCCGAAAAGGCGCCGAAGAGCGACATCGCGAGACGGCGCTCGGCGATCCCTTCGACCATCACGTCCTCCAGCGTGCGCACCTGGGAGAGGGGCAGGTTGCGGTCCAGCGCGGCCACCGTCCGGCGCAGCGCGGGGACGACGCCCATCGGATCTCCGCTCGTGCGCAGGACGAGGAATCCCCAGGCCTCCGGACGCTGCGCCAGCGGGATGTAGATCATCGGCTCGGCCGGCTGGTGCAGCGCCGTCTCGCGGACGTCGCCGACGACCCCCACGATCTGTTGCATCCCGGTCGTGTTCCAGCCGAAGTCGACGCGCTTGCCGAGCGGGCTCTCGCCAGGGAAGTAGCGCCGGACGAAGGCCTGATTGACGACCACCACCGCCGTTGCGCCCTCCGCATCCCGGTCGTCGAAGGCGCGCCCGGCCACCACCGGCGTGCGCAGCACATCGAAGTAACCCGGGGAGATGATCCGCTTCTGGGCCATGGGCTGCGATTCGGGCGGGAACGTGCGGCCCTCGATGGTGATCCCGCCGTTGGTGCCCCCCTGGAGGAGCAGGTCGTTGACGAAGGCCACCGCCTGCACTCCCGGGAGCGCCGCCACGCGCTCGCGCAGCTCGCGGTAAAACGCGGCCTGCTGGTGCAGCTCGGGGTAGCGGCTGTCCGGCAGGCCGAGATAAGCGCTGACCACGCGCTCGGCGTCGAAGCCCTTGTCGACGGCGAGCAGCCGGTCGAGGCTGCGGATGAGCAGGCCGGCGCCGATGAGCAGCGCAAACGAGAGCGCCACCTCGGCCACGATGAGCGAGCCGCGCAGGCGATCGCGGGCGGGGCCGCCCCTGCTGCCAGCCACTCCCATCGCGCCGGGCGCCCCGACCTTCATCACCTCGGAGAGATCGGTGCGCGAGGCGCGCAGCGCCGGAAGGAGCCCGAAGAGCAGACCCGTGAGCAGCGACAGCGCCAGCGCGAAGCCCAGCATGCGCGCATCCACCGCGGCCTCGGCGAGCCGCGGCACGCTGGCGGGTCCGAGCGCCCGGAGGCCCGCCACGCCTGCCCGCGCCACGAGCACGCCGGCGGCGCCGCCGAGCAGCGACAGAAGGAGGCTCTCGACCAGGAGCTGCCGCACGATCCGGCCTCGGGGCGCACCGAGCGCCACGCGGATGGCGACCTCCCGATGCCGCACGGCCGAGCGCGCCAGCAGCAGGTTTGCCACGTTCGTGCACGCGATGAGGAGCACCATTGCCGCGGCGCCGGCCAGCGCGACGAGGAGCGGCCGCGCATCGCCGATCACGGTGAGCTCCAGAGGAATGAGCCGGATTCCGTGATCCGTCACCTCGGCTTCCTGCAACCGGCTCGCGACCGTCGCGATGCGCTCGTCGGCCTGGGCCAGGGGGAGCCCGGGCTCGAGCCGCGCGGCCACCTCCATGAAGTGCACGCCGCGCGGCGCATGCTCCTCGTCCAGGCGCAACGGCATCCAGACATCTGCCTCCCGCGCGGCGGCCAGGGATACTGGAACGATCGAACGCGGACCCGAGGGGATGATCCCGATGACGGTGAAGGGCTGCTCCCCCAGTTGGACGGAGCGGCCGAGGATGTCCGGAGCGCCGCCGAAGCGGCGCCGCCACAACCCCTGGCTCAGCATCACGACCCGCTCGGCGCTCCGCGCCTCCTCGCCGGGTGTGAATGCGCGGCCGAGGCGCGGCCGGACGCCGAGCATCTCCGGCAGGTTGGCCGACATCCGCACGGCCTGCAGCATCTCCGGCTCGCCCTGCCCGGTCAGCGCGACCGTCGTGGTGAAGTACCCGCCCACGTCCGAGAAGACCTCCGAGGTCCGCTTCCAGTCGAGGTACTCCGGGAAGGAGACCGGCGTCGGGACCCCTTCCTGCGAGCAGGTCACCGAGACCAGGCGTTCAGGATGGGGGTACGGCAACGGCCGCAGGAGAGAAGCGTCGATCACGCTGAAGATCGCCGTCGTGGCGCCGATCCCCAGCGCGAGCACCACGACCGTCGCGAGGGTGAAGCCGGGCCCTTGCCGGAGCCTGCGCAATCCGTAACGGGCGTCCTGGAGCAGCTCGCTCATGATCTCGATCCTCCTGTGCCGGCGGAGTTGGCGGGTGTCATGATCGCGGAGCCAGCGCGCCACCTTCGCGGGATCGCCGAAGCGGGCCAGGGCCTCCTCGCGGGCCGCATCTGGCGGCAGGCCGGCGGCGAGGAAGTCGCGTTCTCTCATCTCCAGATGGAAGCGCAGCTCGTCCTCGATGTCCGCCTCGACATCAGGCCCCCAGAAGCGCAGGTATCGGCGCCATCGAGGCTGCTCGTGCACCGGCAAGCCTCCTCAGACGACCGACGGCTCGGCTTCGAGCACGCGGATGACGGCATGGGCGAAACGCATCCACGTGGAGGCGTCCGCGTGCAGATGCTGGCGGCCGTCGCGGGTGATGGCGTAGAAGCGGGCGCGGCGGTTGTTCTCGGAAAGCCCCCACCGCGATTCGACGAGCTCGCGGTCCTCCAGACGCCGCAGCGCCGGGTACAGCGAGCCCTCCTCGATCTGGACCACGTCGCCGGTGACCTCCTGGATCCACCGGACGATTGCGTAGCCATGCCGCTCGCCCCCGGCGAGCGCCTTGAGGATCAGAAGGCCGAGTGTTCCTTGAAGAAGATCTCCGGTGTCGCGTCCCATTCGCAGGCTCCTATGTCCTGCGAGAGACGATAGCTCAGACTCCCCTAGCCTTGCAAGGGGAAGACGCCCTGGTCAGCGCCTCCGGCATCGGCTCCTGTCCGTAACATTTGCGGCCGGCGAGCGCCTGAATGCGGTAGACTGCCGCTTCCTTCAAGGAGCTTTTCAATGAAGAATCTCGGGGTTATGTCGATTTTAGTGTTCAGCCTCACGATCCCTCAGCTGGCCGCCGCCCAAAGTGCCAGCGGCACCTACCGCTTCCTGCTGGAAGACGACCTGGTCAAGTCCGTGGAGTTCGCAGCGGACGAGAGGGGCGGCGACATGGCCTTTGCCGATGAGGCAAAGATCCCGGATGACGACGACGTCGAAAATCCCCGGCGTGGCGATGGCATACCGCTCTTCGTCAAGGCCGGCCTCGACCGCGTGCAGGTCGAGAAGAACAGGGCCCTGATGACCGGAATCGTCCGGGACTCCAGCCACAAGATCTACATCGGGACGCTGGTCCGGCTCGTGGTCGAAGACAACGTGGAGAACCCGAGGGTCCCGGATACGCTGACGTGGACGTTCTGCAAGCCGCGGGAGAGGGCATGGGTCCCGACCGACGCGGAGGTGAAGGACGACGACGGCGCCTACCTGAGGTGGTGGGCGACGGACGCGGAGCGGAAGGACGACATCGGGGTGCCTTCCCAGGACCTCCTTTCGAGCGAGGGCGACTGCCCGGTCTTTCCGGTCTGGTCGTACTCCATGGCCGACCTGGTGAAGTGGGAAGGCGACATCATCGTCAAGCCGTAAGCCATGGCGCGCAACGGCCGGGGGATGAGAGGAGTCGGCAAGCGCTTCCATAAGCCGGGGACCGCGCCCGGCACGCTCAAGGCTCCCGAGAAGCGGGTCGAGCAGGTCCGCATGACGGTCATCGACTACGGGCCGGAGCGCCTGGAGGAGAAGACCGTCACGCGCGTCGAGCAGCTCTTCCCCTACCGGGACAGCCCGACGGTCACCTGGATCAACGTCGACGGCCTGCACGACGTCGCCTCCCTGGAGGCGCTCGGCAAGCATTTCGGCTTCCATCCCCTGGCCCTGGAGGACGTCCTCAACTGCGGGCAGCGGCCCAAGATCGAGGACTACGGCGAGTACCACTTCATGATCATGAAGTCGCTGCTCCACACCGACAGCCTCGCGACCGAGCAGATCAGCTTCTTCCTGGGCGGCAATTACGTCATCACGCTCCAGGAGGTGCCCGGCGACTCGTTCGAGGCCGTGCGCGAGCGCATCCGCCGCGGCAAGGGGCTGATCCGCAAGGCGGGGCCGGACTATCTGGCCTATGCCTTGATCGATGCCCTGGTGGACGAGTTCTTCCCGGTGATGGAGAAATACGGGGAGCGGATCGAGACCCTGGAGTCCGAGCTGCTGGCGGACCCGACCCCGGAAGTGATCCAGGAGGTCCACCGCATCAAGCGCGAGCTGCTCCTCCTGCGGCGCACGGCCTGGCCGGAGCGCGACGTCATCGCCTCCATGCAGCGCGAGGAGTCGGACGTCATTCATCCCGAGACCCAGGTCTTCCTGCGCGACTGCTACGACCACACCATCCAGGTCATCGACATGATCGAGACCTTCCGCGACCTGGCCGCGGGCATGCTGGACGTCTACCTGTCGAGCGTCAGCAACCGGATGAACGAGGTCATGAAGGTGCTGACGATCATCTCGACCATCTTCATCCCGCTGAACTTCATCGCCGGGGTCTACGGCATGAACTTCCACACCGACCATCCCATGAACATGCCGGAGCTGAACTGGCGGTTCGGCTACCCCTACGCCCTGACGCTGATGTTCACGGTGGCGGTGCTGCTGGTCTTCTACTTCCGGAAGAAGCGCTGGCTGTAGCGAGCGGCGGCGACGTTGGCGGCATTGGGGGCACCTTCGGCGCCAGGCGCGCCAGAGGGGGCGACGTGCGCAGCGTCTCGCGCGGCAGGAGCAGGATGGGGAAAGCGGCCCCCTCCTCCAAAGCCGGCGCCCCACCCCGCCGCTTCGCGGACAGCTCCCGGAAAAGCGCCGCGGCGAAGCCCTCGATGGCGGCGCGGTCACCATCGCCGATATCGCCGATATTGCCGGGCTTCCGGGTCCCCCGTCCGGCGAAGACCAGCCGCGACGGCTCGGCTTCACCGGAGGTGCCCGACTGCCGGCTGGACTGGAAGGGGGCGAGAGAGTCGAACCAGTCGTAGACGCGGCCGACCGCGGCGGGCTGGAGCCGGCCCCGCACCTCGTCGCCGCCCCAGGCGCAAGCCTGCGCCCACACCTCGCCGGTCAGGAACACGGACACGCTCTCGCAGCTCCCCACGGAGCCGCCCCGATGCCAGGAGAACGCGAGGCCATAGGCGCCTCCGCTCCGCCCGCCGGCCTGCTCGGCGGCCACGCGCCGCGCCCACTCCACGATCATCCTCTCCTCCACCGGTCCCGGCCGCACCCGGCCGTGGCCGTGGAAGACCAGCTCGCTCCTCCCCAGCCGGGCGCGGAACGGCGCATATGCACGAGCGAAGAGGTGCGCGTCCTCCGCCCGCTCCGGGCCCAGGAAAAGGTAGGGCACGAGCGGCCCCTCGGCCGGCCCGGCCGCCACGCCCCCGATGCCGATCGCGATCCGGGTAGGGGGGTCCTGCCACCGCTGCCAATCCACCACCACCCTTCCCACTCCAGGGATCTCCGGCGCGTCCTTTTGGTCCTTTACGTGCTTTACGTCCCTTTGGTCCTTCGGGGGCGGCACAGGCTCTCCGCACCCTCCAAGGACCAAAAGGACCCAAACGACCCAAAGGACAAGTCTCCTGCTCACGGCCAGCTACGATACCTCAGGGGGGCCGCTTGACAGCGGGTACCGTTCCAGCCGAGAATTTTGAACGATGGTTCAAATCGCTGGCGACCGTGGTATTGGTAAGAAGCGCGAGATCCTGGAAGCCGCGTCGCGGGTGTTCCGCGCCCGGGGGCTGCACGCCGCGGGCATGCGGGACATCGCGGCCGAGCTCGGGATGGCGGTCGGCAACCTCTACTACTACTTCCGCGACAAGGAAGACCTGCTGGCTTTCGTGCAGGAGAGCGCGCTGTCGCGCCTGCTCGAAATGGGGGCACGGGTGCGGGAGCTGGACCTGCCCGCCGACCGGAAGCTCCGGCTCCTCCTGGAAGATCACGTGGTGGGCCTGAACGATCCCGAGGAGGGCACGCCCGGGTCGCTGGCGCACCTGGAGGTCGAAGCGCTCGGCGAGGAGCGGCGGGCCGGGGTGCTGGCCCGCCGGGACGAGTACGAGCAGCTCGTCCGCTCGCTGATCGAGGAAGGTATGGACCAGGGGATGTTCCGCCGGGCGGACCCCAAGGTGGCGAGCCTGGCGCTGCTCGGCAGCGTCAACTGGACCGTGAAGTGGTTCCGGCCCGAAGGCGGCAAGAGCGCGCGCGAGATCGGACGGCAGATCGCCGAAATGATGGTGAGGAGCCTGAGGCATGAGTGATCGAGTGACATTGCATCTGAGGGTCAACGGCGAGGACCGCTACGCCGTGGTCCCGGTCCACCACACGCTGCTCGAGGTGCTGCGCGAGGAGCTGGCCCTGACCGGCACCAAGCACGGCTGCGAGCTCGGCGAGTGCGGCACCTGCGCCGTTCTGGTGGATGGCCGGCCGATCCTCTCCTGCCTGGCTCTCGCGGCCGAGATGGAGGGCAAGGCGGTCGAGACGGTCGAGGGGCTCCAGATCGGCAACGATCTCCACCCCCTGCAGGCTGCCTTCGCCGACCTCGGCGCGGCCCAGTGCGGCTATTGCACGCCCGGCATCCTGATGACCGCCAAGGCGTTGCTGGCCGACAACCCGGAGCCCTCCGTGCCGGAGATCCAGGAGGCCCTGGCCGGCAACCTCTGCCGCTGCACGGGCTATCACAAGATCATCCAGGCCGTGGAATGGGGAGCCGCGAAGATGCGGGGCGTAAACCAGGACCCTCCGGACGGGGTCTTCTACGGCGCCGATCCCGACAATCCCAGAGCCGGACGGACCGGACCCACCCCGGTCGACCTGCGCTTGCAGGAGCGGAACCCCGAGGACGCGGGACGGCTTCCAGACGAGGTCCGACCCATATGAGAAAGATCCTGCTTTCCGCGCTGTTGGCGTCGTCGCTGGCCCTGCCGGCCGGCGCCCAGGTCATCGACATCCATGGCGTCCTGGTCGAGCCTCGGCATCCGACTACGAGCGACCGCGTCCGGCTGACGGTGATCGGCGTGGAGGGTTGCCCCCTGACCTTTCATGAGCCGACCCATCAGGAGCTCTCCGACTGGGTGTACATCCGCGCCGTGCCGGCGCAGGGGGATTGGAGAGATTGTGCGAAGTTCCCCATCTACCGGGAATTCCGCCACACGTTCGAGATCGACCCGCTCCAGGCCGGCGCGAACGTCGCCATGGTCTGGCTGGACGGTTATCATTACCCCAACCCCGACCTCAACTGGCGCGAGATCTTCGAGGTCAGCGAGGACGACGGGCAGCTTCAACTCGGACAGGGCGGCGGTTTCCAGACGAGCGTCCGCTGGAGCAACCCGCGCGACGGCAGCTCCGGAACGGGCCATCCCCAGCCGCTGGCCCGCGACTCCGGAGCGTTCTGGTTCTTCTCCCCGGACAACCTCGAGGTCACCGTCAAGATCCTCGACGGACGCGCCATCAACGGCCACTGGTGGGTGTTCATCGCCAGCATGACCGACCTCCAGCTCGAAGTCGACATCTCGCGGGCGGGCGGTCCCGCGAAGACCTACGTCCAGACCGCGGGAGCGAACCGCAACTTCATCGACATCAACGCCTCCTTCGAGGAGGGGCCGCAGCAGCCGGTCATTCCCGTGTGGCCGGAGATCGCCCTCACCCCGGAGCGCCCCACTGCGGCCGATCCGGTCCATGTAGAGGTGGCGGTAGGCAATCCCTGGGACACCATCACCTACGATGGCGTGGAAGGCAACCGCATCCTCTTCAACGATCTGTCCTGGGGCTGGCCGGCCGGCGGCCCGCCGCCACCCCCGAACCTGCGCTTCACCGCCGAGACGACCGCCGGACCGCTCGCTCCCGGCATCCATGCCGTCGACTTCCGCCTGGACAAAGAGCACTTCGTTGGCCGGACGTTCGAGGTGACCCCCGCGAGCCCGGCCCTCGGCCTGCGGGAGTCCGGCGAGGACCACTTCGACATCGAGGTCCGCTACCGGCTGCCGGGCCAGACCGGATTCGCGGCCGCTCCGGCAGTGCCGCTCACTCAAGACGCCGGCTACTTCTACTTCCTCGACCCGAGCAACGTCGAGGTGACCGCCAAGATCGTGGACGGCCGCGCCGTCAACGGCCACTGGTGGCTCTTCCTGGCCAACATGACCACGGTCGAGCTGGAGATCGAAGCCACCCGCTGCCCGCCGGATGGGCTCCCCATGCCATGCGTCACGAAAACCTACGTGCAGCCGCCCGGACAGAACCGCAACTTCCTGGACACCTCAACCTTCTAGCGAGAGAGTTTCATGGCCGAGCCCGTAAGAAAGCCAGAGCCCGAACCGAATACCACGCCGGAGGGGGACTTCAACATCGTCGGCAAGCCCTTCCGGCGCGTCGACGGCCGCGCCAAGGTCACCGGCGCGACCAGGTTCGCGGATGACCTCGCCTTTCCGCGCATGGTCTACATGCGCCTGGTGCGCTCGACCGTCCCCCACGCGCTGATCAGGTCGATAGACCTCTCCGAGGCCGAAAAGGTGCCGGGCGTGCTGGGCTTCCTCACCGGCAAGGACTTCCCCATCCCTTTCGGCATCCTGCCCGTTTCCCAGGACGAGCACGCCCTCTGCCCGGACAGGGTCCGCTTCGTGGGCGATCCGGTCGTGGCGGTCGCGGCCGTGACTGAAGATGCGGCCTGGGAGGCCGCCTACAAGGTCAAGGTCGATTACGAGGTGCTGCCCACGATCTCCAGCGTCCAGGACGCTCTCGACACGCCGGAGCCGCGCATCCACGACTACGGCGACGAAGGCAACCTCCACAAGGTCGTCTCCATGACCTTCGGCGACGTGGACGGCGGCTTCGCCGAGGCAGAAGAGATTTTCGAGGACACGGTCTTCTACGAGGGGAACACCCACCTCCCCATGGAGCAGCACGCCTCGGTCGCAGTGCCGGAGGACGACGACCGCATCACGCTCTACTCCTCCTCCCAGACGCCGCACTACGTGCACCGGGCGATCGCCAAAGTGCTGGAGCTGCCCGCCTCCCGCGTGCGGGTCGTGGCCTGCTCGAACGGCGGCGGCTTCGGCGGCTAGAGCGATCCGTTCAATCACGAGATCGTGGCGGCGAAGATGGCCCTGCATCTCGGCCGGCCGGTCAAGGTCACGCTCACCCGCGAGGAGGTCTTCTACTGCCACCGCGGCCGCCATCCCGTGATGATGCACGTGCGCACCGGCCTCAAGAGAGATGGAGGCCGGTGGAAGATCACTGCCCAGCATCTGAAAACCGCGCTCGACGGCGGCGCCTACGGCAGCTACGGCGTGGCTTCGACCTACTACACGGGCGCGCTCCAGACCGTGACCTACGAGATGCCGGCCTACAAGTTCGAAGGCGTGCGCGCCTTCACCAACAAGCCGCCGTGCGGCCCCAAGCGCGGGCACGGCACGCCGCAGCCGCGCTTCGCGTTCGAGCTCCACCTGGACAAGATCGCCGTGAAGCTCGGCGTGAACCCGGCCGACCTGCGCCTCGGCATGCTCGCCCATCCGGACACGGTGACGGCCAACTGGCTGCACATCGGCTCCATGGGGTTGCGCCGCTGCATCGAAGCCGTGGTGGAAGGCAGCGCCTTCCGCGAGCGCTGGGGGAAGATGCCCGAGGGCCGAGGGCTGGGCCTCGCCTGCGGCTCCTATCTCTGCGGCGCGGGCCTGCCGATCTACTGGAACCACATGCCCCAGTCCGGGGTGCAACTGAAGCTCGATCGTTCCGGCGGCGTGGCCGTGTTCTGCGGCGAGGCGGAGATCGGCCAGGGCTCGGACTCGATCCTGGCCGCGATGGTGGCCGAGGTGCTGGGTATTTCGCTTTCGGACATCCGCCTCTGCGTGGCAGACACGGACCTGACGCCGGTCGATCTCGGCAGCTACTCGTCGCGCGTGACCCTGATGATGGGCAACGCCGCGATCCAGGCGGCGGAGCGGGCGCGGGAAATGATTGCGAAAGCGGTCTCCGATCAGCTCGAAGTCCCGTCCTCCCGTCTCGTGTTCGCGGAGCGCCGGGTGTTCGACGCCGAGGACCCGGACAACGGGCTCACCTTCCAGGAAGCGGTCATCGCGGCCGAGGCGCGCTTCGGCACGCTGGGCACGACCGGCAGCTACATCCCGCCGCGCTCGCCGGGCAAGTACCGCGGCGCGGGCGTCGGCCCCTCCCCCGCCTACTCGTACTCGGCCGCGGTGGTCGAGGTCGAAGTCGATCCCGAGACCGGCCTGTGGAACCCGGTGCACGTCTGGATGGCGCACGATATCGGTAGAAGCCTCAATCCCGTGCTGGTCCTCGGCCAGGTCGAGGGGAGCGTCTACATGGGCTTGGGCGAGGTGATGATGGAGGAGCAGGATTTCCGGCGCCTCCCCAAGCACCTGTCGAACGCCCTGGTGCACAAGTTCCCGTCGATGCTCGAATACAAGAGCCCGACCTTCCTCGAGATGCCGCCGGTCACGACCTATCTGATCGAAGACCCCGATCCATCGGGACCCTACGGAGCCAAGGAAGTCGGCCAGGGTCCGCTGCTGCCGATGATGCCCGCGGTGGTCAACGCCATCCATGACGCCGTGGGCGTGCGGATCGATCAGACTCCGGTGCATCCGCACATGATCCTCAAGGCAATGCAGGCCAAGGACAAGCGCTTCGGCCCCAAGGCATTCCCGGAGGTGGATTTCGGCGAGTCGCTGCTGGTGCCCACGCCCGAGCAGGGGGGCGACGGCCGGGCGATCAACGATTACAAGGAGAAGCTGAGGTCCGGCATGCGCTCGGCCTCGGGCACGATGATGAGCCGCGAAGAGGCGCTGAAGCAGAAAAAGGTTGCTGTTCTGACCACGGGTCCGGAAGGGGCGCGCTGATGCTGCGTCTGCCGCCCTTTCAGTTCCGCGTTGCGAAGACCTTGAACGAGGCCGCCGACATCCTCGTGAGCGAGGGAGCGGCGGAGCACGAGGATAATGTCCGTCTGGTCGCGGGAGGGACCGACCTCTGGCCGAACATGAAGCGCCGGCACCAGAAGGCGCGCACCGTGGTCAGCCTGATGTCCGTCCCCGGCATCAAGGGGATCGACGTCAACGGCGATATCCGGATCGGCGCCACCACGATCCTGGAGGATATCGTCCGCGATGCGTCGGTGCGCGAGCGCTACCCCGCCTTCGCGCGGGCCGTGGCCTCGATCTCCTCTCCCCCGCTGCGTCACATGGGCACGATCGGCGGCAACATCTGCGTGGACACCCGCTGCACCTACTACAACCAGACGGAGGACTGGCGGCGCTCGGTCTCCTACTGCATGAAGGAAGACGGCCAGATCTGCTGGGTGGCGACGAGCTCGCCGCGCTGCCTGGCCCACACGGCCTCGGATTCAGCGCCGATGCTCTGCGCCCTGGGAGCGGGAGTGCGGCTGGTCTCCACCGAGGGCGACCGGGTGATCCCCATTGAAAAGCTTTACAAGGACGACGGCATCGAGTACCTGGCCAAGCGTCCCGAAGAGATCGTGGCCGGAGTGCTGCTCACCAAGGAGTCCGAGGCCACGCGCTGCCGCTCGGCCTTCTGGAAGCTCCGCCGCCGCGGCTCGATCGACTTCGCGGTGCTCTCCTCCGCCGTGGCGCTCTGGACCGACAAGGCCGGAGTGGTCGAAAAGGCGAGGATCTATCTCGGAGCGGTGGGCTCCTATCCGGTCGCCGCCCAAGAAGCCTCCGACTTCCTGGTCGGTAAGACGCTCACGCCGGAAACGATCGCCGAAGCCGCCCGTCTCGCCAGGAAGCCCTCCTACCCCATGGATAACACCGACTTCGCGCCGCAGTGGCGGGGGGCCATGGTTGTCAAGTACACCGAGGCCGCGTTGCGTGAGGCCGCGGGTCTGCCAACGGAGCGGCTGGGACCGAAGCACGCGTGAACTTCGGAAGGGCTGCGAGCCCTTCGAGCTCTGACCCGGCGCGCTTTCCCTGGGACCGCTGGCGTCTCGCCGGCATCCCTAGACATTGGGCCGCAGGCCCGGCCTTCTTCTCCGGCGGACGCGGAGACCTTTCCGCGAGACGCGGATAGGTTTGCGGTTGACGCGGAAGCCTTTCCGCGAGATGCGGATAGGTTTGCGGCTGACGCGGAAGCCCGTCGTGCATGGGTGGCGACAATTGCCGGCGTTCCGCCGATTTCCTCCGGACCAGCCGGCGGGACGCCGGCGCTCCCAGGGAAAACGCGCTTGATCGCGACGCGGACCGCGGCCGGCGAGGCTGTGCTACCCTCCCCCGGTCGTCCTGACCGAGGAGGGAAAGCATGCAGCCGCCGCGCGCCAACAACGAGTCGGTTGTCGAGTTCACCGTCCGGGCCGCCGTCGCCGGGATCATCTTCGGCATCCTCTTCGGAGCCGCCAACGCCTACCTCGGCCTCCGCGTGGGGCTCACGGTCTCGACTTCGATCCCCATCGCCGTGCTCACGGTCGCCGCGTTCCGGCTGATGAGCCCGCGGGCCGGCGGCGTCATCCTCGAAGCCAACATGTCCCAGACGATCGGGTCGGCCAGCTCGTCGCTCGCCGCGGGCACGATCTTCACCATCCCGGCCCTCTTCCTGTGGGGGGTGACTCCGCCTTACTGGCAGGTGGCGATCCTCGCCTTCCTCGGCGCGATCCTCGGAATCACCGCCATGGTGCCGCTGCGGCGCCTGCTCATCGTCAAGAGCGCCGACGAGCTTCCCTATCCAGAGGGCACGGCTTGCGCCGAGGTGCTGCGCGCCACCGCCGTTGAAAGCTCGGGCGGACGCTGGATCTTCATCGGCCTCGCGGTGGGCGCAGCCATCAAGCTCGCGCTCGGGGCAGCCGTCCTGATCCCGTCAGAGCTGGCCGCGCACCTGCCCGTGCTCCCCAAGGCCGAGTTGGCGCTGGAGATCGCGCCGGCACTGCTCGCGGTAGGCTACATCCTCGGCTACCGGCAATCGGCCATCATGGTCTCCGGCAGCCTGATCTCCGCCCTGGTGCTGACGCCCTTGATCGCGCTGGTCGGCCAGGGACTCCCGGCTCCGTTCTTCCCCGAGGCCACGACCCTCATCCGCGACCTCTCGGCCGGCCAGATCTGGAGCCGCTACGTCCGCTACATCGGCGCGGGCGCGGTGGCCGCGGCAGGCATCGTCACGGTAATTCGAGCGCTGCCCACGATGTATCACTCCCTGGCTGCCGTGCTGCGCGGCGTCAGGACCAAGGGCGCCGGAGTCGAGACCGGCGAGGGCGTCCCGCGCACCGACCGCGACGTGCCGGGCTGGGTAGTCCTCGCCGGACCGATCTTCGTGATTTTGATGCTGGCGACGGTGCCGGGGCTCATCAGCGGAAACCTGACCTTCGTGCAGCGCCTGATCTGCGCCTTGGGCGTGGGGATCTTCGGCATCCTCTTCGTGGTGGTCTCGTCCCGAATCGTAGGCCTGATCGGCGTCTCTTCGAACCCGACGTCGGGCATGACGCTGGTGACGCTGCTCGGCACGGCCGCCCTCTTCGTGCTCTTCGGGTGGACCGACCCGTCCGCCCGCTTCGCGATCCTGACGGTGGGCACCGTCGTCTGCATTGCCGCATCCAAGGCCGGCGACATCTCGCAGGACCTGAAGACCGGCTATCTGGTGGGAGCGACTCCCGCTCGACAACAGGCCGGGCAGTTCCTGGGTGCGGCCTTCGCGTGCTGGGCGGTGGCGGGCGTGGTGCTCCTCCTTGGCAAGGCCTACACGTTCGGCTCGCCGGACCTGCCTGCCCCGCAGGCCACGCTCATGAAGACGGTCATCGACGGCGTGCTCTCCGGCTCGCTCCCCTGGGGCCTGGTGGGCACGGGCGCCACGTTCTCCCTCTCAGCCATGCTGGCCGGCCTGCCCGGGCTGGCCTTCGCGGTGGGGATCTATCTCCCCCTGGGGAGCCTGACGCCGATCTTTATCGGCGGGCTGGTGCGTCGGATCGTGGAGGCGCGCCGGCATGAAGGACCGCAGGAGGGGGACCCCGGCGTCCTCGCGGCCTCCGGCATGATCGCGGGCGAAGGGCTCGCCGGCGTGCTGATCGCCCTGGTCGTAGCGGCCCGGGAGATGAAGTGGTTTGCGATCCCGGAATCCCTGCACTTCGCCGAAAGCGAGTTCACCTGGATCTCCGGCGCGCCCGGTGTGATCCTCGGTATTGCCGTGGTAGCCGGAATTGCCGCCCTGCTCTACCGCGCCGGCCTGAGCGCCGCGCCGCCACCGCCGATCAATGTCGAGGCTCAGGGTCCCGAGGGGGGCGGTTAGGCTCAGGTACTATGCATCGGTGGCTATTGCAATCCTCCCTGCCGCCGGCGCTTCCCGCCGCATGGGCCGGCCCAAGCTGCTGCTCCCTTTTCGGGACGGCACGGTCGTAGGCTCGCTGATCCAGGCCCTGCGCGAGGGCGGGGTTTCCGAGATCGTTCTGGTCGTCGCTCCCGGTGACGAGGCGCTGCGGGCCTGGGGTGCGGAGGCCGGGGTGCGAATCGCGGTCAACCCGGACCCGGAGCGGGGGATGCTCTCGACGATCCTCGAAGGGATCGCGGCGGTGCGCGCCGAGGAGAGGGGCGAGCCCCTCGTGGTCTGCCCCGCCGACCTGCCAGCGCTTCTCCCTTCCACGGTCTGGACGGTGCTCGCTCAGCAGAGCCCCCTCGCCGTGCCCTCGTACCAGGGACGGAGGGGACATCCCCTGGTGATCTCCCCGGAGCTCATCCCCGAGATCAGGACCCTTCACCTGAATGTCGGATTGCGGGAGCTGCTCGACCGCCACCCCGACAGCCTGCGGGTCGTCGAGGTGGACGATCCCGGCGCCGTGCGGGACGTGGATACGCCCGAGGACTATCAAGAGCTGACCGAGAGCGGGACATGAACCCCCCTGGCTGGTCCTGGGCGAGCGGGTAGGCCCCCTCCCTGCCCTCTCCCGCGCAGCGGGGGAGGGTTGGGGAGGGGGCTCCTTCCTTCCCCTACTTCTGCAGTGACTTCAGATACATCTCCAAAGCCAGGATGTCCGCCGCCGTGAGCTGCGACGTCTTGCCGTGGGTGTCCTTGATCACCTGGATGTTGTTCTGGGCGAGCACCGGGTTGATGACCCGCTTGCCGTTGACGACGGTGATCAGCAGCGCCACGTTGGCCGTGCCCAGGCGGTCCACCTCCAGCTTGCCCTCGGGATAGGCGGCGTCCGGGGGCGAGACCATCACGGGCTTGTCAAGGCTGACGTAGAGCGGCCCCTTGCCGTCACCTGCCAGGCCGCCGCCGCTGTGCCCGAAGGTAATGGGCACCTCG
This sequence comes from Thermoanaerobaculia bacterium, assembly GCA_035536935.1. Taxonomy (GTDB): domain Bacteria; phylum Acidobacteriota; class Thermoanaerobaculia; order Multivoradales; family UBA5704; genus DATMER01. Next base: position 39,759 of record DATLNC010000302.1, read on the forward strand.
GTCGGCAGCACGATGCGCGGGCCGCCGAGGAAGTCGTGGGCCACAGCCCGCTGATGGTCGGTGCGGACCGTGCGGAAGTTGAACCCGCGCTCCCCCGGCCCGAGCAGCGGCGAGTCGGGCGCGAGCAGGACCTCCCGGAGGCTGTGGGCATCGCCGTGGTGCAGCCAGCGCGGCACGCTGTCCCAGAAGGCCCGCAGGTGCTTGGTGTTGCGGCTGCTCACGTTCTGCCGTCCACCCTCGTCCTGCGGCGGGGCGAAGCGCTTGAAGAAGTAGTCGTTGGCGAGGCGGGTGAAGGGGCCGTCGTTGTCCACCGTGGTCTCGGCGATCACCCCGGGCTCATGGATGTTGTAGTCCTGGAAAGTGTCGTCCACCTCGCCGTTGGTGATCACGTTGCCGTTGTGATGGCAACTCGCGCAGCCGGCGCCGCCCGCGGAAACTTCGTTGGTGAAGAGGAACCGGCCGCGCGCTACCTGGGACGCCTCGGCCGCGGAGGGGAACTGCCGCAGCGGGTTCGGCATCAGGTGGGTCTCGTTCTGGCTCCAGAGGATCTGCAGGTAGGCCATGTCGTAATAGCCGACCTTGAAGGCCTTGCTGGAGAGATCGCCGCGGCCGATGAGCTTGGAGTTCTCCTCCGTCTTGCGCAGGACGTAGTCTTCCCGCGCACGGAAGCGCTCCTCCTCCGTCGCCTGGGGGAAGAGAGCGGTCCGCTTCTCCGCCACCACCAGCTCGCCGTTGCAGGCCGAGGCGTAGGCCATGAGATCGTTATTGAGCCCCTCGTACCACTCGGGCCAGTTGTCGGAGATGTCTTTGTTCTGCGGGCAGACCTTGACTCCGCCCACGGCATTGGCGCCGACGTTCCACTGGCCGCCATCCTGCCGGCTCTGCCAGTGGCAGTGACCGCAGGACTTCTGGCCGTCGTCCGAGTAGGCGGTCGTGAACAGCCAGCGCAGACCCTGCTCCTCGGCCGTGGCGAAGAGGTTCTGCCCGTTGCCGCCGGTCGTCGGATCGGGCGTCTGGCCGGTCACACCGACCGCCACGAATCCCTGCCGGGCGAGGCGGCCGGTGGAGTCCACCGACAGGAAGGAGACGTCCTCGGTTTGCATGTTCGCCACGAACACCGTCCGGCCGTCGGGGGACACGGCGATCCCCTGCGGGGTAATCCCGCCGGTATACTGTGTCCCTACATAGGTCAGGATCTTGGAGGGGTCGGCCGGGGCCTGCTGGATGCGGAAAACCTCGACCTTGTCGGAGTGCATCTGGCTGACGAAGAGGAGATCGCCGCGCACGAATACCTGCTCCGCGCCGCTGCCGCGGATGATCTTCTGACCCGCCTTGTGGTCGCCCAGGTCCACGATCTGGCCCGCTGTGACGAGCATCGAGCGGTCGCGCTCGAAGTCGACGTAGCGGTAGACGAAGCTGTTGCTGGCCACGTCGAACACGTTGATCTCGGTGCCGATATCGTCGAACGTCGTGGCCTTGGTGGCATCGGTCATCACCGGCGTGTAGCCCAGCGGCTGGCCGTTGTTGCGGATCGCCACGCCGTTCACCACCTTGGGCAGGCCGTGCCCAGTCTCGGGCTGATTGAGGACGCTGTTGGACTCGTGACCCGCCACGATGCCCCAGCGGCCGGCGATCTTGACGTCGGTCGCGAGGCCGCCGACCGGCATGGTCTTGACCAGGCGGTTGGCGTCGGCCCCGATGTCGATCACCGCGACGGTGTGGCCCAGGGTGTTGGCCACGTAGAGGGTGCGGCCGTCGGCCGAGATGGCGAGGTCGCGCGGGTTGGTGCGGTCGAGCTCGTTGCCGGCCGTGGGGATCTCGGCGATCTGCGTGAAGAACGGCCCGGGATCGACGCGGAAGGCGCGCACCTGGTCCTTGAAGCGGTCGGTGACGTACAGGCGGGTACCGTCGGCGTTGAAGACGACGTCCTCGGCATAGAAGCCGGTCTGAAACTCGCCGATCACCCGGTCCGTCTGAGTATCGAGGACGCTGGCGAAGTTGGCGTACTGGTTGAGCACGACCAGGTAGGGGGTGGAGCGGATCCGGGTGTTGACCGGCGAGACCGCGAGCCCCACCGGCCGCGTGCCGCTCGACTGCCCGGCCGGCCGCAGGTCGATCCAGGCCAGGACGTCGCGGCGGGCCGTATCGACCACCGCGACGCGCCAGTCGGGGTAGCCCTCGCGGCCGGGAAGGGTGACGTAGAGCTTGCGGCCATCCGGCGTCACGGCCAGGGCGTTCGGCCAGCTCCGGAACGGCTGCTTCACGAACGGCCAGTACTGGCTGCCGCTGTTGACCTCGGGGCTGTTCGGGTCGATACGGGTGCCGGGATCGGGCCGGCCGTAGATGTAGCCGGCGCCGAACATGATCTTGGTGTAGCGCTCCACGCCCGCGCGCTCGCCCGCGGACTCGGCGCCGACCAGGTTCTTGACGGGATCATCCGAGAGACCGGTGATGATCTTCCCGTCGGAGCCGGTCTTGACGGCGGTGGTGAAGAAGCGGAGGTTGAACGGCGCCTCGGGCAGGGATGCGGCGAGCACCCGGCGATCGAACGTCGCCGACAGGCTCGCCGGGCCCTGGGCGCCGGCGTGGCGCACCAGCGCGCCTAGAATCGGAAGCAGCATGGCGGCCAGGACAAGGGCCTCTGAGGACAAGAGCTTGCGCAAACGAAACCGGCTTGAATCCATCGATGGCTCCTCCAGGATGCGACTACGGAGCCCCGGACAGGGCCCCCACCTGGAGATTTGGACAGCGGCGGACCGGCGGATGGAACATCGCAGAGCGACGATCCTCGCTTTTGTCTTCTTCCTGGCCTCTTCCCTCTCGGCCCAGACTCTCGACGAAGCTCGTGCCTTGCACTCCGCGGGGAAGCTGCGCGAGGCCGTCGTGGCCTACCGCGCCGTGGCCGCCGCCAACGCCGCGGCGGACCCGCAGATGTCGGCCACGGCCCGCAACAACGCCTGCGCGGTCCTCAACGAGCTGGGGGACTTCCGGGCGGCGCTCGCGGAGTGCCAGGTGGCCCTCCGGCTGCGGCGCCAGCAGCAGGACCCTTTCCGCCTCGCCCGCACCCTGAACAACACGGGGCTCTCCTTGCACTACCTGGGCGAGTACCAGGAGGCGGAGGCGCACTTCCGCGAAGCGCTGGAGATGAACAGGATCGCGGGCGACCCCGAAGGGCAGGTGATCAACTTCTCGAACCTGGGCCTGGTCGCCACCTCCCAGGGACGGTACAACCGCGCCCTCGACCTTCACGGCATGGCCGCGACGCTCGCCGGCCGCCACCCGGACGAGCCTTGGGCCGCCGCGCAGGTCCGCATCAGCCGGATCAACCAGGGGGTCATCCTGGAGAAGCTGGGCGCCTACCGCGAAGCGCTCGACATCTACAAGGAGGTCCTCGAGGAGGAAGCCGAGCTCGACCCGCTGCGCCGAGCCATGCTGCGGGTCAACATTGGCGTGGTCTATCGCAACCTGGGGGATCCGGTCAGCGCGCAGGCCGCGTTCCGGGACGCCATCGCCCTCTATCAGGCCGAGGGGGACCAGGCCGGCCTCTCCAACGCCTGGCTCAACCTCGGGCTCGTCCACCACCTCAACCTGCGCCAGCCCCGGCACGCCGAGGACGCGTTCCGCAACGCCCTGCGCTTCGCCGGGGCGACCGGCGACCGCTCGGAGGAGATCCAGGACCTCTTCTACCTGGGACGCCTTCTCCTGGAGCAGGGCCGGACGGACGAGGCCGGCGCGGTCTTCACCCGGAGCCTGGAGGCGGCGGGCAAGAGCGGCTCGGCCGAGGGACGGTGGTCGGCCCTGGAGGGCCTCGGACGGGTGGCGGCCGCCCGCGGACAGGACGCGCCCGGGGTACAGCTGCTCGATCAGGCCATGAACGAGATCGAGAAGGTGCGCTCCAGCCTGCGGCGGAGCACGCTCCGCAGCCACTTCTTCGGCGAGCGGCGGCCGGTCTACGCCCTGGCCGTCGAGCTGCTCGCCCGCATGGAGGCGCGGGAGCCGGGGGCCGGACACGCGGAGAAGGCCCTGGAGATCGTGCAGCGCGCCAAGATCCGCGAGCTCCTGGATACGCTCGGCAGCCCGGGGAACGCCGCCGCTCCCCTCCGGGCCGGCGCCCTCCGCGCCAAGATCGGCAACGGCCTCCTCCTGGAGTACTTCCTCGGGGAGAAGGACCTCTTCCTCTGGGTGGTCCGCGAGGACGGCATCCGGATGGCGAACCTGGGACCGTACGAGCCCATCCTGGCCGACGCCGTGGCGGTCCACGAAGCCCTGAGCCGCCGGCAGGCGCCCGACCCCGCGCGGCTCTCCCGCCTCTCCAGGCTCCTTCTTGGCCCCATTGAAGGGATCGAAGCGGACGAGGTGAGGATCGCGCCGGACGGCGCCCTCCGCTACCTGCCTTTCGAGCTCCTCGGGGACCCGCTCCTCCTGGATGGGGCACCAGTGAGCTACCTGCCGAGCGGCTCGGCCCTGGGCTGGCTCCGCAGCCTCGACCTCACCACGCCGGTCTTCACCCTGGCCGGCTTCGGATCGCCCGAGCTCCCGAAAGGCTCCGCGGCCGGCGACCTGGCCGCGCGCTACCACCTGCCGCCGCTCCCCGGAGCCGAGCGGGAGCTGCAGACCATCTCCAAGCTGCTGCCGGGCCAGCACAGCCTCTACACCGGGCCCAATGCCGGCGAGGAGAACCTGCGGCGCACCCTCGCCAACGGCGCCCGCATCGTCCATTTCGCGACCCATGCCGTCATCGACGAGCGCCCGGGCCGGGGGGCCGCGATCCTGCTCGCGCCCGGCCCGAGCGACGACGGCCTCCTCCACCCCGAGGAGATCGTGAACCTCCAATACCGGGCGGACCTGACCGTGCTCGCCGGCTGCCGCACGGCCCTGAGCCCGGGCAGCCAGGAAGGGGACGCGCTCGCCAGCCTCACCGGCGCCTTTTTGGCCTCAGGCTCTCCCGGGGTGCTTGCGACCCTTTGGGAAGTGGGGGACGACGCCACGGCCGCGTTCATGGAGCAGCTCTACCACGAGCTCGGCAAGGGGCGCCGGCCGGCCGAGGCCCTGCGCCTCACGAAGCAGCGCTTCCGCCAGGACCCGCGCTGGAACCGGCCGGAGCTGTGGGCGGGGTACGTGCTGGTCGGCGAGGTCCCGCGGGTCGCCTACACCCACCGGACCCGCTACGTGATCGGGGCTTTGCTCCTCGCGGCCATCGCCCTCACGCCGGTCTTTCTCGACTGGCGGCAGCGTCTTCCGCGGGGCGCAGCTTCCGGAACTTCCGGACCGCCTGCCCGTTGAGCCACAGCGGCATCCCCGGGAAGAGTCGGGAGAGCCACCAGAGGACACGGGCGTAGAACGGCAGCACGATCAGCGCCCGGTTGCGCTCCACGCCGTGGAGAATCTGGCGCACGGCCTCCCCCACCTCCATCATCTTGAAGGTGAGCAGGGAGAGGACGTCCTCCTTGCTGCTCCGGACGTAGGTGCTCGCCTCGAAGATGCGCGTCTGGATGTAGGAGGGGCAGACGACGCTGACCTTCACGCCCAGGCCCTCGGCCTCGGTACGCAGGCTCTGGGAGAGGCCCACCACCGCGAACTTGGTGGTCGCGTACGGGCTCGAGCAGGGGATCCCCAGCAATCCGGCGAGCGACGCGGTATTGACGATGTGCCCCGAGCGCTGCCGGACCATCAACGGGTAGGCCGCGGCGATGCCGTGAATGACCCCCCAGAGGTTCACGTCCACGACCTTGTGCCAGTGCTCGAGGCTCAAGTCGCGGATCTCGCCCGTCACGGCGAGCCCGGCGTTGTTGAACATGTAGTCGAGCCGGCCATGGGCCGCGGCAGTCTCCTCCACCACCCGCTTCACGGCTTCGGGGTCGCGCACGTCCAAGGCCCTTGAAGACGCCCGGCCCCCCTCCGAGGCGATGCCCTCGGCCACACTCCGGGCGCCGGCCTCGTCCACATCGGTCACCACCACCACGGCGCCGCGCCGCGCCAGCTCCTCGCACAAAGCCTGGCCGATGCCGCTGGCGCCGCCCGTCACGATCGCGATCGAGTCTCGGAATGTGTCCATTGCCCGGTATCCCCGTTGATCCTAGACTCTCTACGCGGAAGCAGGCAAGCGGGATGGCACGCGGCTTGAACTCCTTCCAGGGGGAGAGGAGAACGAATGGACCCGGAAATCCAGCACGAAGAGGGGAAGCGCTATTACATTCAGTTCGAGAAGGAGCTAGCGGAGCTAGCCTACGGCGAGAGCGGCAAGACCCGCGACTTCCGGCATACCTACGTCCCCGAGGAGCTGCGCGGCCGCAAGGTGGCCGAAAGGCTCGTGCGCCATGCCCTGGACGACTCCATGAAGAACGGCTACAAGTTCACCCCCTCGTGCCCTTACGTGGAGAGCTTCGTCGAGAAGCACCCGGAGTACCGGAAGGGGCTCGCATCCTGAAAGGAGACCTGGGCATGGACAGCATCGACATCCATCACGACGAGCAGGCGAAGAGATACACCGTGACGAGCGGCGGCCAGGAGGTGGGGCTGCTCACCTACCGCGTGCTCGGCGAGAACCTGGTCGACTTCACGCACACCTACGTCCCCCCCGAGCACCGCGGCCGCGGCATCGCCGAACAGCTCGTGGAGCACGCCCTGGAAGAGACCCTGCAGCGCGGGTACCGGTTCCGGGCATCTTGCTGGTACGTGGATGTTTACGCGAAGCGGCATCCCCGGTTCCAGGAGGCCTTGGCGTAAGCGATGTACCCGACCCAGCCCGCCTGGGGTTGAAACCCCAGGCTAGAAGAGTACAGCCTCCTCCGGAGGCTGGCTGGCGCCACCCCCTCCCAACCCGGAAACTCGCCCCCGGAGGGGGCGACACCCTTCTAGCCTGGGGTTTCAACCCCAGGCGGGCACTCCCGGAATCCCCCACCCCACCGCAACGTTACCCTTTTCGAAACCATGAGATACCCAAAGCTCCTCCCGCTCCTCCTCTGTCTCCTCGCCGCCGTTCCGGTAATCGCTCAGGCTCCGGCCCAGGCCCCGGCTCCGCCGGCGACTGCCGAGAACCTGGAAGCCCTGCTCCCGCTCGATCCCGAGGTCACGATCGGCAAGCTCCCGAACGGCCTGACCTACTACATCCGCAAGAACACCGTCCCGGCCGGACGGGCGGAGATCTGGCTCGTGGTCAACGCCGGATCGGTCCTGGAGGACGAGGACCAGCGCGGTCTTGCTCACCTGGTCGAGCACATGGCGTTCAACGGCTCCCAGGCCTTCGAGCACCAGGACCTCGTGCGCTACCTGGAATCCATCGGCATGCGCTTCGGAGCGGACGTCAACGCCTATACCGGTTTCGACGAGACCGTCTACACGCTCACCGTCCCGACGGACCGGCCGGAATACGTGGAACAGTCCCTCCGCATCCTGAAAGACTGGGCTGACGGGCTCACCTTCGATCCCGAAGAGCTGGCCAAGGAACGCGGAGTGGTCGTCGAAGAGTGGCGGCTCGGCCGCGGCGCCTCGGCGCGCATGGACGACCAGCAGTTCCCCATCCTCTTCCAGGGCTCCCGCTACGCCGAGCGGCTGCCCATCGGCCAGAAAGAGATCCTGGAAAAAGCCACGCCCGAGGCCCTGCGCCGCTTCTACAACGACTGGTACCGGCCCGACCTGATGGCTGTCGTGGCCGTCGGCGACTTCGAGCCGGCCAGGATCGAACAGCAGATCAGCAAGCAGCTCGGCGTGCTCAAGAATCCCGGCACACCCCGGCCGCGCGAAATCTTCCCCGTGCCCACGCACCAGGAGACCCTGTTCTCCTTCACCACCGATCCCGAGGCCACGGACACCTCGGTCGCCATCCACTGGAAGCAGGAAAAGCGCCGCGAAGACCGCATCGTCGACTATCGCCGCTCCATCGTCGAAGCGCTCTACCATGCCATGCTCAACCAGCGGCTGGACGAGATCGCGCAGCGCCCCGATCCGCCGTTCCTCTGGGGCGGCTCGGACACCGGCCGCTTCGTGCGCTCGGCCGAAGTGACCTCCCTCGCCGCGGGCGTGCGCGACGGCGAGGTCGAGCGCGGCCTCGAGGCGCTCCTCACCGAAGTCGAGCGCGTCCGCCGCCACGGCTTCACCCCGGGAGAGCTCGAGCGCGCCAAGAAAGAATGGCTCCTCGGCTACGAGCAGGCCGAGCGCGAGCGCGGCAAGATCGAATCCACCACCTTCGCCGATGAGTTCGTCCGCGCCTTCACCTACGGCGAGTCGGTCCCCGGCATCCCGACCGAGGTCAAGATGGTGCGCCGCTTCCTGCCCGGCATCACCCTCGACGAGGTGAACCACCTCGCGGACGAGTGGCTGACCGATCACAGCCGCGTCGTCCTCGTGAAGGCTCCCAAAAAAGAAGGGATTGCCCTGCCCTCCGAGGACCGCCTCCGCGCCGTATTCGCCACCGCGGCGAAGCGCGAGGTCGAGCCCTACGTGGACCGCGCCGTTTCCGGCCCGCTGGTAGCGGCGGTGCCCAAGCCGGGCACGATCATCCGCGAGACAAAAATCAAAGAGATCGGCGTCACCGAATGGCGCCTGTCCAACGGCGTGCGGGTGCTCTTGAAGCCCACGGACTTCAAGAACGACGAGATCCTCCTCACCTCCTACAGCCCCGGCGGCCACTCGCTGGTCCCCGACGCGGAGTTCCCCTCGGCCCTGTTCGCCACCGCCCTGATCGGCGAGGCGGGCTTCGGGCAGTTCGACTCCATCTCGCTCGAAAAGGCGCTGGCCGGGAAGTCGGTCCAGGTCGGGCCCTACATCGCCCAGCTCGAAGAAGGGGTCGAAGGGGGCTCCTCCGTACGCGATCTGGAGACGCTGCTCCAGCTCGTCTACCTGAGCGTCACGGCCCCGCGCCAGGACGAAGCGGCCTTCCGCTCCGTCCTCGACCGGATGCGCGCCTTTGCCGAAAACCGCCTGGCCGATCCCGGCGAAGTCTTCAACGACGCCATGATGCGCGCCCTCACCCAGGGCAACCCGCGCTGGCAGCCGATCTCGCCGGAGCTGATCGGCAAGGTCGATCCCGCCGTGGCCTGGCGGATCTACCACGACCGCTTCGCGGATGCCGGCGACTTCACCTTCCTGCTGGTGGGCAGCTTCAAGCCCGAGGCGATCAAGCCCCTGGTGCAGACCTGGCTCGGCGGGCTCCCCTCGCAGGGGCGCAAGGAAACCTGGAAAGACGTGGGCGTCCGGCCGCCGGACGGCGTGGTCGAAGTCAAGATCGAGCGCGGGCTGGAGCCGAAGAGCCAGGTGCAGATCGTCTTCACCGGAGACGCGCCGTTCAGCCGCGTTGCCCGGCACGACATCTCCTCGCTCTCCGACGTCCTCGACGTGCGGCTGCGCGAAGTCCTGCGGGAAGACATGGGCGCCGTCTACGGGGTCCAGGTCAACGCCGGGCTCGACCGCCGGCCGGAAGAGCGCTACACCGTCACGGTCGCCTTCGGCTGCGCGCCCGAACAGGTGCAGGCGCTGGTCAAGGCCGTGTTCACGGAAATCGAGGCCATCCAGAAGACCGGCATCGGCGAGAGCTACGTCAAGCAGGTGCAGGAAAAGCAGCGCCGCGAGCGGGAGACGAACCTCAAGACCAACGAGTTCTGGCTGGCAGCCATGGAGGCCTACGACTCCGAAGGGCTCGATCTGCGCGACCTGCCGCGTTACGATGAGCTGGTCCAGAGGGTGAGCACGAAGACCATCCAGGACGCCGCCCGCCGCTACCTGCGCCGCGAGCGCTACGTGCTCGGCGTTCTGGATCCGGAAAAGAAGGTAGCAAAGTGAAGAGCCAGCAAAGGACCTCAAGGACCTCAACGACCTCAACGACCTCAAGGACACCAACGACAAGAAAACCCGTCCTTGCTGTCCTTGGAGTCCTTGCTGTCCTAGGAGTCCTTCTCCCCACCGCCCCCGCCCAGGCCGCGGACGGCAAGGTCCCCGGCCAGTTCATCGCCAAGATCTACACCGAAGCCCTGGGCCGCGTTCCCGATCCCACGTCGTGGCCGGAGGCGGTGAGCTATTTCCAGGCGAACGGCTGCCGCGCCGCCACCCTGAACGCCTGGGCGCGCAAGGTCTACCTCTCCGGCGAGTACCTTTCGCTGGGCTACGACCCGCCGGCCGAGCTGCTCACGCTCTACCGCGGCGTGCTCAATCGCGAGCCCGACGCGGCCGACTTCCAGTTCCGCCTCAAGGCCCGCCGCAAGGGCCAGGCCTGGGGCAACACGGTGGACGCCTTCTTCTCCAACCGCGAGTTCAAGCGGCTCGCGAAAAAGATCTGCGGCGCCCAGACCAGCTACTCCTTCGGCAACCAGCCGGCGCTCGCGCTGCCTGTGAGCAGTGAAGGGTTCCAGGGAACCGGCGCGCAGCTCCAGGCGCTCCTCAACGCCGCCCTCCCGGGAGAGACCGTCTACCTGGCCCAGAAAGCCGTGGTGCGTCTGAACGCTCCGCTCGTGATCCCGCAGGGAGTGACCCTCGCCACGACCGGCCTCCCGGAGCCGAGCCGCTACGCCCTGATGGGCCGGCTCGTGCGCAACGCCGGTTTCAAGACCGCGGCCGTGACCCTCCAGGATGGCGCGATGCTGAGCCACGTCTGGGTGGACGGCCAGAGGGGCGTGGTCGGCTTCGTCGACGACGGCATCAACGTCCGTCTCCTCGGGGGCGACGGGACCACGATCCAGTTCAGCACGATCACCAATTCCGCGGGCTGGTCGAGCGTCCAGGTCTTCGGGACCGCGGAAGGCTTCCCCTGCAACGATGTCGAGGTCCTGAACAACCTGATCACGGCCTACTCCAGCGGGCACGTCCGGGGCAAGCTGAAGTACAACCCCTGGACCGACGGCCTGAGCATCTCCTGCGAGTCCACGCTAGTCCAGATGAACGGGATCGTGGACGCGACCGACGTGGGCATCGTGCTCTTCCGCTCCCATCCCGCGGTCCAGAGATCCCTGGTGAGATTCAACCGCGTCCTCTCCGCGGGCAACTCGGCTTACGGAGCGATCACGGTCGACGGCCTCCAGGGCCGGGGCACGAAGCCCGACTTCCGCGGCGCCATGATCGACGGAAACACCTTCTGGACGAGCCCCAATACTCACTTCGACATCGGCATCTCGGTAGGCACCAGGGCCTGGTTCGGCCCCCCGGCCGACCTGGCGAGCGGAGTCACCGTGGTCAACAACTTCACGGCCGGCATCCCCACCCGCGTGGACACCGGCATCGCCATCAGCGGCATGCTCAATGCCCAGGTCTCGGGCAACGACCTCGACCTGATCCTGGTCGAAGTCTCCCGCTGCCCCACCGCGGCCGTGGGAGCCTCGGTGGCGGCTGGGTACGCCTCAGGCGACCTGCCGCCCTATACCGATGCGCTTTACGACTGGTGTATCGGGCACTAGGAGCTGTCACACAGGGTATAATTAAGTACGCCGGTTCCAGCCGCTCCGTGAGCTCCGCTCCCGGGTGTGTTCGTTGGCGAGGCATGAGATTGGAGCGCGGAGCGACTCCTGCCGGGGTCTGGAGGTCTCATGGATCGAGACGCCACCTGGCTGTGCCGCGAAGATCACGGCTGGTTTCAGAGCTACTTCTCGCCGCGGGATGCGAGGAGGCGAAGAGCGCCTTGCGGACCTCCCGGAAGCAACCGCGGGAAATGCAAGGAGCTGTCGAATCTGGTCACGGTGGACCCGCACCACCTCGAGCTCCACCTGTCCTACTCGGAAGGTCTCGAACACGGACCCGTGATCCTGCGCAGCGGGGACAGCCCTCCCGTGATGGAAGATCCCGAAGAGCTCGGGAGCTACACCACGGACCCCGACCTCCAACGCATCGGCGCCTACTACATCCTCGAGGCCCAGAAGCCGAGCCACCTCCGGAAGATCTACTTCCTCTTTGCCGGCAGCTACATCCTCAATGGCTCTCTCCTCGGCACGGCGGAGGCCCGGGAGAGAGCGCAGCGGCTGGCACAGAACTACCGGCCCAGCCTGTCCGGTTTCCCAGAGCCGGACGAATTCCACACCGGCACCTTCAGCTTCGACATCGTCACGCTGGCGGAGAGGATCCGGGACGTCCTGAACCTCGCCTGTCCTCCGGCCGAGCCGCTGAGGGCGGAAGATGCCATTCGCGCCGTAAGCTCGGTCTACACAAAACACTTCGAGCACTATCTATCCAACTTCCAGGCGCTCAAAGATGACAGGGTCTACCGGGAAACCGTCGACTTCAACATGCGGAAATACCTGCGCCTGCTGTTCAAGCAATCGGAAATCCCGTCTCACGAGCAGGCGATTCAACAGCGGGGGCTCGGGGACATCATCCTGATGCAGGGTTGCGGCGACCTCACGATGAACGATTGGAACGTAGCTTTCGTCTCGGGAGCGAGCCACCCCAAAAGGCAGTGGTGCCTCCTCTACCCCCACGGGGAGCCGCTCAACGATCGGGAATACTCCTGCCTGATCAAATGGTCCTGCCGTCCCGCCGAGCTGGAAGCGCTGGCCCGGCATCATCGCATCGTCTATCCGTACCAGATTGCCAAGGTGCGTTTCAAAGCGCCCTCGCCCGCTCTCTCCTCCCTCTCCGACAGGCCCGACCGCCACGTCTTCCTGAAAGAACAGCCCATCGGAAACCTGATCGAATTCGCCGTCTACGGCAGGCAGCTCTGCCGGGACCGCGAGCTCGTGAAGCTCCGCAGCGTCGTCCGCGAGTTCAACGACCTCCGTCATGTCTACAAGCTGCCCAACCTGAATCGGAGGGCCTCCTACGACACCGCGACCGCCAGCACCATCCTCAGAGACTACGCCCAGCAGCCGAGGAACCTCTTCAACCGCGCCACCCAGGACGACGTATGGCTCGGCGAAGCGGCGTTGGCACAGGGCGACCGGAATCTCCGGTGCGCCGCTCTTTCCCAGCCGATCCAGCTCGACTTGAAGGCGCTGGGCGCTCCGGAAGAGTGGATCCGCGTCGTGCTCGAGGGGGAGGAGAAGGAGCATACCTACCGCTTCGTCAAGGATGACCTTACCGGGCCCGGCCAGTGGCGCTGGCTCTCCGAAGGGCGCGGCAAATGGCTCGAGATCTGGCCGCTGCGCAACCAGTATCCATGCTCGATGATCGGGGTCAGGGTCAAAGAAAGCTCCGGCCGGTGCAACCTGCACGAAACGGAATTCCTGCATTTCCTCGCGCACGGGCACGGCTACGACTGGCAAGGATGCACGATCGAAGAGGCGGCCGAATTCCTCCAGGACCATGGAACGACGGACGCCCTTCTCTTCGACGAAGGATTCGACGTCTTTCAGCTCGTGCGGAGCCCCGCGGACGGTGCCCTGAAGGAGAAAGTCACTCTCAAGCGCGATCAGCTCCGCTGCGTGTTCTGGGCGACGTCCAAGGAGGCCTGATCGATGAAGAGGAAAAAGGACATGGCCGAGACCGTGGACAAGCAACGCCTGCTCGCAACGGAAAAAGCGATCATCCTCGACAGCCTCGAAAGCGGCAATCCCCTCGACACCGAGGTCAGACGGCTGGGCGAGGCCACCCGGGCCAACACCGTGTCCGAGAGCAAGATCGGGCGTTTCCGTCCCATCGAAAAAAGGGTCTGCGCGGTGGCCGACATGGAGATCATCAAGGCCTACTACTCGCGGAACCAGGAGCCTCCCAGCTTCCTCGAAGCCGGGCCCAGGAAGCACCTCTATCGCGATCCGGCCGCGCTGAAGATCGGCATCGTGACGGCGGGAGGCATCGCGCCCGGCCTCAATACGGTCATTCACTCGATCGTCCACATGCACCACGAGATCTATCGCACGCACCGTCCTGCCTATGGCTTCCTCGGCGGCTTCCGGGGGCTCGTGGACTGCCGATACATCGAGCTGAATCCCCTCATCACACGGGAGTGGCTCCACAAAGGAGGCACAGGGCTGGCCGCGGGAAGAGAGCGGCTGGACATTACGAAGATGGTGAACAGCCTCGTGGAGCTTGGCATCGACATCCTGTACGTCATCGGTGGCGAGGGCTCCCTGACCGCCGCGCACCTGATGGCCGAAGAGATCGAGCGGAGAGGGCGGGAGATCGTCATCGCCGGCGTTCCCAAGACCATGGACAATGACATCCTCTGGGTCTGGCACTCCTTCGGGTTCGATACGGCCGTCGAGGAAGCAGGGAAGTTCATCGACACCATCCATGAGGAGGCCAAGTCGACGGAAAGGATCTGCCTCCTCTCTCTCTTCGGCCGGGACGCCGGATTCGTCGCGGCGCACGCCGCGCTGGCGAGCGGACAGGTGGACGTAGTGCTCGTCCCCGAGGTCGAATTCCGGCTGGAACCCCTGCTGGACCACATCCAGAAAAGGGTCCAGGACAAACACTACGCGCTCATCGTCATGGCGGAAGGCGCCCGGCCGGTCGGCTACACCGAGGAACGGGCTCTGCAGGACCTGGTCGACAAGGGTTACGACCTCAACGACAGGAGCAACCCCCGGGTTGCCGAAGCGCTGAGGTCATGGCGCCTCTCCACTCTGCAACGGGCGTTCGAGGAGCGCTTCGCGGGGAGCCGGCACGGGGTCTTCGTCCAGGAGCCGCGCTACCTCGTCCGGGCCATCCCGGCCAACTCCGTCGATCAGATCTACTGCCAGAGGCTGGCGGACCTGGCGGTCCACAATGCCGTCGCCGGTTTCACCGATTTCATGATCAGTCAGTGGCTCACCGAATATGTGCTCGTCCCTCTGAAGCTCGTTGCAGGAGGGCACAAGAAGATCCCGCCGGGAGGCATCTTCTGGACGACGGTGATCACGAGCACGGGACAGCCTTCCTTCGAGTAGCTGCGCCGCGGCCCTCTGCGAACCTGATGTAGGATAGCCCCGCCATGTCCAAAGACATCGCGGGCCCCCAATTGCAGGCCATGCGCCGCGTGCGCGGCGACCTCTTCGAGCTGGCGGAGTCTCCCTCCGACCCTCGCCTCTCCAACGCCGACCTCGCCCCGACCCGGGTCGAGCAGCGGACCTGGACCACCTACCACATCGCCTCGCTCTGGATCGGGCTCTCGGTCTGCATCCCGACCTACCTGCTGGCGGCGGGGCTGGTGCAGGGGGGCATGAGCTGGAAGCAGGCGATCTTCACGATCCTGCTCGGCAACGTGATCGTGGCCTTCCCGATGGTGCTCATCGCCCACTCGGGCACGCGCTTCGGAATCCCCTTCCCGGTGCTCGCGCGGGCCTCTTTCGGAACGGCGGGCGCGCACGTGCCGGCGATCCTGCGCAGCCTGGTCGCGTGCGGCTGGTTCGGCATCCAGACCTGGATCGGGGGGCAGGCGATCCAGGTCATGCTGATGACCGCGTTCCCAGCCTGGGGGCAGGTGCCGGGCGGCGCCTGGATCGCCTTTTTCGCTTTCTGGCTCTGGAACATGTACATCGTGGTCCGGGGCAGCGAATCGATCAAGTTCCTCGAAGCCTGGGCCGCGCCCTTCCTGATCGCTGCCGGTCTTGCATTGCTCGCCTGGGCCATGCTGCGGGCGGGCGGTATCGGCCCGATCCTCGCGCAGCCGAGCAAGTTCCAATCGACGGGCGAATTCCTGGCCTTCTTCGTGCCCTCGCTCACAGCCATGGTCGGCTTCTGGGCCACGCTCGCGCTGAACATCCCGGACCTCTCACGTTACGCCAAAGACCAGCGCGCCCAGATCCGCGGCCAGTTCTTCGGCCTGCCCACGACCATGACGCTCTTCTCCTTTATCGGCATCGCCGTGACCTCGGCCTCGGTCCTGATCTTCGGCGAGGCGATCTGGGACCCGGTGGCGCTGCTCTCGAAGCTGGAAAGCCCGCTAGTCATCCTGCTCTCCCTCTTCGCCCTGCTGATCGCGACGCTCACCACCAATGTAGCCGCGAACGTCGTGGCGCCGGCAAACGGCTTCGCGAACCTCTGGCCCGCGCGGATCACCTTCGCGATCGGCGGCCTGATCACGGGAGTGATCGGGGTTGCGATCATGCCCTGGCGTCTCCTCTCCGACTATGGCACCTACATCTTCGGCTGGCTGGTGGGCTACTCGGGCCTGCTCGGTCCGATCGCCGGCATCTTCATCGCCGACTACTGGCTGATCCGCAAGACCAACCTCTCGCTCCCCGACCTCTACAGAGAGGACGGCATCTACAGCCGCTGGAACCCGAAAGCGCTCGTGGCGCTCGCCGCGGGGGTTGCAGTCGCGTTGATCGGCCTGGTCGTGCCCGGCCTGAGGGTCCTTTACGACTACGCCTGGTTCGTGGGCTTCGCCGTGGCGCTCGTCCTCTACTGGGCGCTCATGCGCGGCACGCCGCAAGTGGACCTGAGCGGCATCGCGGAGTAAGTGCACACCTCCACCCAAGTGGCAGGGGCGGGTCCGCCGCCGGAACGGACCCGTGCCCCTGTTTTGGGGTCCTTCGATTGTCAATGAACACCCGCCACTTCCGAGCAGCTCCTGCCGCCGGCGGGTGGCCCGACATAAGTTGACGACGGCTCGCCGTCACCTTACGTTGAGGCAAAACAAGTTGACGACGCCTCGCCGTCACCTTACGTTGCCTCAGCCAAGTTGAAGTTGCCCCATCTCCAGCGGCGACGGCCCGCCGTCAACTCAAGTCGCTTCAGCCGAAGAGAAGTTGGCTCATCTCCGGCAGCGACGGCTCGCCGTCAACTCAAGTTGCCTCAACTTAGAGAGAAGTTGGCCCATCTCCAGCGGCGGCGGCTCGGCGTCACCAGAATTGAGCCGCCTCCAGGAAAGACGTCTCAGCTGAGTTGACGGTGACCCGTCGTCAACTTACGACGGCTCACCGTAACCTTACGATGTCCCGTCGTAGCCTTAGCTGAGCCAACTTTTGCCGTGGAAACCCGTTGCCGAAGCATCTGACGCGTCGCCACCCACCGGTGCCTGCACAGGGAGACAGGGGTGGAGTTTGACAGAGAAACACAGAACAGCGAGAGATGTCACGGCTTCGTGCCCCTCTCCTCAGGGATGAGACAGTTCCCGCCGGGCGGCAGCGCGGTCCGGGGGCGCTCTTTGAAAACTTGGATCCATGCTCCTGGACAGGCGAAATCCAGGAGCTCAAGAGGGGTCCGCGCGCCAGCCATGCTGAAGCGCCCTCCCGCCCCCAATCACCAGGAGAGCCGGACGCGGACACGGCTCTCTCCCTTTTTCTCGCCGGACGCCGCGGAAGAGCCGGGGGCTCTCCGCAGCCCTTTCCACGACGACGCCGAACGTCAGGGGCCGATCTCAGAGGAGATGGCGGCGATCCGCAACGACATGGGCGCTTTCCTCACCCAGATGGCGGCCTTCCCCACTGGGATGCGAGGAGGTCCCATCGGAATGCCAGGCTCCCCCATCTGGACGAGAGGCATCGCCGTCCAGACCGGAACGGTCCGATCTGGATGGGAGTGACCCGCATCAGAAGGGGAAGCTCTCCCACCGGGATTGGGGGCTTCCCCATCTGGATCGGGACGGTCCCACCCGGAGGGGAAGCTCCGCTATCTGGATGGGAGCCTTCCCCACCTGGATGGAAGAGCGCCCATCTGGAACTGAATGGTCCCCATCCGTAGGGGGATCTCTCCATCTGGCTGGCGGGCACACGGTCCACTTACCCCGCGTAGATCTGGAACTCGCGTAGTTCCTTGATATGGCGCGGAGACGATGAGAGTTCTTCGCCGGCGGCCTCCGTGTCCAAGGACGCCGCCGTCCCGCCCTTTTGGGGGTCCTGGCCTTCTGGGAATCCGTGTGCCCCTCCCGATCGGGAGGGGGGCAGGCGGGCTCCGGGGGAAGGCTGGGCGGAGTGTGCTTGCCCCTTGATGTGTACCCCTCCACCTCGGAAGAGAAGTGGAGCCCGGAGTTTGCCTGCCTGTTCGGCCCATAGAGCAAGGCCGCCCTAATTGAATTGACTCGTCTCTGGCGAGGGTCTAGACTGACTATGCAGTACAGGCAACATGAGGCAGCAGCAAGAACTCGCCTGCGTTAACACATCTAAGTGGCATTAGCTCAGGCTGCTTGCGGCGCAGATCGATCAAGCCAGCGCTTGCACACGGACGTCCACTTCCGCCGTCCGCCGATAAAGCGCATTTCTAGTTGAGCTTACGAGGGCCAATGCGCAACGTGCAGTCATACCTCGAAAAACTAGTAGCCGAGGCTTACGTCATCAGTAGGTTGTTCAATGATCTAGAGAACGAAGATCAGAAGGATGAGCGCGAGCGCCGTTATCGACGGTGGCGCAAGAATGTGGTCGAGGTACTCACTTATGCGAAACTCGATAGTCACCTTGCTGAAATCAAGGAGATTTTGAAAAGTGCCGCGAACGATGCGAATAAAGTGCAACGGACTACTTCTTTGCTAGAGAGTGCTGTTGACCTATTGGAGCACGGCTTCATTGGTGATTTGAAGATCCTGCTGCGCGCTGAAATGCTCGCCACAACAATTGAACAGGCTAAGGTATTATTCGAGGCAGAGCATTTGATTCCAGCGGCCGTTCTCGCCCGCATCGTCATCGAGGGGTGGCTTAAGGGCGAGGCTGAGAAGGCTGGCGTCGGAGTGCCGGAAAACGCGAAGGCGGCAAACATAAACGAATCGCTTAAGAAGGCGTCTATATTCTCGGTCCCAAAGTGGCGCCAAGTCCAAGCCTACCTTGATATTGGCAACGCAGCTGCCCACGGTAAAGCTGAGAGTTTTACCCGGGAAGACATAGCAAGACTTCTAGCTTTCGCCGAAGCGAACTATACTTAACGCCCGTGAGGCAGAGATGCAGAGCGCGACTCGCGCTCGATCACAGGCGACCAATATGTCCGACACCGACAAAGTCTTCACTGGCTCAAGTCCGAAGTTCTCCGACACGCATCTAGTACCGCTGATCTTTGAGCCCTACGCTGCGGGTCTGACGTATCGCTTACGTTTAAGGCATCTTTCTCGTGTTCTCGAAGTTGCAGCCGGTACAGGGGTCGTGACTGCGGGGGACTATTGACGCCAAGATCCAGGTCCACATTGTCACCGTTGAAAGCTGTCAGCCTAATGAAGCAATCTGACACAAGCCTGGAAAGCCAAGTGCGCAAGCTCGAGGAGAGCCATCTCCGCTCCGACGTCCGCTCATCTCCGGAATCGATGCTCGCACTCCTCGCGGACGACTTCATCGAGTTCGGCAGCTCTGGGCGAATCTTCGACCGAGCCGCGGTCATTGCTTCCCTGTCCGGCCAGCCTGGGTTTGAGTCGCGCATCGATGATTTCGTAGTCCGCGCTCTTTCTCCCGACGTTGCTTTGACCACGTACAGGTTGTCCGTGTGGTCCACATCCGAGGGCAAGGCAAGGGTGACGCTGCGAAGCTCCGTCTGGGTGCATCGGGCAGGCCGGTGGTTGATGGTCTTTCACCAAGGGACGTCTACCCATGAGTAGCTTCAGCCCAGATCGGTTTGAGGATGGAAGGCCCATGCTTCTCGGCGGCCTTCGGCAGCGCCACGAGTTTGCAGCCACTCATTCAGACCTTGCCCGACAGTGGCAGCAGTTCAAGTCTCTTGCAGAGCGTCCTGCTCCAATCGGCTCGAACCTGTACGGCGTTATGTGCGGCCACGATGCCACAGGTTTCGAGTACATGTGTGGCGTGGAGGTGGAGTCGTTCGCCGGTTTGCCGGAGGGAACGCGACGAATGCGCGTGCCTGCTCAGCGTTATGCCGTCTTCACTCACAGCGGGCCCGCCTCGACTCTTCGAGCAACGTGGCTGCAGATTTTCGAATGGCTCTCGAGCAGCGACTACGAGTCGGCGCACACGCCGGACTTTGAGGTATACGGGCCTCACTCTGATCCGCTCGCGGGCGTCGGAGGGATCGAGGTCTGGGTTGGTGTCGTACCCAAGGGGATGTAAACTCAGCCCCGTGTTCCAAATAGCCACCACCAAGCACATCGACGGGATTCTCGGCCTGATGCGCGAGTTCTATCTCGCGGAGGGCTATCCCTTCGATGAGACGGTGGCACGCTCTGCTCTGGAGGAGCTCATCGGCAATCCGGAGCTCGGCGAGATCTGGGTCGCCACCGAGGGTGACGAGGTCGTTGCGTACATCGCCGTTACGTTCGGCTTCAGCTTCGAGTACGGGGGCCGTGAC
Source organism: Thermoanaerobaculia bacterium (assembly GCA_035536935.1). GTDB lineage: Bacteria > Acidobacteriota > Thermoanaerobaculia > Multivoradales > UBA5704 > DATMER01. The sequence continues at coordinate 59,811 of DATLNC010000302.1, forward strand.
GCGTTCATCGACGAGCTCGTCGTGGCACCTGCGCACCAAGGCCAGGGCTTGGGCACCAAAGGCCTGGCGGTCGCGGAGGCAATCTGCCGCACCGCGGGAGTGCGCGCGCTCCTTTTGGAAGTCGAGCGCGGGAAGGACAATGCCCGGCGGCTCTATGAAAAATCCGGCTTCGTCGAGCACTCGCGGTACCTGCTCATGAAGCCTCTCGCGTGAGGAACCGAAATGAGAACACGACGCCTCTGCCTGGTGCTTTTGCTCCCGCTCCTCGCGGGCGCAAGGCTGCAAGCCCAACAAGCGACTCCCGAGGAGATCGAAGCCCTGATGGCCCAGTCCTGGCTTCAGGGACAGATCGCGAGTCTGGCACCTCACATCGAGGAGGGAATCCTTCAAAAGGATGATGGCCTCGATCCGAAGCGCGTATCCGCCTTTCGAAAAGCCATGGCCACGGCATTTGCCGCCGACAGGGTTCAAGCGAGAGCCCGGGACTTCCTTCAAACGAAGCTCGGGCATGAGGATGTCGAGCAGGTAGCGCGATGGTATTCGTCGCCTCTGGGCAAGAGAATCAAAGAGCTCGAGCTGAAATCCGGCAAAGCTGAAGACTATCTGAATACGCCGGGCGATTTGGAGAAGATCGTCGGAGCTGAAAGATTGAAGCGGCTCGAAAGGATTGAGGCTGCAGTGCAAGGAGCCGAGGCAGTTCTCTTATTGATGAAGCACTCCGGTACCTCAATTCAAAAGACAAAATATCTCGTGTGGGGAGTCGATCTGCCGCTACCACCCGACGTGACAGAGCGCATCGACCAACTGAGGCCCATGATTCACCGAGCAAGCCTTCTGACCAGTGCGGACGTATTGCGCGACCTTACGATTGAGGATCTCGATCGGTATGTAAGCTTCGCCGAATCGCCATCTTCCAGACGCTGGCATCGGGCGGCGTGGGATGCGTTGAATCTCGTCATGGCGAAAGGGTTGGAGGAAGTGATGGCCGCCATGCCCAAAGTTCCCAAGTAGCCGTGTTCGAGGCGTTCAAGACCGAAGCGGAGCAGGTCGCCGAGCGCGGGCGGCAGATGCCGCCCGATGCGGTCAAGAGCTATCGCCTGGCCTCGATCCTTCTCGTCATCAATGCTCTCCTCCTGGCCTTGTTGGCTGTCTTGACGCCCGGACCGGGCTTTCCCGTGGTCCCGGTTGGGTTGGCTTTGCTGCTTGCCCGCGCCATCTACCAGTTGAAATCCAACTGGGCAGAGACCGTTGTCGTGATCGCGGTAGCAGGAACCGGCATTCAAACCCTCCTTCAGCTCTGGGCACAGCCGCCGGTCGATGCGATCCTCAGCAACCTGGGAGCTTGGGGAGTAGCGGGCGCGCTGGTGCTCCTGCTGACCGGCGAGGCAAGCCCAAGCCGGAGAGCTGCCGGCCTCGCGGTTTTCATCAGCCTCACGGGCAGCTATTATGTGCTTGCGCTGGCCAGAGCCTGACCATGTTCTACCGTTCCTACACTCCCGCCCCGCCGCTCGGCGATTTTTTGGGGCAGGACTACTGATGGTTGGAGGTGTGTTATGGAGCAACAGAAAGAGATCCGCCCAGCGGGAGTGCGGTATCAGGTCAAGGACGTCGACAGGTCCGTGGCGTTCTACACGCAGCATCTGGGCTTCAAGCTCGATCAGCAAGCGGGGCTGGCCTTTGCCAAGAAGGCGAGCCTCTGCTTCCGGAACGAGATCGAGACGGGGCCCGGAGGGAGCCAGATCCAACTGGAAGATCCCGACGGCAATCCGGTAGAGCTGTTCCAGCCTGCAGCCGCCAGGTGAGGTGGTGTCCCTTGCACCCCCTCCTCTTCTGGTCGTACTGTAGGGTGCATGGAACCTCACGACACGTGGCCGAGCCTGCCCCTGGAGGCTTGGGCCGATACCTGCGCAACCCTGCACCTGTGGACCCAGATCGTCGGGAAGATCCGGCTCGCCCAGAGTCCATGGGCGAATCATTCCTGGCATGTCACCCTATACGTGACAGCCCGCGGGCTCACGACGTCGCCGATCCCGCATGGCACCCGGACGTTTCAAATCGATTTCGACTTCATCGCGCATCGGCTCGTCGTGCAGTCGAGCGATGGCGGTATGAGTGGTTTCGCGCTCGAACCGCAGTCCGTCGCAACGTTCTACAAACGCCTCATGGACGAGTTGGACAAGCTCGGGCTGCGCGTGGACATCTACCGGATGCCCAACGAGCTTGAAGATCCCATCCGCTTCGATCAGGATGAGGTTCACAAATCGTACGATCGGGAGTACGCCAACCGGTTCTGGCGGATCCTCGTTCAGGCCGACCGGATCTTCAAAGAGTTTCGCGCCCGGTTCATCGGCAAGTGCAGCCCCGTGCACTTCTTCTGGGGAGCGGCCGACCTGGCCGTCACCCGGTTTTCCGGACGGCGGGCTCCGGAGCATCCGGGCGGAATCCCCAACCTGCCGGACTGGGTGACGCGGGAGGCCTACTCTCACGAAGTCAGCAGTTGCGGGTTCTGGTCGGGTGGTGGCGCGATTCCCTATCCTGCTTTCTATTCCTATGCCTATCCGGCGCCGGAGGGCTTTTCCACCGCATCCATAAAACCGGGCGCCGCCTTCTACAATACCGACTTCGGCGAGTTCATCCTGCCGTACGACGCTGTCCGTGAATCGGAGTCTCCGGACAGCACGCTTCTCGAGTTTCTGCAGTCGACGTATGAAGTCGCCGCAAATCTGGCAGATTGGGATCGCAGCTCGCTCGAACGTGTGCCGGAGGAAAAATGATCGTTTCCGTGCAGGGTGCCGAGCTGTTCTGTTCGACGCACGGCAATCTGCCGGCGGGACCCCCGTGCCTCTTTCTGAGCGCCGTCGGCACCCGCCACTACGAATTGCAGACGCCGCCGGAGCTGAGCGACCGCTTCCGGCTCGTCTACGTCGACCTGCGAGGAAGCGGACAGTCGACCGGCGAGCCCACCGACCTCACCTTCGACCTGCTCGCCGAGGATCTGGAGGCCGTCCGGCGCGCTCTCGGGGTCGAGCGGGTCGCCGTGCTCGGGCATTCGATCCTCAGTGTGCTCGCGATCGAGTATGGCAGGCGCCGGCCCGGCAGCGTCTCGCACGTGATCACAGCGGGAGCGCCGCCCTACGGCGACATGGCCCGGATTTCGGCCGAGGCCATGGCCTTCTTCGAGCAGCACGCCTCGGAGGAGCGCAAGCAGATCCTGCGCGAGAACCTGGCGGGGCTGACTGCCGACACGCCCCGGATCCAGCATCTCGTGGCGCAGAGGCCCATGCGCTTTTTCGATCCGCACTTCGACGCCGCTCCGCTCTTCGAGGCGATGGTCCCCAGGCCGCAGCTCGTCATGCACGTCATGGGCAAGCTCGCGGCCGGATGGGACGTCACCGCTGATGCGGGCTCGCTGCGAGTGCCCCTCCTCCTCGCCCATGGACGCCACGACTACGTCGTCCCCTACACCCTCTGGGACGGCATCCCCCGCACGCTTCCCAACGCCACGTTCGAGATCTTCGAGCGCAGCGGCCATCAGCCCTTCTTCGAGGAGCCCGACCGGTTCGCCGAAACCGTGGCGAGTTGGTTTGCCAAACAAACCGGTTGACAGCGCGCGGCCATCGGGTCCATACTTGGTTTGTGGCGCAGACCAGTTGGCAAAGGAGGCCACTCATGGAGATGCAGGACCTCGACCACGTCCGTTTCGTGACACGGCACTTCCGCGACCTGCAGGGCTTCCGGCGCCTGGTGCCCTTGGGGCTTCTGGCCTTGAGCGGCGCGGGCCTGATCTCGCGCACGAGCTGGCCGCTCTCCGCGGCATTGACCGTGGGAGCGTGCCTCCTGCTCTTCACCGCTGAGCGGTACTACCGGAACCACTTCGGCGAGGCCGAGCCGCTGGAGGCCGAAGCGATCGGGGAGCTCTCTCCCTCCATTCTCACGTCGGGCGGTCCGGCGCAGCGGTTTCAGCCGGCGATCCCCACCGCGCCGCGCGTCGTGCTCATCGGAGGGCTGGCATGCTCCGTGTTCATCCTCTTCCAGCTCCTTCTCTGGCCGCCCTGGGTCACGATCGACTCCGAGGTGGTCTACTGGAGCGGCGATCCGGCGATGACCCGGGCCATGCTCATCCAGATGCTCTACGGCCTCTGCGGTCTCTTCTTCCTCGGCACCTGGCGGTTGAGGGAGCAACGCCTGTCGCAGATCCACTGCCTGGGGATCGGGCTGCTGCTGTCGGGGCTTGCCGCCCTCGCACCCTGGCTCGCGCCGGGGGCCATCCATTTCGGGGTCGCCCTGCTCGTCTGCGGCTCGTCTCTGATGCTGGCAGGCCTTCTCGATCACCTGCAGCTCGTCCAGGTGCTCGGATGCCAGGAGGAGGAGTGACATGAACGCCACCCCGTTCGAGCAGCTCGCGAACCTGGACCGGCGGGTCCACGACCCTGCCCGCCTCTCCATCCTGACGGCGCTGTCGGCCTGCGAGCGCGCCGACTTCCTGTTCCTGCAGCGGATCACCGGCCTCACCAAGGGAAACCTTTCTTCTCATTTGTCGAAGCTCGAGGAGACGGGGCTGGTCGAGACCGAGAAGCGCTTCGTGAACAAGAAGACCCAGACCCTCGTCCGCCTGACCGGCGAAGGCCGCGAGACGATCGAGATCTACTGGAAAGAGATGGAAGCGATCCGCAAGAGCGCCACCCGCTGGCAGGCGCACATGTCCGTGCCGGAGCCCGCCCCGGGCTAGTTCCGCGAAGCCCCCCATTCCGCGTTCGATCGACGAGAGTGAGACGACTCTCTTTCGGAAGGAGTGCGTCATGAAGAATCGGTTTGCCGTTCTCGCCGTCCTGGGCCTCTTGGGTATTACCCCTGGATTTGCGGCAGAGCTCAGCCCTTGCAAGGAGCCGGGAATGCCTCCGGAGGCGCTCTGCGGTATTCATGAGGTGTTCGAAAACCGGGCTGCCCGGACCGGCCGGAAGATCCCGCTCAAGATCGTGGTGATCCCCGCAGCCCCGGCCGGCCGCCTCCCCGATCCGGTCACTTATTTCGCGGGCGGACCCGGGGAGGCCTCGATCCCGGGCGGGTTCTCCAAAGCCCAACAGCTCGGCCTGTTGGGAGGGAAGCGCGACCTGCTGCTGATGGACCTGCGGGGGACCGGCATGTCCGGCGGCCTCTACTGCACGGAGCTCAATGGGGAGACGAGAGGCCAGGGGTTCCTCGACGACTTCCTGCCCACCGGCGAGATCCGCGCCTGCAGGGACCGCTTGAAGAAGGAGGTGGACCTCTCCTGGTACACCACGGACGCCGTGGTGGACGACGTCGAGGAGGTGCGCACCGCTCTCGGCTACGGTCCGCTCAACCTGATCGGAAGCTCCTGGGGCACGCACGCCGTGCTGACCTACCTGCGGCGCCATCCGGCGAGCGTTCGGACTGCGACGCTGGACGGAGTCGTGATACCCGGGTCCCTCCTGCGCACGGCCCGCGCCTCGCAGGAGGCGCTCGACGGCCTGATCGCCGAGTGCGAAGAGGACCCGGTCTGCGGAGGCGCCTACCCGAAGCTGCGCGAGGAGCTGGCCGCCGTGCTGCGGCGCGTGGCCGCGGACCCGGTCCGGCTCAGAGTGATCGATCCGCCGACCCGCCGGCCGGTCGAGCTGCGCCTGACGCAAGGCGGATTGGCCCAGACCCTGCGCTACATGCTCTATTCGCCGATCGAGGCCGCGCTGCTGCCGCTCGTGGTCCACGAGGCGGCCCAGGGGAATTGGAAACCCCTGGCCCGGCTGGCCTTCCTTCACGGGGCCGACATGAGCGGCATGTCGGAGGGCTTCCTGCAGTCGGTCAGTTGCGCCGAGGAGGTGGCCCTGATCCGCGACGGGGAGATCGCGCCTGCCGTGGCCGGCACTTTCCTGGGAGATTTCCGCGTCCGCCGCCAGAAGGCCGCCTGCGAGGGATGGCCGGTCCGCGATCTCGGGCCGGACCTGCAGTCTCCGGTGGTCTCTGACGTGCCCGTCCTGCTGATCTCCGGGGAGCGCGATCCTGCCACGCCACCCTCGAATGGCGAGCGGGCCGCCCGCACCCTGAAAGCTGCGCGCCGAGTCGTCGTCCCCGACGGCTCACATTACCTGGAGGGTATGCAGGGCGGCGACTGCGTCTACGGCCTGATGGCCGCGTTCATCGAGGCCGGGACGGTCGAGAAGCTCGACACCGCCTGCATCGCGCGCATGCGGCGGCCGGACTTCGAGCTGCCCGAGGTGAAGGTCGCCAGGGCCGACCTCGAGCGGCTCCCGGGAACCTACGCGAACCAGGAAATGGGTATGGAGCTCAAGGTGGACCTGCAGGAAAACGGCTTGCGCATCTCCGTCGTGCAAGGCGGCCCTCCGTTCCCGCCGGTCCTGCTGATCCCGACCTCGCCGACGCGCTTCCGCTGGGAAGGAGATGGCATGGCGCCCGGGCTCGCCGTGGTCTTCCAGGCTTCCGAAGGAAAGGCTACCGCGCTCTCCGTGGTGCAGCCCAACAAGCCGGCGGAGGTGGTGCTGAAGCGCTCGGAGAAAAGCCTCCAAGGACTGGGCTTCGTCGTCCTTGGAGGCCTTGCCGTCCTTGCCGTCCTTTTCTTCTACCGAACCGCCGCCGCCACTCGGAACGGCCGGGCGCTCACGGCCTTGGCCCGGGGCTGGTTGCCGAGCCGCAGCTCCAGAAGATAGCTGCCGGGGGGCAGCGAGCCCGCGCTCAGGCGCCCGACCACCAGGTCGGGCTCCCCTGACTCCCCCGCCGTGACGGCCAGCAGCTCGAGCTGGCCTCCGGCGGCGGGCTTCCCATCGGCACCGAGGATGCGGCTGCGCAGCGTTTCCCCCTGGTCCGCGAGGCCATACCCCACCACCAGGAGCTGCGCTTCGCCGGACGCGGGCAGCGCGGCCTGCGCCGCCGGCACCACGGACCGCCCGTGGAGGTTGAGCTCCGCTTCCGGCGGACGGACCAGAATCCACGGGTCCCCGGCCGGCGGCAGGAAGAGGGCGTCGATGTGATCCCCGGACTCGGCCTGGAGGCCCACCGGCACGGTCAGCAGGGAGGTGCGGCCATCGGACCGGTCGCGGACCAGCACGCGCAGCCGGTGCTCGCCGCGGGGCAGATCCAGCTTGCCGAGGATGCGCACGCCGCCCTGCGCGAGGCGGCTGCCGACCTTGGAGGGGTCCAGGTCCACGGACTGGGCGAAGAAATCGTGGCTGCTCCCTTTCTCATCGAGCGCGTAGCCATAGACTTCGATGCCGAGCCGCTGACCGCCAGGGGCGAGGAGCCTCTGGCCGGAGACTTCCAGCAGCACCGCCACGGGAGTGGTCTCGCCGCCGGAACCCATCGGCACGGCCACGACCGAGACTCCCAGGTCGTCGCTCTCCTCCTCTCCCGCCACCAGCCGCGCCGCGTCGGCGAGCCGCTGGATGCCGTCCTGTTGCTGGAACGGCACGGGAGCGAAGTACCCGCCGCGGTGATGGATTCGCGTGCCGCGCGGAGTATTGTGGGCATTGCGGAGCTTCACCTCGAGCTTGTGGTAGGAGCCGTCGAACGGTACGTCGTCCACCTGGACGCTGACCAGGTAGCTGTGGGCGCTGAGCCGCATGGCTCCGCCCAGGCCCTTGGCGAGGTCGTTCGTCCCCTCCACGAGCTTGCCGCCCGTCTCGTTGGCCATGTAGAAGAGGCCGTCGGCCGAGATCCGCGTTGCTCCCGCGATGTCCACGGCGTGCAGGACCCAGCCCGAGCGCCGCATCTCCTCGAACATCTTCTCGAGGTGTACCATAAGGTCGCTGCCGCCCATGTTCGGGTTCTGCGCGCTGACCGACGGCTTGTCGATGAGCCCGGAGCCGAAGCCCTCGCTGAAAAGAGCCAGGAACTTCCTCCCCTCCACCGGCCGCAGGACCTTGGCCAGGCCGTCGATCGCATCGGTCATCGTCTTCACATGGCTGCGCTGGCGGGACTCGACGTTCATCTGTTCGAGGACGCTCGAGTGGTAGAGAACGTTCTTCTGCAGGAAATCGCCCCAGCGGAAGCCGCCGCTGCTGGTGCCCAGGCTCCGCAGCATGTCCCCCGCGAAGTTGCGCTCGTCCACCCGCCACACCTGGGTGAGCAGTGTGCGGGCGTCGAGGCCGGTCAGCCGCAGAGGGTCGGACGCCTTGGACGCCTCGGGGATCTTGCCGGTGAGCACGCCTTCCAGCCCCTCCAGGGTGCGCCGGGCCGCGGCGCGGTCGGAGGTGAAGCTGAGCAGCAGGGGCAGCTCTCCCTTGGGGAGGTAGAGCCCCACCGCCACCATGTCGCGGGGATCGAGGTCCTTCTCCACGAGCTCGCGGGCGGCGGCGATGCCGTCCAGCAACCGCTCGGGACGGCTGAGGGCGAAGTCGAACAGGAAGAGGACGTGACGCCGCGCCGCGGGCGGCGGCGGTGGCGCGTCCGCCTCCGGCGGGGCCTCCAGGTTGACGGTCTCGAAAGAGACGATGGGCAGGCTGCGCTTTCCCTCGAAGACCTCGAAGTCGGCGGCGGTGAGCCCCCGGACCGGCTCGTTGCCCTGCGTCACCTCGACCGGAATCTCGACGAGCGTCACGGAGATGTCGGTGGAGACGGAGGGCGTCCGGGCCCGGGTATCGCCGATTTCGCCGGCTCCGCCGGCAGGGCCGGCCATCAGAGCGAGCGCGGCCAGGGCGACGATCCAGCGGAACCTGAGGGTTGACGTCACGCGATGTCTCCTTTCGAGCTTAGCGAGAATCGGCCGATGAGATCCGGAAAGGCCTTAAAGCTACGGCTTGCGTGCGGGGCTGATCTCCAAGACGCAGCTTCAGCAGGTAGCTGCCGGGGGGCAGCGAGCCCGCGCTCAGCCGGCCCACCACCATGTCGGGCTCGCCCGTTTCTCCAGACGTGACGGCCAGCAGCTCCAACTTGCCGCCCTCCACGGGCTTGCCCTCGGCGCTCAGGATGATGCCGTCGAGCACGGCCTCCCCGCCGGTCAGGCCGTGGCCCACGATCAGAAGCTGCGCCTCGCCGGAGGCGGGCAGCGTGGCCTGCGCAGCCGGCGCCAGGGACCGGCCACGGAGATCGAAACCCGCCTCTACCGGGCGGATCAGGATCCACGGGTCCCCGGCTGGCGGCAGGAAAAAGGCGTCGATGTGGTTCTCGTCCGCCCGAAGGCTCAGCGGCACGGTGAGAAGCGACGTGCGGCCGTCGGCCCGGTCGCGGACGAGCACGCGCAGCCGATGCTCGCCCGGGGGCAGATCCAGCCGGCCGAGGATGCGCACGCCGCCCTGCGCGAGGCGGCTGCCGACCTTGTCCATGTCCAGGTCCACGGACTGCGCGAAGAAGTCGCGGCTGCTTCCCTGTTCGTCGAGCGCGTACCCGTAGGCCTCGATGCCGACCTTGGGCGAGCCGGGCGCGAGGAGCCGGTCCCCCTGCACTTCCAGCAGAACCGCAACCGGAGTGGTCTCGCCGCCGCGCCGCAGCGGCACGGCGACCACCTGGACGCCCAGCTCGTCGCTCTCCTCATCCCCCGCCACGAGCCGGGCCGCATCGGCGAGGCGCCGGACGTCGTCCTGGTTCTTGAACGGAAGCGGTGCGAAGTAGCCGCCGCGGTGATGGAGCCGAACGCCCTTCTGTGGGCTGCGCAGCTTCACTTCCAGCTTGTGATAGGAACCGTCGAAGGCGATGTCGTCCACCTGGACGCTCACCAGGTAGCTGTGGACGCTGCGGCGCATGGCCTTGCCGAACCCCTTGGCCAGGTCGTTCGTCCCTTCGATCAGCTTGCCGCCGGTCTCGTTGGCCATGTAGAAGAGGCTGTCGGCGGACAGCGAGCCGCGCTTCACGCCCGCGATATCCACGCCGTGCAGCACCCAGCCCGAGCGCCGCAGCTCCTCGAACGTCTCGTTGAGCTTCTTGAGAATATCGGCGCCGCCCACGCTCGGCGACGCTATCGACGACGGCTTGCCGATGAGCCCCGGGTTGAACCCCTGGCTGAAGAAGGCCAGGTATTTTCTTCCCTCCACGGACCTCAAGGCCTTGACGAGGCCCTCCATGGCGTTGGCCATCGTGATCACGTGGCCACTCGCGCGGGCCTCCAGGCTGGCCTGGTGCAGTCTGGCCGAGTCGGCGAGGATCTCCGACTGCAGATCGGGCCCCTTGCCGGCGCCCGTGCCCAGATCCGCGAGCAACTCCGCCGCGACGTTGCGCTCTTCGAGCTTCCCCACCCGGTTGAGCAGCGTGTGGGCGTCCATGCCCGTCAGGCGCAGCGGGTCGAGCGCATCCCCCTTCTCGGGGATCTTTCCGTGCAGCACGGCTTCCAGGCCGTCGATCGTCCGCTTGGCGGCGGCGCGGTCGGTGGTGAAGCTGAGCAGCACCGGCAGTTCGCCGGTGGGGAGATAGAGTGCCACGCCGGCGAGATCGCGCGGGTCGAGCCCCTCGGCCAGAACCGTGCGGGCGGCGGCGATGCCCTGCTCGAGCAACGGGCGGTCGCTGTTGGCAAAGTCGAAGAGGAACAGGACGTGACGGCGTGCGGCGGGAGGGGGCGGCGGAGCCCCTGGTTCCGGCGGGGTCTCCAGGTCGATGATCTCGAAGGAGACGATAGGCAGGGAACGCTCGCCCTCCCTCACCTCGAAATCGGCCGCGGTGAGCCCCCGCACCGGCTCGTCGCCCTTCGTCACCTCGACGGGGATCTCCACGAGGGTCACCGAAATGTCGGAGGAGGCCGAAGGCAACTGGGCGCCAGCCATGCCGGTTGACAGCGACAGCACGGCAAGGGCTGCGATCCATCGAAGCCTGGGGCGGTTTGCAGTCAAGCACTGCCTCCTTTCAGACGAGCTCGAAGGCATCACTGCAAGGCCTGCACCCGCGACACGGCTCGTGATTTCCCACTGATTCGACGCCGCGGGATGACGAGAGCGTCCTGAATGAAGGACGTTACGAGCTGCAGGCTCTCGCGAGCAAAAGACCGATCACAGCCACCGCGAGCAGCGCGCCTCCGATCAACCACGGCCTTCGCTCCGGCGGAACGAAGTCGCGGGCCATATCGCGTGCAACATCGCCCGCGACGCGGGCGGCGAGCTCGGTTTGCGAAAGCTGGGCGGGAGGCGGAACGGGAGCCGCGGCAGCTTCGGATTCCCCCATGGCGGAAATCTCCCGCGCCAGCCCCTCCAACCCCTGCCTCGCTACCGACTTGGAGGAGCTCTCGAGAAGGCGCTGGCCGACGGCGGCCACACGGCCTCCGACCTGCGAATCGATGTCATAGGTGAGAGTGGTCGAGCCGCCGGCGTCCGTCAGGCGCAGATCGCCTTCTCCGTTCATGAAGCCGGCCGGACCCTTGCCGTCGAGCTTCATGTGATAGCCCTCAAGGGGACGGACATCCGTGAGCACGAGCGTGCCCTGGAACTGCCCCTTGACCGGGCCTACCTGGACGTTGAGCACGCCCAGGTAGTTGTTCTCCCCCACCCGCTCCAGCTTCTCGCAGCCGGGCAGCGTGCGGGCCAGGATGGCAGGGTCGAGGATCGCCCTCCAGACCCGCTCGCGGGGAGCGTCGAACGTGTGAGTGCCCTGAAGCTTCATCGAGCAGCCTCCTCAGCCAGTTGCGCCAGCTCCCAGAGCCGGCTGGGCTTGAGCGGGATCTCCAGGATTTCCAGGCCGGGGATCGCGAGCGCGTCCTCCATGGCCTGCGCGAAGAGAGCGCCGACCGGGATGGCTCCGGCTTCGCCGGCTCCCTTGGTGCCGAGCGGGTTGAGTGGCGAGACCGTCTCCTCGTGCCCCACCTCCACCCGCGGCACATCGAGTGCCGTGGGGAGCAGGAAGTCCATGAAGCTCGCATTCAGGAGCTGGCCGTTGTCGTCGTACACGAGCTGCTCGTAATACGCATTGCCGAGCCCCTGCGCCACGCCGCCATGGACCTGTCCGTCGACCAGGAGCGGGTTGAGCACCCGGCCGCAGTCGTGGACGACGACATACTTCTTGACCTCCACCTGCATGGTTTCGCGATCGATCTCGACGATCATTGCGTGGCAACCGCTCGCGGTCGCGCCTCTGAATGGCCCGAAGTAGCGCGTCGACTCCAGGCCCGGCTCGGTGCCGGGCTTGACCGCGCCGCGCATGGGATTGGACAGCTTCGCCAGCTCACCTAATGTGATCGATCGGGAGGGCTCCGCTTTGACTCGCGCCTTGCCCTCCGCGAGCTCGATCTCCTCCTCGGTCACGCCGAGGTGCTCGGCCGCCAGCTTCACCGCCTTCTCGCGCACGTTTTTCGACGCCTCGTTGACCGCGTTGCCTGCCACGACCGCGCCGCGGCTGGCGAACGTGCCGGTGCCCCAATGGAATTGATCGCTGTCTCCCGTGACCACGTCCACGTCCTCGACTTCCACGCAGAGCTGCTCGGCCGCGATCTGGGCGAGCACCGTGTAATGCCCTTGCCCCTGAGTGCCGACGCCGGTCACCACCGTCACCTTGCCGCTGGTCTGGACCTGCACGCGGGCGCCTTCGAACGGACCGATGCCCGTGCCTTCGACGTAGGAGACGACCCCGATGCCCACGGTCTTCCCCTCGGAGCGGAGGCGCGGCTGCTCCTCGCGGAGGAAACGCTCGTAGCCGATCCGCTCCAGCGTCTGATCGAGCACAGGCTCGTAGTTGCCGCTGTCGTAGTAGAGCGGTGCGAAATCCTGATAGATGATCACGTGGTCGTGCGGGAACTCGTCCGGCCGCAGGTAGTTCTTCCGCCGGATCTCGATCCTGTCGATCCCCAATTGGCGCGCGGCGAGGTCCATCAGTCGTTCGATCACGAATACGCCGTGCTGGCGGCCTGCGCCGCGGTAGGGGGTGACGGTCGTCTTGTTCGTAAAGACCGCGCGGAAGTCGCTGGCATAAGCGGGCACCCGGTAGGGACCCATGACGGTGCACTGGCTGTTGAGCGGCACGGTCAGCCCATAAGGATCGTAGGCGCCGGTGTCATGGAGGAAGGAGTCCTTGACGCCGAGGATGATGCCGTCGCGCGTGAGAGCGATCTCCGAGTCGTGGAGCTGCCCGCGCTCCTGGGTGGTGGCGTAGAAGTTCTCCGCGCGGTCCTCGATCCACTTGACCGGCCGCTCCAGGCGCATGGCGAGCCAGGGGATGAGCACCTCTTCGGGATAGAACATCATGATCTTAGGGCCGAAGCCGCCGCCGATAAATGGAGCGATCAGACGCACCTGGTGCTCGGAGAGACCGAGCATGGCCGCGAGGCCGTTGCGCACCGGGATCGGCGCCTGGGTGGTGTCCCACACGGTCAGCTTCTGGGCGCGCATGTCCCATTCGGCCACGACGCCGCGATTTTCGATCGCGGCCGACGCGCCGCGGTCGTAGCAGAAGCGCCGGCCGATCACGACATCGGCCCGGGCGCGGGCGGCCTCATAATCGCCTTTCTTCTGCGGCACGTACGCGGCCATGTTCGAATCCAGATCCTCATGGATCAGGGGAGCGCCCGCCTCCAGGGCCTTCTCCAGGTCCACCACCGCGGGCAGCGGCTCGTAATCGACCAGGACCTCCTCGGCCGCATCCTCCGCCACATACCGCGATACGGCCACCACCAGGGCCACCGGCTCGCCAAGGTGGCGGATCTTGTCCTTCGCCAGAGGCACCTGCGTACGCTCGTGAAAGACCATGCCTTCGACAGGAGGCGGCGGCACCAGCAGCGGCCCCGGCTTCCAATAGTCGCCGAGGTCCGCCGCGGTATAGACCGCGAACACGCCCTCCCGCGCCTTTGCTTGCGCCGTGTCGATCCCGAGGATGCGCGCGTGCGCATGCGGGCTGCGGACGAACGCCACGTGGACCATGTCCGGCAGACTGATGTCGTCCACGAAAAGCGCCCGCCCGGTCAGCAGGCGAGGATCCTCGTTGCGCTTGATCCGTTCACCGAGAGGTTGTGTCACTTACTTCTCCTCGACAAAAGCCACGATACGGGCGAAGGCAGCCTCTCCACCTTTGAAGCGGAAGGGGAAGCAGCCGAGCCACACTCTCTGGTCCAGCACTTCGTCGATCTGGCCGCCGACGTTCTCCGCGTGGAAGACGCCGTGCGGGAAGAGCTTGACATGCATGCACTGGTAGTCCGCCGGCCAGGGGAAAGCCTTTTCAAGGGACATCCCGAGGGCGGCTTCCACTTCCGGGATCAGGTCTGGCCGCGCCTTGCGCACGTTGGTGTTGAATGGATGGTCCGCGGCGATGCAGTCCACCGCCAGCCAGCGGATGCCGCGGTCGAGGATCCAGTCGCAGAAGACGCTCTGCGGCCCGGGGTGCTTCAGGAACATCTTCGGGAGATCGGGCTTCTCCTGGTTGTGGACCTTGTACCAATCCTCGTTGTAGTACTTGTGATAGCCGGTGTGGATGATCAGGATGTCGCCGCGCTCGATCTTGATCCCGGTCTTGCGCTCCCATTCCTCGAAGTGCTCCGGTCCGTAGATCTGGTAGTCGCCGATCCCCATCTTCTCGAGGTCCACGATGCACGCCGGCCCCATGAGCTTGTCGAGCGGGATGCCCGCGATGTCCGGGCCCGGATCGTAGAAGTGATAGGGCGAGTCGAGGTGAGTGGCGATGTGGTTCGTGGTCGAGATGAACTGCGCGTTGACCCCTTCGAAAGCCATGCGCTTCACCCACTTGACGGTGGGACCTTCGTAGAAAGCGAACGACGGGGAATCCACGCTGAAGTTCTGCGAAAGGTCCAGGACCTTCACTTTGCTCATATCGTAAGGGACGTACATCGCGCCTCCTTTCAAATCAGAAAATGTAGCGCTCCGCATAGGCAAGGAGCGCATCCTCGAAAGCTTCCATCGGCGGCCTCACCAGCCCCGCCCCGACCTGGCCGATTCCGGCCTGTTTGTGAGCAATGCCGGTGTTGACTCGCGGCGTGATGCCCAGCTCCACCACTTTTCTGAGATCGATCCCGACCGGCGTGCCGCGGAAACCGAGGGCAGGGATGGTGAAGTGATCGTGCTCGGCCACGGTGATCTCGTACATCTCCAGCGTGGCATGGACAGCGTCCTGAGGCGTGCCGCCGATGAAGGTAACGATGGCGGGCGCCGCGGCCATGGCAAAGGCGCCAATGCCCGCGGTCTCGGTGATGGTGCTGTCACCGATGTCAGGGTTGGCATCCGCGCTCGAAAATCCCGGGAAGTAGAGGCCGTCCGGCGGCGTGGCCGGGGCTGTGAACCACTGGTCGCCCAGGCCGCTCACCCGGATGCCGAAGTCCGTACCGTTGCGCGCCATGGTCGAGACGATCGTGCTCCCCTCGATGCCATGGGCCGCATCGGCCATGGCTTTGCAGGCTGCCATGACCGGGTTGAGAACGGAGAGCGGGTTGTCTCCCAGAAAGCGGACGACATCCGGGTCGGAGAGGCGCGGGGCGAGCTGTTTGAGAAAGAGCAGCGAGCCGGCCTTGTTGCGGTTGTGCCCCTCGTCGCCCATGTGCAGCGCTTCGGCCAGGAGCGCCCTCAGATCGATTCCATCCCCGACGGCCTCGGCTAGCGCCGGAGCCATCGTGCCGTTCATCCAGCGCAGCTTGCGGATCACCTCTTCGCTGAAGGCTCCGTAGCGCAAAACCTTGCCATAGCCTTCATTGAGGTTCGAGAAGGAGCGGCCGCCATGGGTCGAGTCGTCCACCACGTAGACCATCATGGAAGCCGAGGTCACCCCGGCCATCGGGCCGACTGCCGAATGATGATGACAAGGCTCGAAGTCCACCTCTCCCCGCTCGACAAGGCCCACCGCTTCGGCCTCGTCCTTCGCCAAGCCCTCGAAAATCAGCGCTCCGATCACCGCGCCGCGCAGCGGGCCGGACATCCGCTCCCACTCGATGGGCGGACCGGCGTGCAGGATGAGGTTTTCGCGCATGCCGGGCAGGACGTCGCCGGCTTTCACGAGCCCGGTGAGAATCGGCCGCGCGGACATCATGCGCTCGACGGCGGTGCGGTTGGCCTGAGCGATGCTCATCCCTTCATCCTTGCCAGAATGCCCGCGAGCTTTTCGTTGCCGCCGGCCGGCGGGCGCCAGTCCACCTGCAGATTGGCATGAAACGAATCGAGGCCGACGTTGACAATCGGGCCCTGGATCGACTCCAGCGAAACGGGGAGGAGATCCTCCTCCGCACTTTTTCGATGAAGGAAGATCCACTCCACCGCCTCGTTTACCGTGCGGAAGACCCGCGCTCCGGCTTTTTCCAGTGTTTCGATCTGAACCGCCAAGCCCTGCGGGTCCTCGTCCGTGCCGATCACGATGACCAGGACCTCGGCTTTGATCTCGGAGATCACCGGCGCCAGCTCTCCAGCGGGGTCGGCGTGCGCTCCTTCTCCCAGCACGACATCCAGCAGGATGATGCCCCCCGCCTCCTGCCGCAGCTTCCGGATACGCAAGTCCTGATCGATCATCGGATGAAGGCGCCCGACCGTGAATTCGTCCGCTCCCAGGTCGATGATGGTGTACTCCTTGGGAGAGAGGAACGCCGAGAGGCCGTGCATGGCTTCGTACGCCAGCGTGCCGCCGGAGAAAAGCCCGCGGACATGCCCGCTCACAGGATCTCCCGCCTCCAAGGAGTCTCCCAGATTGACCGCTCGCTCCGCGGCCTCGCTCAGGGTCGCGGCAAAGAAAAGATTTCCGAGCCGCCGCCCGGGGAGCGGCGCGCCGAGGAAGTGGACCACCACCGGCTTGCCGGCCGAGCGGGCGAGGGCGAGCAGGCGAGAGGCGACCTCCGGTGCGGGAGGCTTGGCGACGAGGACGATCACGCGCGTCTCCGAATCCCGGCGCAGCAGGTCCAGCCCCTGCATCGCCGTCATCCCACCGACCTCGGCGCTCAGATCCCGGCCCCCTGTGCCGATCGCCTGGGAGATGCCGGCGCCGAGCGTATGAATATGGCTCATGATCGCCTGAAGGCCCGTTCCCGACGCTCCAACAAGACCGATGTCGCCACGCCGGACGCGGTTCGCGAAACCGAATCCGACTCCACCGAGCACGGCCGTGCCGCAGTCCGGCCCCATCACGAGCAAACCTTTCTCTCGTGCCTTGCGCTTGAGGGCCACCTCGCGATCGATCGGCACGTTGTCGCTGTAAAGGAAGACATTGCGCCCCGAATCCAGAGCCTCTTCGGCCACGGCCGCCGCGTACCGGCCCGGGATCGAAATCGACACCCAGCGCGCCTCGGGGAGCTGCTTCAGGGCGGAAGCCAGGCTGCGGGGACGAAACTCCCCCATGGATTCAGCGCCCCGGACTTTGAGCAGAGCGTCGACGCGGGAGAGCGCCTCGGCTGCCGCCGCCTCGCTCTCGGCCTTGACCGAGACGAGCAGGTCATCCGGACCGGCCTCGCCGACCTCCAATCCTCCCGCGGCGAGCAGCTCGCGGTTGGCCTGCGTGGCCATGACCACGCCTGCATCCATTACCCCCGGCAAGCCCGCGAGCGCCCGCTGGAGCTGCATCAGGACGACCGAGTCATAGTAGGAGCCGGCCCGGAAAGTACAACGAGTGATCACAACGCCAGCGCCTTCTCGATCTCCGCTCCCCAGGCGAGCAGCTCCTCGTCCGCCCCGAAGCGGCCGGTCACCTGCAGGCCCAGGGGAAGCTTCTCGATGCTCAGCCCCGCCGGGAGGCCGAGCGTGGGCATGCCGGCGTAGGTCCAGGGCAGGTTCATGATCGGATCGCCAGTCGTGGCAAGCCCGCGCGGAGCGGGGCCGAGGGCCGCTGGCGAGAGCCAGAGGTCGATCCCGTGCGAATTCATCGAGGTGGCCAGCTCGTCGCGCAGCTTCCCGCGGCCGGCGAGGTCCTGCTCCATTTCGGCGGCAGACACGGTCTGCCCCCACTTGATCAGGTCCGCGGTCTGGGCCGCGTAGAGACCGCGAAAGCGGCGGAACCATTCCTCGTGAACCCGCGCCGCCTCGGCCGCGACCAGGCGGCGATGACGCGTTTCGATCTCCTCGAAGTTCGGCATGGCCGGCATCGACCAGATCTCGAAACCCGCGGAGGTGAGCCGCTCGCAGGTGGCGTGGAAGTGCGCCCTCCCCTCTTCGGTGGGCCGGGCAAGGTACGGGCTTTCGGGGACCCCGAGCACGGGCCGGCGGCCCGCGGCCTCCGCCTTCCAATCCGGGAAGAGCACCCGGGCTGCGAGCTCCGCGCCCGCCACGTCCATGGTCAAGGTCCCGACGTGATCGAGCGACGGAGCGAGCGGGATGACTCCCTCGGTCGGAATCCGGCCGTAGCTCGGCTTGAAGCCGACGACGCCGCAGAACGCGGCAGGACGGATGAGCGAGCCGATCGTCTGCGTGCCGAGCGCCAGCGGGCAGAGCCCGGCCGCCACGGCAGCCGCCGAGCCGCTGCTCGATCCGCCCGGGGTGCGCTCCGGATGGTGCGGGTTGCGGGTCGGACCCGGCGCGAAGTAGGCGAACTCGGTCGAGACGGTCTTGCCCAGGACGAGCGCGCCCGCCTCCTTGAGCCGCGTCACGCTTGCCGCTTCCGGTCCGCGCAGCTCTTCGGGGGACAGGCGGCTTCCGGCCCGCGTGGGAAAGCCGTCCACATGGAAGATGTCCTTGACCCCGATCGGCATGCCGAACAGCTCCGGTCGGCTTCCCGAATCCGGGTACAGAGCCAGGAGCGCGTCGGCATCCCGGCGCAGGCGCTCGAAGCGGTCCTCCTCGGGGACGAAGGCCTGCAGCGACGGCTCGC
The DNA here is from genome assembly GCA_035536935.1 of Thermoanaerobaculia bacterium. GTDB lineage: Bacteria > Acidobacteriota > Thermoanaerobaculia > Multivoradales > UBA5704 > DATMER01. The sequence goes on from DATLNC010000302.1 coordinate 78,468, forward strand.
GGTCCCGGAAGCGGGACTCCAGACGGTCCAGGGAGTCGTGAAGGTCGCCCGCCATCACTCCGCCACCCGCGGTGATTTCGCCCGAGCCGCCTTGGCCGCCAATTGCACCGCATCCACGATGTGCTGGTATCCGGTGCAGCGGCAGAGATTGCCGGAGATGGCCTGCCGGATCTCGGTCTCCGTCGGGCTCGGGTTCTCCTCCAGAAAGGGCACGAGCGTCATCAGGAACCCGGGAGTGCAGAAGCCGCATTGCAGGCCGTGCGCCTCCCAGAACGCCTGCTGCAGAGGGTGGAGCTCGCCGGTATTGGGTGCCAGCGGCGCCAGCCCCTCGACGGTCATGAGATCCCGGCCGTCCGCCTGCACCGCGAACATCAGGCAGGAGCGCACCGGATCGCCGTCGAGCAGGATCGTGCAGGCGCCGCACACCCCGTGCTCGCAGCCGACATGGGTGCCGGTCAGCCCCAGGTCGTGGCGGAGGAAATCGGAGAGCAGGAGGCGCGCCTCCACCTCCCGCTCGCAGGTTTTGCCGTTGACGGTCACCTTGACTCTATGGAGCACGCTCAATCCCTTCCTCCCGCATGGACGATAGCCCGGCGCAGGGCACGGCCCGTGAGCACACGAGCCAGATGCCGTTTGAAATCCGCCGAAGCGTGGATGTCGCCGGTGGGGTCCATCTCCTCCCGTGAAGCCTTGTCCGCGGCCGCGTCGATCGCCTCGCCGGAAAGGTCGACGCCCACGAGCATCCGGGCTGCCTCCCGCGCCTCGACCGGTCCGTCGCCGACGCTCAGGTAGACCAGGCGGGCCTCCAGACACCGGTTGTGTCCATCGAGAGAGATCCAGGCTGCGATCCCCACCTGGGCGTAGTCGCCATGGCGGCGGGCGACCTCCAGGAAAGCCCAGCCGGGCTGCCGGGGAGGAGTCGGCAGGAGCATCTCGACCAGCATCTCGTCAGGCTCGAGGACGGTCGTGAACAGTCCGGTGAAGAAGTCGCGGGCTTCGACCCACCGCTCGCCCCCGGCGCGTTGCAGCCGGAACCGGGCATTCAGGGCCACCGCGACCGCCGGCAGCTCCGCGGCGGGATCGGCATGCGCCAGGCTCCCCCCGACCGTGCCCCGGTTGCGGATCTGGGGATGGGCGATAAAGGGGACGGCCTCCCGGAGCAGCGGCGCGAGCCGCCGCACGAGAGGATCCCGCTCCAATCTCCGCTGGCGGGTCATGGCGCCGATCCGCAGCTCGCCGGCATCTTCGCGGATGTAATCGAGATCCCGCAGACGGTTGAGGTCCACCAGCAAGGACGGCTGCGCCAGCCGGAAGTTCATCACCGGGATCAGGCTCTGCCCTCCGGCCAACAGCTTCGCCTCGCCTCCTCTGTGGGCAAGAAGGTCCAGCGCGGCGTCCAGCGAATCTGGCGCCAGATACTCGAATGAGGCCGGCTTCATGAGTGCCTCCCTGGAAGTTCCGCCATTCTAAGCCGGAACCAGGGAGGCAGGTACTTCGAAGTTCCTCAGTATCTCGTCAATACCGGACTCTCCATTTCAGGAACTTGTAGCACGCATGGCTGATCTCGGGAGGGGCCTCCCCCTGATACGGAGCCCGGACGATCGTTCCTGAAGTGGTGAGCTCAAACGGATTCGAGTCCGGCTTGAAGTGCCGGATCATCAGCACGAAGCCCGCGGGGCTCGCGTTCGCGCATCTGCCGTAGGGGCGGCCGACGACGTCCTTGCGGTGGAACGGACCCCACGAGACCGAGACGGAGGTGTTCTGGTTGGCGCCGAGCGCCCGGTCGAAGTTGATCACGGCGAAGATCGTGCCCTGCTCGGGCGGAGGGGTGAAACTGGCCGTTGCCCCCCAGGCAGCCAGGGCACCCAGGGTGAGGATCGCCAGCGTCAGCATTACGGAGACAGGTGCTTTGCGCATCATTGTTCTCCTTCATCCCCAAACATCTGCAAGCGGGGTGCCGGTCACTCCTCCCCGATGTCCTCGTTCCAGATCTCCGGGTGCGCCGCGATGTAATCCGCGAGCATGCGGACGCATTCCTGGGACGCCAGGTCGATCACCTGGACCCCGTTCTCACGCAGCCAGTCGAGGCCGCCTGCGAAATTGGCCGACTCCCCCACGACCACCGTGCCAATTTTGAACTGGCGCACCAGCCCGCTGCAGTACCAGCAGGGAGCCAGGGTGGTCACCATGATCGTGTTGCGGTAGCTGGCCTGGCGCCCCGCCTTGCGGAAGGCGTCCGTCTCGCCGTGGATCGACGGATCGTTCTCCTGAACCCGCCGGTTGTGCCCGCGCCCGAGCAGGGCCCCCTGGCCGTCGAACAGAGCGGCTCCGATGGGGATGCCCCCCTCCGCCAGCCCCTGCCGCGCCTCTGCGATGGCCACGTCGAGCATGGCCTGATAGTCGGGGTCAGCCATTTCTTCTCCTTGGTCGCTGGGCAGTATACTTGCTCTGGCACGTCGGTTGCTGCCTTGGCGAGACCTGTGAAGACTGAGATCGAGATCCAGGAATCCTTCCCCATTGTGGCCACCTCGTCGCGGCTCGATGAGGCGCACCGCATTCTCAAGCACGGCGAGAGCTTTGCCGTGTTCGACCGCGCCGGGGAGATCCGCCCCGGCAGCGAGCAGGGCCTCTACCACGAGGGGACCCGGTTCTTGAACCGGCTCCAGCTGACCCTCGAGAACCAGCGCCCCATGATCCTCGGCTCGACCGTGCGCCAGGACAACGCGCTCATCGTCGAGCTCACCAACCCCGATCTCGTCACCGGCGCGAAACACGTCCTCCCCCGGGACACGATCCACCTTTTCGCCATCTCCTT
>DATLNC010000303.1:0-46634 GCA_035536935.1 Thermoanaerobaculia bacterium
CCGGGATTTACCCGAGTGACTGGGGGATTTACCCGAGCGACTCAGGGATAGCCCCGAGTGGCTGGGGGATTTACCCGAGCGACTCAGGGATATCCCCGAGCGACTCGGGGATTTACCCGAGTGACTGAGGGATTTACCCGAGTGACTCAGGGATATCCCTGAGGGACTGGGGGATTTACCCGAGCGACTCGGGGATTTACCCGAGTAACTCCTACTCGATCACCTTAGGCTCGGGGAAGATCAGCCGGAACCGGCTTGCTTGTGTAGCAGCGAGAAGCCGTCCGCGGGTCAGGTCGGGGAATAGCTCCGGCTCGATGCGCGCCTTGAGCAGGCGGGCGGGACGGACGACGCCCCGGCCTTCGAGCGTAATCACAAAGGTCCGGCCCTCCCAGGGCTGAACCAGAGTCCGCCACGACCGTGGGAGCACCGTTGCGGTGACTGGCAGCGGCGGGCGCCCGATCCCCACCGTCAAATCGGCCACGGTCCGGCCGTCCAGAGTGACGTGAACGTGCTCGGTACGGCCCCGGCGCTCCACCGCGAAATCCGCGACCTCCTTGGGGATGCCCCAGTTCCCACGGCCGTTGACCGCGCTCGCCTCGGTCGAGACGTAAATCCGCGTAATGCAGAAGGAGCGCCGGCCTTCCCACTGAAAGGGGCCGGCCAGGAAGAGCAGCTCCCAGTAGGGGCCCACCGGGGATTCGTCGTAATCCACCAGCATCACCAGGCCGAGCCGGCCGGCGAGCCGATCGCGCAACGCCTCGGGCAGGCAGGCGTCCCGCTCCAGGAAACCGGGCTCGAACCGGAACAGCAGGATCGAGCCGCTCCCCTGGAGATGCCAGGGCGGGCCGACTCTGTTCACGGACCCGCCGGACGCCGCTGGAGCCTCTCTGCGAACGACTTCTCCAGCCGCTCGAAGTACTCCTCGTTGCCCCAGAGCGCGGCGGCGAGAGGGTCGACGAAGCCGTCGAGCATCTCCTCCTCCTCGCGCAGAGCCTCGCCTTCGTCGGCCCGCTCGCCTGCCCGCAGCCGGCCGAACACGCCGCCGAGCCGGCCGGCGGCCTTGATCAGCTGGTCGAAGCTCCTCTGGAAGGCCCGGCCCATGGCGCGGTGGATCGGCTTCACGTCCTCCTCGCGCATGGTCTCCACGACCGTGTCGCGGACCGTCTTCACCCGCTCCGGCGTGCGGCCAGCGGGGCGGAGCCCCTGGGGCAGACGGGAGGCATAGAGGAACAGATAACCCTGGACGAACGTCTCGACGGCGCGATGGACGCCGTCGCGCATCAGGAGGACATAGAAGGCGGTCTTGAAAACCTTGCGCAGGACGCGGCGGGTGCCGGAGCGCACGGCCATGGCCGTGCCCTTGAGGAAGCCGGGCCAGAGCCGCTTTTCGCCCTCGCCGGCAAGGATGCGCACCTCGGCGTCGGAGAGATCCAGATCGCGGCTGTCCCCCAGCTCGCGCACCATCCGGCGCTGCACCCGCTCGAGGGCCCAATCGTCCAGGAAGGGCACGGGCAGCAGGGGGCAGAGCCCAGCGAGCACGCTGTAGAAGGTCAACCGGCGGAAACGGGGGAAGTCCGCCACCTCGATCGGCACCTCCCGCTGGTTCAGCCGTCCGCCGGGCCGCAGCTCCGCCCGAAGTCCGATGCTGCTCTCATCCAGAAGGTCCCGCTCCTCGTCATCAGCCGGCACGGAGTCCCCTTTCCAGTTGGTACTGCCCTCCCTATTCTGTGCAAAGGCTGTGCTGAGGTGTGACAGCGAGCGGGCGAAAGGACGAAAAGGACCTGAAAGACGAAAAGGACCTGAAGGGACACCGGAGAATCCCCCGGCGTCCTTTTGGTCCTTGGAGTCCTTTTCGTCCTTTGGGCCCTTAATCGTGCCGGCCCATGATCTTCCTGTCGATGATGTCCTCGATCTCGAGCTTGTGCCCCGCGCGGGCCTCGGCCTTGCGGATGTATTCCGCGTCGACCCCGTGAATCCGCATGGAGACGAGATCCTCGGCGGGAACCCCCTCGTGCCCGGCGCCGGCGATCTCGCGGATGAACTCCGGGGTCACGCCGTGGATGCGGAACTCGACCAGCCGGTCCAGGGACACGTCGCGGTAGCCGAGCTCGGCCATGTCGCGGGCGAACTCGGGCGTGGCGCCATGGATTTTCAGCTCGACGAGCTTGCTCGCCGAGAGGTTCTCGTACCCGGCATCGGCCATGGCGCGCACGAGCTCGGGCTTGACGCCGTGGATGCGGAATTCGATCAGCCGGTCGGCCGACAGGTCTCTCAGCCCCACCTTCGCCAGCTCGCGGACCTCGTCCGGGTTCACGCCGTGGATGCGGAACGCGACCAGCTTGTCGGCCGGGACGTCGCGGTAGCCCAGCCCGGCCATGTCCCGGATGTACTCGGGGGTGACCTCGAAGATCCGGAACTCGACCAGCTTGTCCAGGGAGAGATCGTCGTATCCCGCGGCCTTCAGCTCGGACACGTATGCCGGAGAGATGTCGAACAGCGCGAGCTTGAAGAGGTCGTCCTGCTCCACCTGGTAGCCGATGCGGGACATCTCCTGAATGTAGGAGGGATTGCCCTGGAAGGTGAACGTGCCCTCGCCCAGCTCGCCGTCGTACCGGCCCTGGAAGTGGAAGGTGCCCGCGGCGCGGGGCATCTCGAAGCGGACGTTCGAACCCGTGCTCAGCCCGACCAGCTCGCTCAGGTCGTAGTTATGGCTATGCTGGCTCCGGTTGCCGTCATGCCGGTCGGTCATCTGCAGTTGGATGCCGTCCTCGGTGCGCTCGGCAGTCCACTGGCCGCGCCGGCCCTGGGAATCACCGCTTTGACGAGAGGAGGCCGGCTCCTTCTGGGCCGCCGCAAAGGGGGCATCCGCCTTCATCGCCAGCTTCGTCACGGGCTCCGCCATCACACGGACCTCGAACGGCAGCCCGGCGCGGGCGCCGTCGTGGAAGGCCGCTCCGCCGAGGAGCACGGCGAGCGCCAGGGCGCCAGCCACCCAGGCGACGGGAGCGCCGCCGGCCGTCTCCGGAATTCCTTCCGGAGCCCCGACCAGCCGCCGGATGCGCCGCAGCAGCGAGCCGCCGTCCGCCCCAAGGGCAAGATGCGGCGTGCGCAGCCCCTCGAGGGCCGCCAGGGCGCGGGCATAGCCCAGCCGGTCGCCGCACACCGACACGGCGAGGTCGTCGCAGCAGCTCTCCCGCTCCTGCCGCACCTGGCTGGAGACCCACCAGACCGCCGGATGGTAGAAGAGCAGGGTCTCGACGACGGCCTGCAGGAGATTGATCAGATAATCGTGGCGCCGCACGTGGGCCAGCTCATGGGCGAGGATCGCCTCGAGCTGCTCGGGCGTCAGCCCGGCAAAGGCGCTCGCCGGCACCAGGATCACCGGCCGGAGCCAGCCGATCACGGCCGGGACCGGCACCGCCGCGGACTCCAGCAGCATCACCGCGTGCTCGATACCCAGACGGCGGCGGAGGCGGATCAGGGCCAGCTCCCAGCCGTCATCTACTGGACGGGTGGCGCGCCGGGTCATGCGCCGCACCTGAATCCACCCGCTCAGGTGCCAGACCGAGAGGAGCGCTACCCCCAGGAGCCAGACCGCGAGCAGAGAAGGCATCCAGGGGAGCACCGTCTCCCGGAGCGACATCGGGGCAGGCTCTTGCGCGGGTGCGGCGGGGGCTCCCTCTCCCGCAAAGCGGGGGAGGGCTGGGGAGGGGGAGCTCTTCGCTGCGGGAGCCACCGGCTCATACGCCCGGAAAGCCGTCACCACGGGCAGAACTACGAGGAGCGCGAGCGTTCCCACGCCCAGCGCGTAGCGCGCCGAAGCGCTCCGCTTTTTCATCAGGGCGAGCCCGGCCGCCAGGCCGCCGGCGACCAGGGCTCCCTGCCAGAGGAAGTGCACCAGCGCCCAGCCCACTGCCTGCAGTATTGGATTTAAAGCGGGATTCAAAAGCGCCTCGCTCATCGATCTTCTCCTTCCATCAGGTCCAACATACGGCGGATCTCGGACAGCTCCTCCCGGGTCGCCGGCCGCGACTCCAGGGCGCGCATCACCAATCGGCTCGACGACCCCTCGAAGGCACGGTCGAGCAGGTCGCCCACGAGCTGGCCGAGGGTCTGCTCCTCGGGCAGCCGGGCTACGTAGACATGGGCCCGCTCGGACTCGTCGCGCTCCACCAGGCCCTTCTCGGTCATGATTTGAAGCAGCTTCAGGACTGTCGTGTACCCGGTCAGGCTCCGGCGCTCCAGATCCTCGTGGACCTGCCGCACCGTGCTCGGACCGCGCCGCCAGAGAATGCGCAGGATCGCCAGCTCGGCATCCGTGGGTCGGGGTGTCGTCGTCATGGCCGGGAGATTATACGAAGCACTTCGTAATGTCAACGAAATTCTTCGTACTCGCTATGATGTCCGCCATGCTCCCACTTCTGGTTCTCCTCTCGACTCTGGCCGAGGCTCAGCCGCGGCTCCTCGCCGGACCCGATGTCCTGGTCAGCAGCGAGAACGACTTCCCGCACGTGGAAATGATGATCGCCGCCCATCCGACGGATCCGCGGCAGCTGACTGCCGGCTCCATGGCCCTGGTGGGCAGCCAGCTCGGCACGATGGTCTACTCGTCCGCGGACGGCGGCACCACGTGGAGCCCGGGCTACCCGGTCGAGCGCATCAGCACGGACGCCGATCCAGTGGTCGTCTACACGCCGCGGGGCACCGCGCTCTACCTGGCCTTGCCCAGCGAGCTCACGGTGGACGCCGCCGGCAAGCGCCACGCGCCCATCATCCTCTACCGCTCCGAGGACAACGGGCGGCTCTGGCAGAAGCCGCTCCGGTTGGGGCCCGAAGGTGCCTACGACCATCCCCAGATTACGGTGGACCCGCGCTCCGGGCGGGTCTATGTCAGCGCCGTCGTCGGCCAGGATTCCCGCCTCGAGCTCTTCCGCTCCGACGATGACGGCCGGACCTTCGCGGCTCCGAAAGTGATGACCAAGGCTCCGAGCGAAGAGGTCGGGCTCAACACGACCGGGCTCGCGGTCCTCTCCGACGGCACTCTGGTCCACACCTACATCGGCTTCGACATGGGACAGATGGAGGCGACGATCCGGGAGCAGATGAACTATGCGATGGTCTCTCGCGACGGAGGCGAGACCTTCTCCGAGCCGGTCCTCGCGGGCAAGCAGGTGTTTCTTCCATACGCGAACAAAGAGTACTTCTCCAACCTCCACACATTCCCGCAGATGGCGGCAGGCGCGGACCGGATCTACATGGCCTGGACCGACTTCCGGAGCGGGAGGCCCCTGGCGATGCTCACCTGGTCGGCCGACCGGGGCAAAACCTGGTCGGAGACGCGGCCGGTCGCCGGCGCGCTCCCGGAGGGCGCCTACAGCTTCCAGCCATCCCTGGCCGTGAACAAGGACGGCGTCCTGGGAGTCTCCTGGCTCGACACCCGCAACCACCCCGGCACCGACAGGTACGACGCCTACTTTTCCGCCTCGCTCGACGGCGGCGCCACCTTCCTGCCGCCCGTGCGCCTTTCCTCGGAGAGCTCCGACCCGCTGGGAGCCGGCAACCAGCGCCCCTCCCCCGGGACCTTCCAGGACCGCAACAAGACGATCCGGGTCGGCTTCATCAGCGCCCTCACCCGCTATCCCCATGGGGGCGACTACGTGGGGCTCGCGGCCGACGCGGAGGGGCACTTCCACCCTCTTTGGCCGGACTCCCGCACGGGGACATTCCAGGCCTGGACGACCCGGGTGAAGCTGGAGCGCGGCGGCCCGGCCAATCCGGCACTTGCCGCCGCCGGGGCACCGATGGACCTCAAGGACCACATCGAGCTGACGTTCGACCCGGCGACCTACGACGGGGAGTCGCGGGAGCTGCGCCTGCCGATCCGCATCCGGAACCGCTCGGAAAAGACCATTCGCGGCCCGCTCCAGGTAAGGGTAAAGACCTTCGGCAGCGGCATGGGCGACATGTACAAGGAGAACACGCCCACGATCCTGAACGCTCCGAACGGAGAGAAGGGCGTGGGAGCGGTCTTCGATTACAGCCAGGCTTTCGGGGATTTCGGCGCTTTGGAACCCGGCGCTACGACCGAGCCCGTTCTCTGGCGCTTCAAGCTGGTCGGCGCGGAAGCCCGGACTCCGGACATGCACCTGGAGGTTACGGGCCGCCTGGCTCCGTGACCTGCGCGGCTCCGAAGCGGGCTTCCAGCTCTTCGTGCACGATCTTCCGGATGCGGTTGTCGAGCTCGACGGCTTTCGCGGCCTGAACGGCGACCTTCCTCTCGGGCGGCAGGCTCATGGAGACGAAGTCGGTCAGGTCGCGGCTGGCCGCCTCGGTCGCCTCCGGACAGCCGAGCTCGAGGAACTGGTGCGGCGGCACGCCCAGCATCTTCGCGATGGCCAGGAGGTGGCGCACGCGCAGCTCCAGCCGGCCATCCAGCAGGTGGGAGAGGTTGCCGTGGCCGATGGCCAGCGCCTCCTCGATGGCACGGCCCGACCCGTGATAGGTCGGGAGCGCCTCGCGCACCAGGGCGCGAAGCCGGCGCAGATCGCTGTCGCTCATGGGCTGGCGGAGGACTTTATCAGAAGAGGCCGAGCTGCACCATCTCTCCCGGGCGGCGAAAGGCATCGGCCGTCAGCTCGAAGCGACGCCGGTCGAGCCCGTAGCGGCGCTTGGAGGTCTCGAACACCGCCTTGACCTGCTCGGCGAAGATCCCCTCCCCCCTCATCCGGCTGCCGAAGCGCGGGTCGTACAGCTTGCCTCCCCGGAGCTCGCGGACCCGGTTGAGCACCTTGTCCTTGCGGTCGGGGAAGTGCTCCTCCAGCCAGGTCTCGAAGAGGCCGGCCACGGCGCCGGGCAGGCGGAGCATCACGTAGCCCGCGGCCTGCGCCCCGGCCTCGGCCGCGGCCTCCAGGATCTTGGGGATCTCATGGTCCGTGATCGCCGGCACCACCGGCGCCACCATGACTCCGACGGGGATGCCCGCCGCCGCGAGCCGCTCGACGGCCTTCAAGCGGTCCCGGGGATGGGAAGCGCGGGGCTCCATCCGCCGTGCCAGCTCGCCGTCCAGGGTGGTGATGGAGAGGAACACGGCCGCGGCCTGGTGGGACGCCAGCTCGGACAGGTGGTCGATATCGCGGGTCACCAGCTCGTTCTTGGTGATCACGGATACCGGATGGCGGAACTCGGCCAGCACGCCGAGACACCGGCGGGTGATCTCCAGGTTGCGCTCGACGGGCTGGTAGGGGTCGGTGACGCCGCTCATGGCGAGCGTCTGCGGCTGCCATTTCGGGGAGGACAGCTCGCGGCGCAGGATCTCCGGCGCCTCTTCCTTGGCCAGGATGCGGGTCTCGAAGTCCAGCCCCGCGGAGAACCCCAGGTACTCGTGCGTGGGGCGGGCGTAGCAGTAGATGCAGCCGTGCTCGCACCCGCGGTATGGGTTGAGCGAGACCTCGAAGCCGACGTCAGGGCTGTCGTTGCGGGTGATGATCGAGCGCGAGCTGTCGCGGAGGAGCTGGGTCTCGACCCGCTCCGGGCCGGGGACCTCCATCTCTACTTCGATCCGCTCGAAACGGTTGAGCGGGTTAGCCGATGCGCCGCGCCCGCGCGGGGCGTGCTTCTCCATGAGGGAGACTTTACAGGATTACGCCCCGGTTACGCCAGCCAGTGCTTTGTTTCAATGTAGGGGCGGCCCTTGTGGCCGCCCTCCGGAAGGGCACCCACAAGGGGTGCCCCTACAGAGGGATGGCCCATCTTTTCCGGTAACAGGGCACTACGCCCGGGCGTTGAGCGCCACCAGCTCCTTCCAGAGCTGGCCCGCGTCGCTGTAGAGGGCAGCCGCCGGGACCATCTCGTCTTCGCGGCTGGTGGGCTGGGTGCGCACGTGAGTCAGGTACTCGTACTGCGACGGCAGCGTGGCCGCCAGGTACTCCGAGCGCTCGCGCATGGCGCGGAAGGCGGCCAGGGCGTTGCGGTCGTCCATGTGGTCCAGGGCGGGCAGGCTGGTCTCCGGCAGATGGCCGAGGCCCATGAGCATCACCGAGTACGAGTAAGACTCGAAGCCATGATAGGCCGGGTTCACGCTCTTCGCGTTCGGCAGGCGGCGCTTCCACAGGTCCATGCTCTCGCGCAGCCTCTCCGGCACCCGGAGGTCGCTGTGGACCGACCGCCAGTACGGCGTGTCGTCGCGGTCGGACGCCGCGTAGTGCACGGTGAGGAAATCCTTCACCCCGTCGATCGCGTCGGCCACGCCCTTGTTGTAGCTGCGCACGACCGCCTCGTCGATCTCGCCGCTCGGGAAGTGGTGCACGAGCTCCTCGATGCCGTGCTGGATGAAGAAGATCCCAGTCGACTCCAGCGGCTCCACGAAGCCGCTCGACAGGCCGATGGCCACGCAGTTCTTGACCCAGGAGTTGCGCGTGCGGCCGATCCGCATCTTGATGTGATTGGCCCGGCAATTGTCCGCGGCGGGGCCCAGGTGGCGGCGGAACTCGGCCTCGGCCTCATCCTTGGAGAGGAATTCGCTGCAGTAGACGTAGCCGGTGCCGATCCGGCCGTAGAGCGGGATGTTCCACGCCCAGCCGGCGTTCATGGCCGTGGCCGTGGTGTACGGCTCCATCCCGTTCGCCTTGATGTCGACCGGCACCTGCAGGGCGACGGCGCTGTCGTTGGGCAGCGAGTCGTTGAAGGAGATGAACGGCTCGTCGAGGGCCTGGTTGATCAGCAGGCCGCGGAAGCCCGTGCAGTCGACGAACAGGTCGGCGGCGATCTCGCCGTGCTCCTTGGTCACGATATGGGAAATACCGCCGTCCTCGCGCAGGGCCACGTGGACGACCTCGTCCGCAATCCGGGTTACCCCGCGCTGCGTGGCATACCCCTCGAGGTACTCGGCGAGCAGGCCGGCGTCGAAGTGGTAGGCGTAGGGGTACTGGACCGAGTGCTCGGACAGGAAGGAGTTCGGCACGCGGTCGCCGTTGGCGAAGTAGTCCTGCACCTTGTCGTCGAACACGCGGCCATCGAGATAACGGGGGGAGCGCTTGGCATCGCAGATCGCCGGGATCGCGAAGCAGGAGTAGTCGAAGGCCTCCTGGTCCCGCTTGAGCTTGAGCCACCATTCGGCGGCGTTGTAGCCGTCGATCATCTCGTAACGCTGGAAGGGATGGTAGAAGTGGCCGCCGGCCTTGGTCCAGTTCACGAACTTGATGGCCAGCTTGTAGGCGCCGTTGCAGGCCGGCATCCACTCGCGCTCTTCGAGCCCGAGGTAGTCGAAGAACAGCTTGATGGTGCTGAAGGTGGCCTCACCCACCCCAATGGTCTTGATGTGCGGAGCTTCGACGAGTGTGATGTCGACCCCTCTCAGGGCCTTCTTCAGATAGGCAGCCGTCATCCAGCCCGACGAACCCCCGCCAACGATAACGATGCTCTTAGCCATTGGTACTCCCTCCAAAAGAAAAAAACTTCATTTGCATCTGGGCTCCCGGAGAGCTCCGGGAACCTCGAAAGCCCTGCGCTACGAGTGCTTCAGCCGAGGCTGATGCACGGCCTGGACAGGCGCCGCGCGAACTGGGATGAAGGAAGCACGTTTCAAAAGTGTCCCGGCTCGCGGAAAGCGGGACACCCGTTTGAAAATTCTTTGTGCAGAAGTTCAGGGGAATGTCAATCCTGCCCGGGAGAGCAGGTCCGCGAGGTCCGGCGGCACCGGCGCCCTGACCTCCAGCGGCTCGCAGGTGACCGGATGGATCAGCCCCAACCGCCATGCGTGTAAAGCCTGCCTCGGGAACTCCCGGCAGATTTCCGCGAGGGCCGGGTCCCCGATCCCCTTCCAGCCGGGAGCGCCGTAGAGGGGATCGCCGACGATCGGCATCCGAGCGGCCTGGAGGTGGACCCGGATCTGATGGGTCCGGCCGGTGAGCAGCCGGCAACGCAGAAGGGAAAACTCGGTGTTCTCCGATTGCGCCAGCCGCTCCCAGAGCGTGGTGCTAGGCCGGCCCTCGGTCCGCGACGCCATCCGCCGCCGCGGGTCCGCGGGATCGCGCAAAATACCGAGGTCGATCCTCCCCTTGGGCAGCCCGGTCCGGCCGTAGACCACGGCCAGGTAGTCCTTCTCCATCCCCGTCCTCTGGAGGGCGGCGTGGACCTCGGGGGCCTTGGCGACCAGGATGAGGCCGGAGGTGCCCTGGTCGAGGCGGCTCACCAGGTGGGGTGTATACCCCTCTGCCCGCCACAGCAGGCCATGCATCAGGGTCCCCTCCCAATTGCCCTGGGCGGGGTGGACGACCAGGCCGGGCGGCTTGTCGAGGGCGAGCAGCCATTCGTCCTCGTAGACGACGGAGAGCGGCATCTCCCGGGGCGCGAGCTCGCGCCTGGGCGGAGGGGGCGGCAGGACGACTTCGACCTCGTCCCCAGGGGCGAGCCGCCGGGCGGGCTTCACCGGTTGGCCGTTGACCCGCACGAGCCCCTGCTCCACCCAGCCCCGAACCCGGGCGCGGGTGAGCCCGGGGATCATGGAGAGATGCTGGACGATCGCGACGTCGAGCCGCGCGCCTCCCTCAACCCGGAAGGTGCGGCGGCTCGCGTCGGTCACTCGTATTCGAAGCCGGAAGCGGCGGGCCGTTCGCCGCTCGAGGTCTGGGTGAGGAGCTGGCGCAGGGTGTCGATGTCGACCGGCTTCATGAGGTAGCGGTCGAAGCCGGCCTCCCGCGCCTGCCGCTGGTGCTCCTCGCCGCGATAGGCGGTCACCGCGGCGATGAAGACATCCTGGCCGCCGGGCCGCCCGCGCAACCGCCGGGCGACCTCGAAGCCGTCCATTCCGGGCAGCCCGAGGTCGAGGAGGACGATGTCCGGCATCTCATCCTCCACGGCCTGGAGCGCGGCCGGACCCGCGGGCACGAGGCGCGGCTCATACCCCCAGAGGCCCAGGAGCGCGCCCATCATCTGCAGGCTTTCGGGATCGTCCTCCACTACCAGGATGCGCAGTGGATGATGAGAATCCGGCTCCTCGGCAGGGATCTTGAGAGGCTCCATAGGCGGGGGATGTTACACGTTCGTCCCAAGAAGGACCAGAGTAGTTGCTATTTTCCCGGCAGCAAGCTGGACAAGGCGTCGGGGCGACACCCTTCTAGCCTGGGGGTTTCAGCCCCAGGCAGGGGCCGGGCGTTGCTTCCGCGTCCTTGATGTCCTTGATCTCCTTGTCGTCCTTTGACAGTGCTACCCTTCCGCCGGATTTCTTACGAGGACCCACATGCCCCAGCTCTATCGAAATCTCGCCGCCGCAGCCCTGCTGCTCCTCCCTTGGCCGGCTTTTGCCGCTTTGCCCGAGATGGGCCCCGAGCCGACCCTTGAAACCATCATGGCCGATCCCGACTGGATCGGGAACCCGCCCGAGGAGCCCTACTGGGCCGACGACGGCCGGTCGGTCTTCTACCTGCGCAAGCGCACCGGCGAAGAGCAGAAGGACCTCATCCGGGTCGACCTGGAGAGCGGCGCGCAGACCCTCGTCCCCCTCGGCGAGCGCGGCAAGACCGACGCCCCGGGAGGGGATCTGAGCCGCGACCGCCGCTGGAAGACCTATGCCCGCCAGGGCAACATCTTCCTCAAGGACCTCCAGACCGGGACCATCCGCCAGATCACCCGCACCGAGGAGGAGGAGGGCGAGCCCCGCTTCCTGGTCGGCGACAACCAGATCGCCTTCCAGCGCGGAGACACGACCTTCGTCTTCGACCTCCTGGCGGCCACGCTCTTCCAGCCCGCCGAGCTGAAGCTCGCCAAGGATCCGGCCGAGGACGAGGAGTCCGGCTACATCGACGAGCAGCAGGAGCGGCTCTTCCAGGTCATCAAGCAGAACAAGGAAAGGCAGGCCGCCGAGCGCGAGGAGGATCGCGCCTCGCGCCATCTCGACCCCACCCGCCCTCCCCTCCCCTGGTACCTCGGCGAGGATGTGGAGATCGTCCAGTCCTCTCTCTCGCCCAGCGGCGACTGGATGCTGGTCATCACCCAGGCCAAGGACGCCGCCAAGAAGCCCTCGCTGATGGCCCGTTTCGTGACCGAGGACGGCAACCTCAAGTCGGACGAGGTCCGCTCCAAGGTCGGCACCGAGCCGCCCCTCGCCCACAAGGTGCTCCTCCTCGACCTCGTGAAGCACGAAAAGCACGAGGTGGACCTCGCGAAGCTCCCCGGGATCACGGATGACCCTCTGAAGGAGCTCCGGGACAAAGCGAAGAAGGCCAAGGAAAAGGAAAAAGACAGCAAGGACAAGAAGAAAGACGACAAGAAAGAGGAGGAGAAAAAGCCCCGTCCGGTCGAGGTCTGGGGGCTCGCCTGGTCCGACGACGGCCGCTACGGCGCCCTGATGATCCGCTCCTCCGACAACAAGGACCGCTGGATCGCCACGGTCGAGCGCGAGAAGCCCGCGCCGGTCAGCCGCCACCGCCTGACCGATCCCGCCTGGATCAACTGGGAGTACAACGAGCTCGGCTTCCTGCCCGAGACCGACACCCTCTGGTACAACTCCGAGGAGACCGGCCACTCCAACCTCTATCTCGTCTCCATGAACGAAGGCAAGGCCCGGCGGATCGTCGAGGGCGACTTCGAGGTCTCGAACATCGTGCCGAGCCGCGACGGCAAGCACCTCTACTACCGCGCCAACCAGAGCCATCCCGGCATCTACGACATCTGGCGCGTGCCAGTCTCAGCCTCCGCAGGCGATACCAAGCCCGAGCAGCTCAGCAAGACCGGCGGCGAGAACTTCTTCGAGCTCTCGCCGGACGAGAGCCGGCTCCTGCTCCTCCACTCCACCACTACCCGGCACGGCGACCTCTTCGTGCAGCCGACCGAGCCTGGTCTGCCGGCGGACACTGCGAGGCAGATCACGGAGACCCACAGCCCCGAGTACCTGGCCATCGAGTGGAGCTCGCCCGAGATCATCCCGATCCCCTCGTCCCACGTGAAAAAGCCGATCTACTCGCGGGTCTATACGCCGGCGGGGTTCGATCCCTCCCGCAAGTACCCGGCCGTGGTCTTCACCCATGGCGCCGGCTATCTGCAGAACGCCTTTGCCGGATGGTCCGGCTACTTCCGCGAGTTCATGTTCCACACCCTGCTGACCCGGCGCGGCTACGTGGTGCTCGACATGGACTACCGCGCGTCAGCCGGCTACGGCCGCGACTGGCGGACCGCCATCTACCGGCAGATGGGCCATCCCGAGGTGGAGGATCTGGAGGACGGCGTCGCCTGGCTGGTCAAGAACAAGAGCGTGGACCCGCAGCGGGTCGGCACCTACGGCGGCTCCTACGGCGGCTTCCTCACCTTCATGTCGATGTTCCGCAAGCCCGACCTGTTCGCCGCCGGCGCCGCCCTGCGGCCGGTGACCGACTGGGCCTTTTACAACCACGAGTACACCTCGAACATCCTGAACACGCCCGAGGTCGACCCCGAAGCCTTCGAGAAGAGCTCGCCCATCGAGTACGCCCAGGGGCTCGCCAAGCCGCTCCTGATCTGCACCGGCATGGTGGACGACAACGTCTTCTTCCAGGACAGCGTCCGCATGGTGCAGCGGCTCATCGAGCTCAAGAAAGAGAACTTCGAGACTGCCATCTACCCGGTCGAGCCGCACGGCTTCCGCCAGCCTTCGAGCTGGCTCGACGAGTACCGGCGGATCTTCAAGCTGTTCGAAACCCACCTGAAGTAGGCGCGTCTGACAGAGCCCTGACAGTGGCCACCCCACTGTCAGGGCCGTGACACAGCCTGGCCCGCTCTCCGGTCATTTCTTCCAAATCCTTTGTTTTCCAACGTTTGTGCCACCGGATGGCGTGGCACATGGCTTGCCCTTAGGGAGGACCGAACCGAAAAAGAAGTTATTTCCCCCTGGAGGGATGAGTCATGAAACCGACGAAGATCCAGAAGATCACCACCTGCCTGACCCTGCTGGCCACGGCAGTGCTCTGCGGGCCGCTCTGCGGGCCGGCCGCCGCGCAGAACGTGCCCAGCTCCGACCTGCTGCTGCCCTACTTCGAGGTGGATGGCGCCAATCCAGGCGGCCTGACCACCCTGTTCGCGGTCGGCAACGCCACGGACAAGCCGGTGGACGTCCTCGCCACCGTGTTCACGAACTGGGGCATCCCGATCCTCGATGTCCCCTTCGCC
Organism: Thermoanaerobaculia bacterium; assembly: GCA_035536935.1. Lineage (GTDB taxonomy): Bacteria > Acidobacteriota > Thermoanaerobaculia > Multivoradales > UBA5704 > DATMER01. The sequence goes on from DATLNC010000303.1 coordinate 14,137, forward strand.
CTGCAGCCGCACGAGGTCCGCACCGTCAACCTGCGCGACTGGTTCCGCGAGGGCGGCAACCCCACGAAGGCGCTGGCGGCCCTGGAGGTCAAGCACCTGACCGCGGCGGCCAGCGGCCAGCCCTCGCCCAAGGACAACCTCTACTACGGTAGCGAGGTCCGGCCCGACCTGGTGGTTGGGTATGTGATCCTGCGCACCCAGAACAACCGGCCCGACGCCCTCTGGGGCGACTGGTTCAACGTCGACGTGTCCGGCAACCTGGCCCGCGGCGACGTCCTCGCCAACATCGACCGCTCCACCGGCTGCCCCGGCGTCTGCCAGCGCCACCTGCTGCGCTACCTGACCGGCGGCGGCTTCGACGGCGGCACCGAGGTCATCGTCTGGCGCGAAACCCAGGGCAAGCCCTCGGCGAACCCCGAGGCCGGCATCAAGATGCAGGCCGATGCGACCGCGTTCAACGAGCCGGGCCTGCCCATCGAGAACCGCGAGCTCGCGCTGCTGCCGGTCCAGAAGGTCGTGATCTCGGAGCTCGGCTTCAAAGAGCCGTTCGGCTCGCTCGACCTGGTGACCGGGGACGACGTCTTCATCGCGGTCCAGCACACGGCCGAGAACCGCTACAGCGTCGGCCTCACCACCTACTGCCTGCCGGTCCCTCCCAAGACAGGCCCGGGCATCAAGATCCTCAAGCTCACCAACGGCGAGGACGCCGACGCGGCGCCCGGACCCTCGATCCCGATCGGCGACACCGTTACCTGGGAGTACCTGGTGACCAACACCGGCAACCTCGAGCTGACCGACATCGTGGTCGAGGACGACAAGGAAGGCCCCGTGAGCTGCCCCGGCGACACGCTCGTTCCGGGCGAGTCCATGACCTGCACCGCCACGGGCAAGGCCAAGGCCTGCCAGTATGTCAACGTCGGCAGCGTCTCCGCCCTGTCCGCCTCCGGCGCGGTGGCCGACACGGATACCAGCCACTACTTCGGCGACGACGGCGCGGCGCTCTCCCTCTCCTCCATCAAGGTCAACGGCCAGAACGCCGATGCCTCGCCCGGCCCGCTCGTGGAGGTCGACTCCACGCTCAACTGGAGCTTCCAGGTCACCAATGACGGCAAGGTCGCCCTCGGCGGCATCCAGCTCACGGGAATCGTTGCCTCCTGCCCCAAGACCCAGCTCGGCGCCGGCGAGTCCATGACCTGCACCGCCACGGGCAAGGCCCAGAGCGGCCTGCACAACCTCGCGGTCGAGGCCAAGGGGAGCTCCTCCTGCGCCGCGGCCTCCGCAAACGGCGTCGGCTACTACCAGACTCTGCCCCACACCGAAGTGAACCCCGGGATCAAGATCGTCAAGCTCACCAACGGCCAGGACGGCGCGCAGATCCCGGCCGGCAGCCCGATCACCTGGACGTACCAGGTCACCAACACCGGCGACGTCGCTCTGAGCGACATCCACGTCACCGACGACAAGGGCGTGGCCGTCACCTGCCCGAAGACCACCCTCGTGCCTCAGGAGTCCATGACCTGCACCGGCACGGGCGTCGCCCAGGCCTGCCAGTACAACAACCTCGGCACCGTCACCGCCAAGACTTCGGTCGGCGACACCCTCACCGCGAGCGATGCGAGCAGCTACTTCGGCACCACCCAGCCCGGCATCTCGATCGAGACCGCCGTCAATGGCAACGATGCCGACACCCCGAAGGGCCCCGAGGTCGCGGCCGGCTCCCCGTTGAGCTTCTCCTACGTGGTCAAGAACACCGGCAACGCCGCCCTCACCGGCATCCAGGTCACCGACAGCAAAGGCGTGAGCCTGAGCTGCCCGAAGACCACCCTGCAGCCCAACGAGTCCATGACCTGCACGGGCAGCGGCACCGCCCAGTCCGGCCAGTACAGCAGCGTCGGCACGGCCAAGGGCACCGGCGCCTGCGGCCAGCAGGTCTCCGACGACGACCCGGTCCACTACTACGGCAATCCGACCGGCGGCGCCGAGGGCTGCAGCCACGGCTACTGGAAGAACCACGAGGGCTCCTGGCCGGCGACCGGCTACTCCACGAACCAGAAGGTGAGCAGCGTGTTCAGCCAGGCGTCCCTCTACCCCTCGCTCGGCAACGCCACCCTGCACGAGTCGCTATCCTTCAACGGCGGGCCGGACGTGACGGCCGCGGCGGCCAACATGCTCAAGCAGGCCACGGGCTCCCTGCTCAACAGCGCGCACGCCGGTGTCGACTTCCCCTGGACCACGGCACAGCTGATCAGCGACGTCGACGCCGCGCTGGCCAGCAAGAACAGCAGCGTGCTCCTCGGCCTGGCCTCGGATCTCGACAAGGCCAACAACCTGGGCTGCCCGCTCAACTAGAACCCTCGGCGCTCATCCCATCGGCTCCCCGGAAAGCCGGGGAGCCCTCTCTTTGGGGGGTTTATGACATCCACCTGGAAGACCCTGCAACTGGCCCTGGCGATCGCCCTGACGGCCGCATCCGCACCCGCGGCGCAGCTCCGGCCGAGCTCGGACCTGCTGCTGCCCTGGTTCGAAGTCGACCTGGAGCCCTCCGGCATGACGACCCTGTTCGCCGTGGGCAACGCGTCGGAAAAGCCGGTCGAGGTGCTCGCCACCCTGCGCACGAACTGGGGGATCGCGATCCTGGACGTCCCCTTCACCCTGCAGCCCGACGAGATCCGCACCGTCAACCTGCGCGACTGGCTGCGCGCCGAAAGCCTGGCGGCCGCGAGCGGCCAGCCCTCCCCCAAGGACCGGATGTACTACGGCAGCGCGGTCCCCTCCGGACGGGCCGTGGGCTCCGTGACGCTGCGCACCCGGGGCGGGCTGCGCGACGCACTCTGGGGCGACTGGTTCGTGGTGGATGCCGGCGGCGGCGCGGCGCGCGGCGAAGCCCTGGTCGACATCGATCGCTCCGGCGCCCACAGCGCCCTCTGCCGGAGTCATCTGCTGCGTTACCTGAACGGCGGCAGCTTCGCCGGCGAAACCGAAGTGATCGTCTGGCGCGATACTGGCGATACTGGCGATCCTGACAATACCGCGGGACAGCCCTCGGCCGGCGCGGACGGTACCAGCACCGGAGGCGTCCGAATGACGGCCGAGGCCTCCGTGCTGTCCGAGACCGGCCGCCAGGTCGAGAGCCGCCAGATCGAGCTGCTCGCGCTCGACAGGATCACCGTCGGCGACCTCGGGCTGGAAGAATCGTTCGGCGCCCTGCGCATCGAGACCGCGGACGACGTGTTCATCGGCCTCCGGCACAGCGCCGAGAACCGCTACAGCGTCGCGCTCCAGGCCTACTGCGTAGCCGGCTCCTGCGAAAGCAAGAAGACCGCGCTCGGCATGGACATCCTGCTCGACGGCGAGAACGCCGGCGGACCCCGCGGCCCGCTGGTGGACAGCGGCTCCCAGCTCGACTGGGCCTTCCTGATCTCCAACCGGGGCCAGTTGCCGGTGAGCGGCATCGAGGTCCAGGGCATCGACGCGAGCTGTCCCGCCGGCGAGCTCGCGGCCGGCGAAACCATGGTCTGCACGGCCACCGGCACGGCGCTCTCGAGTCCCCAGACGGTGGCGGTAGAAGTCACCGGCCGCAGCTCCTGCGCCGAGGTCTCCGCCCGCGGGACCGGTTACTACGAGGGCGTGCTCGTGGACGTTTTCCCCTGACGTTTTCCCCTAAGAAGCGTTGTGTTAACCTGCCCTAAATGAAGGGCAACTCGCGCGAGTCCTCCGAGGCTACTGCCTATGCCGAGGTTCCAGGAAACTGGATCGGCGGACGCGACCGCCGCAAACGGTCGCGCACCCGCCCTCCTGCCCTGACCGTGCTCTTCCATCCCGATCCGCTCCGCGTGGGCGAGACCGCCTCCCTCGCCGACCTGCTCGCCGGCCACTCGGTCTTCGTATCCCGCCTGGTACCCGATTTCGCCCAGCCCGGCCAGTTCGACCGCCAGCCGCTGGGCGACCGCTACCTGAGCCGGAGCCCCGTCCGCTTCTCCCCCACGGGCGAAGCCGGCACGGTGCGGATGGACCCCGAAGAAGGGCGCATCCCCCTGACCGCCGACGGCGTGCCGCTGACCGGACCGCAGGACTTCCCGATGCCGGCGCTGGAGCGCGGCGTTGTGATCGAGCTCTCCAACCGGGTGGTGGTGCTCCTCCACCTGACCACCGACGCGCCGCCGCATCCGCCCGACCTGTTCGGCCTGGTTGGGGCCAGCGAGGCCATGGCCCGCGTGCGGGCGGCGGTCCGCAGCGTGGCCGACCTGGACGTGCCCGTGCTGCTGCGCGGCGAGACCGGCACCGGCAAGGAGCTGGTGGCGCAGGCCGTCCATCAGGCCAGCCGGCGGCGGGGCGGCCCCTTCGTCAGCGTCAACATGGGAGCGATCCCGGGCACCCTGGCCGCCTCGGAGCTGTTCGGCTCGGTCAAGGGATCCTTCACCGGCTCGGTCCGCGACCAGATCGGCTACTTCCAGCGTGCCGAGGGCGGCACCCTGTTCCTCGACGAGATCGGCGAAGCGCCGCCCGAGGTGCAGGTGATGCTGCTGCGCGTGCTCGAAACCGGCCAAGTGCAGCGGGTGGGCGGCCATGAGCCGAACCGCGCCAACGTGCGGCTGGTGGCCGCCACGGACGCCGACCTGGAAAAAGCAGTGGAGGAAGAGCGCTTCCGCGGCCCGCTGCTGCACCGCCTGTCCGGCTACGAAGTGCCGGTCCCGCCGCTGCGCGAGCGCCGCGAAGACTTCGGCCGGCTGCTGTTCCACTTCCTGCGCGAGGAGATGCGGGCGGTGGGTCAGGAGGCCAGGCTGTGCCGCGACGGCGACCCATGGCTCCCGGCCTCCATCGTGGCCCGGCTGGCCCGCCACCCCTGGCCGGGCAACATCCGGCAGCTCAAGAACGCCGTGCGCGAGCTGGTGATCAACAGCCGTGCCGCGCATGCCTCCGATACTGCGCAAGTGGGGCCGCAGGTCGAGCGCATGCTGCGCGAGATCGCTAACGCCACGCCCGCCGCCATCGCCCTGGAATCGGCGGCGCCCGCGGCGCGCCAGCGCTCACAGCCGGGCGCCTACCGCTCTCCCTCCGAAGTCACCCAGGAAGAGCTCCTGGAAGCCCTGCGCGCCAACGACTGGGAGCTCAAGGGAGCCGCCGGGAGCCTGGGGGTCTCCAGGCCCGCCCTCTACCTGGTGCTGCGCAAGTTCCCCGGCATCCGCACCGCCCGCGACCTCAGCCGAGCCGAGATCCTCGAATGCCGGGAGCGCCTCGGCGACGACCTCGACGCCATGGCAAGAGAGCTGGAAGTCTCCCGCAAGGGGCTTCAGCAGCGGATGAAGGAGATCGGGCTTACGTAGGAAGGACTTCAAGGACAACAACGACAACAAGGACAACAACGACACCGACCTGGAGCCTTGTCCTTGAAGTCCTTGGAGTCCTTGCTGTCCTTTCCCAGGGCACACAAATCCCATGAGCGGCGGCCCGGCCCTCGGGCCCGCCGAACCTCATAGGCGCATCGATTGTCAAAGAACAGGCTCTTCGGTCGTCGGATATGGAACAGGCATCCGACGCCGCCAAGCCAAGGCAATGGTCTCATCATGAGACTAATGAAGTCAAGAAAGAAATACAGTCCGCCCTTGACAGACCGCCATGAACCACTCTAGAGTTCCTCTACGCAGTCGACGGGGCACATCCCACTTCATTGAAAGCTTCTCCTTTGGCGGTGGATCAAGCCTGAATCGCACAGGAGGCGTCATTAACGGCGCCACCATCGGGGCGGAATCCCGCGAGAGGAGAAGCAGCCATGTCCGAGACGAATTCAAGTCCGGACCCTGCTCCTCCGAAGGCCCGTCCTCCTTTTTCCGTCGTTCATCGGGTTCAACGAGCCTCTCATAAAGCCTGACGAGAGGCTCAAAAGGTTCAACGAGAGCCTCGAAAGGTTTGACGAGAGCCTCGAAAGGTCGGACGAGAGGCTCAAAAGGTCAAATGAGAGGCTCAAAAGGTCTGATGAGGGTCTCGAAAGGTCTGATGAGAGGCTCGAAAGGTTCGATGAGAGGCTCGAAAGGTTCGATGAGGGTCTCGAAAGGTTCGATGAGCCCCTCAAAAGGTCTGACGAGAGGCTCGAAAGGTTCGATGAGCCGCTCGAAGGGTCTGACGAGAGGCTCGAAAGGTTTCACGAGAGGCTCATCGAGCCTCGTGGAAACAATTCTGACATGGAGTGCCGAATGACGATCAGCCCGATGGAAGCATGGCACCAGCTTGTCGCCAACAAGGACGTCACCGGCGTGGATTCGCTGCTTGCCGAGAACGTAGTCTTTCATTCTCCCGTTGTCGACGCGCCCCAGGCCGGACGGGCCATCACTCGGCAATACCTGGCCGCGGTCTTCGACATCTTCGCCAAACATTCGTTCCGCTATGTCCGCGAGGTCGGCGGCGAGCATGACGCCATTCTGGAGTTCCTGGTCGAGATCGATGGCGTCAGCGTGAACGGCGTGGATATGATCCGCTGGAATGACGAGGGGCAGATCGTCGAGTTCAAGGTCATGCTTAGGCCCTTCAAGGCGGTAAAGGTGATGCAGACGAGAGTGGCCGCAATTCTCCAGGCGGCACCCTGACCGTGGATCTTCGTTCAAGCGAGGTGGAACATGTCCAAATTACGCCTCAAGATCTCGATGTCGCTCGACGGCTTCGTTGCCGGTCCGAACCAGAGCGTCGACAATCCTCTCGGGATCGGCGGCATGCGCCTGCACGAGTGGGTGTTTCCACTCAGGGCCTGGCGATCGATGCATGGCCTTGAAGGTGGAGAGGCCAACGAGAGCACTCCGGTCGTGGAGGAGTCGCTCGCCAACATCGGAGCGACCGTGATGGGGCGCAACATGTTCGGCGGCCATCCGGGGCCATGGGATCCTGAGAAGCCTTGGAACGGTTGGTGGGGATCCAACCCGCCGTTCCATCACCCGGTGTTCGTGCTCACGCATCACCCCCGAGAGCCGCTCGAGCTCGAGGGCGGCACGACCTTCACCTTTGTCAGGGACGGCATCGAGGCAGCGCTCGAACAGGCACGGCGGGCCGCCGGCGGCAAGGATGTGTCGCTCGCAGGCGGAGCCAGCGCCGCCCGGCAGTACCTCGTCGCCGGCCTCGTCGACGAGATGGAGATCAATCTCGTGCCGACCCTCCTCGGCAGCGGCGAGGCGCTGTTCGCGGGCGCCGGCGACGATCTGCGCGGCCTCGAGCTCGTGCGGACGGTCGCCGCGCCCAAGGTGACGCACCTCAAGTTCGCAAGGCAGTGAAATCAATCCTGCCCACGCACTGGCGCGTCACCCTTCTCCTCGGCCTCGTCACGGGTGTCGCCTACCTCGTGCGCGCGGACGTCGCCGTGGCGCAAGAGCGCATGGCGCCTGCCGTGGGGCTCACGATGATCGGAATGGGCGCCATCACTGCGTGGGGATTCCAGCTCACGTACGCTCTCTTTCAAGTGCCGGCCGGCATGTTCGGCGAACGCTTCGGCGCGCGGTCGGCGCTCGCGCTCGCGCTGGCCGGCTGCAGCCTCGCGTCGTTCCTCACGAGCGCCATTCCCCGCGAGGGAGCCGTCCTGGCGCTCGTGTCCACCCGGGTGCTGCTCGGCATCGCTCAGGCCGCGGTCTTCCCCGTGGCCGCGATGGCGGTCATGGTCTACGTACCGGTGACGGGGCGCGTGCGCGCCACGGCCATCTACGTGGCCACGGCGAGCCTCGGCGCGGCGTTGGCTCCGCTCTTGATGGCACCCATCATGGAGCGGTTCGGCTGGCGCGCGGTCTTCGGGCTCAGCGGCGTCATCGCGAGCGTCACAGCAGTGGCATGGGTGGCGCTGATGCCGCCGCGGCCGCCGCATCCGGAGCAGCATGATGCATCCCGGGTGAGGCGCGGCGCGCTTCCCGAGCTGCGCTCCCTCGTGCGCAACATTCCTCTGCTGCGCCTCTCGATCTCCTACTTGCTGCACTCCGCCGTGTGGTTCGTGTTCGTGTTCTGGTTCTTCCGTTATCTCACGGAGGGTCGCGGCTTCACCATCCTCGCCAGCGGCCTGTGGGGCAGCCTGCCCAGTCTCACCGCCTTCGTGCTCGCGCCGCTCATCGGGATGGCGACCGATCGCCTCGGCCGTCGCATCGGCTCCGCGCAGGCACGGCGCCGCGTCGCGATGGCCTGCCTCTTTTCCGCCGCGGGTTTCGTGACGGCGGGAGCGGTCCTCCCGAGCGCGATCTTCGCCATCCTTGCCCTGAGCCTGTCGACTGGATGCGTGACCGGGGCCGAGGGGCCGTTTTTCATGACCGCGACAGCCATCGGGGTAGAGAGTCCAGGCGCGGCGGCCGGCATGCTCAACCTGATGGGGAATCTCGGCGGCGTCCTCTCCATCTGGCTCGTGCCGAGGATGTCCGAGGCGTGGGGGTGGAACGGGACGCTGGTGTTCTGGTCTGGAGTGTGCGTCGTGGCGGCGCTCCTTTGGTTGACCGTGGACATCGATGCGGCTGCACCGGCAGGAGCATGGCCGGCTTCTTGCACTTGAGGCCCTTCATGTTCAACAACATCGATCTGAGAGAGCTCGCCGGTGTGTCCGGTCCCGAGCGGGCCTTCGTGAGCGTGTACCTGACAACCCCTGACTCATTTCAGCAGCTCAAGCCGCGCATCGAAAAGATCCGGACACTGCTGTCCGACGTCCCGATCGAAATCGAGCACTTCGAAGCGAATCTCAAGCTGATCGAGACCTGGCTGGCGGAGCACAAGTGGGAGACGGAGGGGGTCTGCCTGTTCGTCTGCTGGGCGCTGGACTTCGTGAAGGCGTTCCCCTTGACGGTCAAGGGTCAGGAGTTCATCTGGGTGGACTCCTCGCCCTACATCCGGCCGCTCGCGGAGCTGCAGGACGAGTACGAGAATTACGTGGTGGTGGCCGCGGACAACACCGCGTCCCGCGTCTTCTTCGTGACCTCGGCGCGGGCGGACGAGGATGCCAAGGTGAAGGGGGATGTGAAGAACAACGTCAAGAAGGGCGGCTGGTCGCAGAAGCGCTACGAGCGCCGGCGCAGCAACGAGCTGATGCACTATGCCAAGGAGATCGTGGACATCCTGACCGAGATGGATCAGAAGGAGAAGTTCGACCGTCTGTTCCTGGTCGGCTCGCAGGAGACAATGGTGGAGATCGAGAGCGCGCTGACGGCGCCGCTCGCCGCGAAGCTCGTGGGCAAGCGGAACGTGGATCTCAGCGGCGGGGACGACCCCATCCACGACGCGGCGTCCGAGATGTTTGCGGAAGCCGAGCGCGAGGCCGAGGGCAAGCTCTGGGAGCGCATCAAGGAGGAGTACTTCAAGGGCGGCCTTGCGGTGACCGGGCCCGAGGACGTGCTCAAGGCCGCGGCCGTGGGCCGGGTCGAGAAGATGGCCGTCACCCGCAACGCGAAGCTGGCCGGCACGCGCTGCCGCGAGTGCGAGAACCTGCTCCCCGGCGAGCTGTCGAAATGCAAGATCTGCGGCTCCGGGGACGTTTTCAAGGTGGACCTCGTCAACGAGCTCGTGGAGCTGCTGGCCCTGAGCAGCGCCGAGGCCGACTTCGTGGATCCGATCCCGGCGCTGTCGGAGGCCGGAGAGGTGGCGGCCCTTCTGCGTTATTAGATGGAACCTCCTTGGGCCTGCTGGTCCGCGAGCCGGAATAGGGGTACGCTTCCTCCGATGAGGAGGACGACGATGTTTCCGAGAAGCTCCCTGGCCGTGCTTGTTCTTGCCCTGCTCGCTCTGCCCGCTTTCGCCCAGGCCCCCGAGCCTTCCGGCTTCGGCATCCTCAACGCCATCCGGCCCGAGGAGGGTCTCCTCATCGCGGGTCAACCCACCGCCAAGCAGCTCAAGGCCGCGGCCAAGGCCGGCTACAAGACGGTGATCGACCTGCGCCCCCTGGCCGAGGACCATGGCTTCGACGAGGAGAAGGCCGCCCGCAAGGCGAAATTGGAGTACGCGAACATCGGGGTGACGCCGGACACGCTCGACGCCTCCACGATCAAGTATTTCCTGACCGTGCTGAGCAATGCCGAGCGGCCGGCGCTGGTCCATTGCAGCAGCGGCAACCGGGCCGGCGGCCTCTACTACGCCTGGCTGGTGCTGGAGAACGGCATGCCCGAGGACCAGGCCATGGCACGGGCACAGGCGGCAGGGCTCAGCGACCCGGAGCTCGGGCAGCGGGTCCAGGAGCTGGTCAACGGGCTCAAGGCTTCCCGCAGGCCGAAGCCGTAGCTATTCGAACCAGCCCACGACATCCACCGTCAGTTGGACTGAGCCTGTAGGGAGCCCCGCGACCACCAGGAAGTCCCCATCGGTGCCCAGGAGTATCAACGCGTTGTTCGTCCGCGTCTGCCTGGCGTTGAAGTTGAGGACGGCGGTGTAGGTAGCCGGCGTCCCACCCGGCGAGATCTGCAGATAACCGGCGCTCGACGGGTTGATCGCCGTGACGTTCGCTGCGATAACCTGGGCCGTCGCCGGGATTCCGCACGCTCCCACGCCCGTGAAGCTCCGTGTCGAGCCGCCAGCCAGCGCCGGACCGCTCGACCGCGTGTCCACAAGCCGGCAGGGGACGACGGTGAAAAAGTCCAGAGGACCCGCGGGGGCGTGGATTGTCACGGTGTCCGGGGTGGAGAACGCGAAGTGGTTGTCCCGGACGCGCAAAGTGGCCGTGTAAATCCCGGGGTTCACGTAGGTGTGACCGAACGTCAGGCTCTTGGTCGAGGCCTCCGGCGTGCCGTCTCCGAAGTCCCAGAAGTATAGCAAGGTGTTTCCTGAGTCGGGGTCGGAGCTGCCGGTGGCGTCGAGGGTGACGGTGAACGGCACGGGGCCGGAGGTGGAATCTGCCGAGGCGACAGCGACCGGCGGGGCATTCCCTGCCTCCTGGTAGAAGATCTTCCGCACCTGGCCGCCGGCGTTGAAGGTCGCGTAGTAGAGCGCCCGGCCGCCGCTGCCGTGGGGGCCGAAGATCATCGTGGTCACGCCCCCCAGGCTCTGGTCGAAGTCCGAGGCCGACCAGGAGCGTCCCGAAAAGGTCAGCTTGAAGAACTCGCCGCAGACGAAGTCGCCGAAAAGGTAGGAGCCTTCGAACCCGGGCCACACGCCGGTGGGCACGAACGCGCCGCCGGTGATCGAGTTGCAGTTGGTCGGGCTGGTCGTGCCGGGAATCACCTGACCGTGCTTGTAGTCGTAGACCGGGCCGACGTGGCCCGGCGGGGCATTCGAGCAGGCAGCATCGGAATCATTGTTGTGGGCCCCTTCACACAGGTTCCAGCCGTAGTCCGCGCCCGCCGTGCCCTCGTCGATCTCCTCCCAGCGGCCCTGGCCGACGTCGTTGACGAAGAACCGGGTGCCCGCGGCGTTCGGGTCCATGGCAAAGCGGAAGGGGTTGCGCAGACCCCAGCCGAAGGTCTCCCAGCACTTGTTGCCCGCGGTGGTCTGTCCGGTGGCGTTGCAGCGCGCCGTTCCCGGTCCCTGAAATGGATTGTCCAGCGGGATGTTGCCGTCGCGGGTGATCCTCAGGATCTTGCCGGTCAGCACGTGCTGGTCCCGGGCCGCGTCGTTGGCGCCCGCGCAGCCGCTGTCGTTGGCATGATCGCAGCCGCCGTCCCCGATCGAGATGTAGAGGAAGCCGTCCCGGCCGAAGTGGAGGTCCCCGGCGTTGTGATTGCCCGCGGGCGACGGCATGTTGTCCACCAGGACCTGCTCCGTGGCTGGATTGATCACGTTGCCATCCGGCAGGACGAAACGGGAGACGCGATTGACGCAGGCGCCGTCCGGCTTTTCGAAGGTGTAGAAAAGGAAGATGTAGCCGGTCGGCACGAACGCGGGGTCTACCGCCACTCCGAGGAGCCCCTGCTCGGAGGCCGTACAGATCGAGCTCGCGGGGAACGCCAGGGCGGGCGTAGCCAGCAGCGCCCCTCCTTGGTAGATCCTCAGCGCCCCGGTCTGGGTGGTGATCAGCAGCCGCCCGTCGGGAGTAAAAGCGAGAGCCGTCGGGCTGCCAAGGGTTGCGACCACACTGTCGGTGAAGCCGGCAGGGACGGCCGCCGCGAGCGGCATTGCGGTCAACAGGATCAGGAGAGGCAGGAACTTGGCGCGCGTCATATTGACCTCCTCCGGGCCTCAGGCTACAACCTTATAGAGCAATTAGAAAGATTCGCCCGAACCTTTTGCTTCCCACTCTCGTCTTAGGGAGAGAAGAGAGATCCGATGATTGCTCCTGTCCCCTCCTCCGACCTGCTCCTCGCCCGGCGCGCCGCCGCGGGCCAGGCCGACGCCTGGGACGAGCTGATCGACCTGTACGGCGGGAGGCTCTACAACCTCGCCCTCCACTTCGCGGGCTCACGCGAAGAAGCGGAGGATCTGACGCAGGAGATCTTCCTGCGGCTTTACCAGAACCTTCGCCAGTACCGGGGCGACTGCCCCCTCGCCTCCTGGGCCTTGCGCCTGTCGCGCAACCTGTGCATCGACCACTACCGCCGCCTGCGCCAGGAGCGGCGCTCCCTGTGGGTGTCGGAGGAGATCCTGGCGCACATCCCGGGCGGCGAGGACGTGCAGGCCCGGGCGCAGTGGCGAGAGGAAATGGAGGCCGTCCATACGGCGCTGCGCGAGATGCCCGAGGACCTGGCCGAGGTCGTGCTGCTGCGCGACCTTCAGGGCTGGAGCCTGGAGGAAGTCTCGGCCTTCCTGGAAATCCCGGTGGGGACCGTGAAGTCGCGGCTCCACCGTGCTCGCCTGGACGTGGCGGAGCGCGTCCATACCCGCTTCCGCTCCCGCTGGACCGAGCGCGCAGCCGCACCGGCGCTGGAGGTTTCGTCATGCTGAAGCCGGCATGCCACCGCTTCCGGGCAGACTTCACGCCCGGCCTGGAAAATGCGCACCGGCGGAGCTGCCCGGCCTGCGCCGCCTATGCCACTGCGATGGAGAGGGCCGCCCGCAAGGTCCCGCTGCCGGCCCGGCTGCGCTCGAAGCTGCGCGCCATCCCTGGCGCGACGGCTCCCGGCCCCCGGCTGCCGCTGCCCCAGGCTCCGCTCCCCGATCCGTTGCGGGACCGGCTTCGAGAGCTGGCCCGCCGCCCGGCGCCCCGGCCCGCTTCTCGCCCCGCTTCTCGCCCCGCTTCTCGCCCGATACCGGCGTGGGTCCGCACCTCGCGCTACGCCGTGGCCGCGAGCTACCTGATGGCTGTCCTGGTGGGACTCGCCGCGGGCAACCCGGTCCAGCTCGGCAGGCAGGCAGCCAGCAGGATGTCCCAAGCCGTATCAGAGCGCCTCGACGAAGGCCGGGAGCGCCTGGACGTCTGGGAAAGCACCGTTCGCGAGCGGTATGGCGAGACCCGCCGCTCCCTGGAAGATTCGCTCGGCAGCCTGGATGACCGGGTTGACAAGCTTTCACAGTCCTTTCGTTCCCTCGAACCCCTGATCACAAGGAGAGTCAGATGAACCCCGCCGAGAGCCCCTGGCCCCAATATCCAGAGAATCCGCCCGCCGCACCGGCACAGGCAGCCCCGATCCCCGAGGCGAGCCGGCAGCCGTTCGAGCGCAAGCGCCCGTTGCTGGCCGGCCTGCTGTCCGGCTTCCCCGGCATGGGCAATGTCTACAACGGCCTCTACCTGCGGGGCCTGATCCAGTTCCTGATCGTGGCGGGCCTGATGGGCCTGGTGGACCACAGCGAGAACACTTTCTTCGTCATGACGCTGATCTTCTTCTGGGCCTTCAGCGTGCTGGACTCCTACCGCCAGGCCATGCTCATCAACTACGGCTATGCCCAGGATCTCGGGTTGCTCGACCAGCCGCAGCGCCCGAGGGCGGGCCAGGGCGGGCTGATCGCCGGAATCGTCCTGACCCTGCTCGGCATCGTGGCCACGCTGGAGCAGTATGTCGACATCGACCTCCGCTGGCTCTACGACCTGTGGCCGGTCCTCCTGATCGGCGTGGGCCTCTGGCTGATCGTGGCCGCCGTCCGCGAGCGGAACAAGGCGGCAGGGCTGTAGGACCCTTCTCCGAGGGCGCCGCCGGTACAATGCTGGAATGCCCCCAGCGGCGCCCATGTCTTTCTCCCCTCGAAGGGCTTTCCCCCAACGCGGCTCCATCCTCGTCGAGAGCCTCGTCGCCCTGGTCCTGTTGAGCGTGGCCCTGCTGATGGGGCTGCCGCTCCTCTTCGGACAGCCCGGAGTGGTGCGCCGGCTCGATGCTCAGCGGGCCGCCCTGGGCGCTCTGGAATCCACGCTCGAAGCCATGCGCACCGGGGCCCTGCCCCTCCAGCCCGCGCGCTACGGCGCGGGGACCCCGGACGATCCGGTCGTCTGGGTCGAGGTCGAGCCTCAACTGGGATCCGTGGGCCTCTACCGCGTCATCCTCCGGGCCGTCTACCGGGTCCGCAACCAGACATTCGAGAGACAGGTGGAAACGCTGGTGTGGAGACCATGAACCGCCAGGCCGGCTTCACCCTGGTCGAGCTGCTGATCTCGCTGGTCCTAATGTCCCTGGCGCTCGCCCTCGCGGGGCAGGTGATGATGGAGGGGGCGCAGATGCTCACGGATGCCGCGGCCGAGCAGGCCGACGCGCCCATGCCTCTCGTCGCGGCGCGGCTGCGAGGCGACATCCGGGCCGCGGCGGGCTTCGAAGTCATAAAGGGGCTGGAGGGGCCGGCGCTCCTCCTGGAAGGGCATCCCGCGGGTCTGGTCGTGTACCAGAAGGTCGGGGACGAGCTGCGCCGCACCGTCGTGGAGGAGACCGGCAAGATCCGTGGAGAAGGCCCGGCATTGCGCAGCGTGACCTCCTGGAGCTGCGCCCCGATCGCTCCCGGGCTGGTCGCCGTAAGCCTGAGCCATCGCCGCAGCGCCATCCGCCGCGGGGTGCTCCCCATGCTGCCGGGTAACCGCGGCCCCCGGTCCGAGGAACGCTCCGAAACCTTCCTGGCGGCCCCCCGCGGGGCCGGTCTGGGCTCCGCATGGTGAGGCGGATCAGGAGGAAGGACGAGGGATTCGCGCTGGCGGCCGTGCTGCTGGCCATCCTCCTTCTCTCGATCGGGCTCGCCCTGGTGGCGGCCTCGCTGCAGCTCCGGATGCGGCTCGTCCGCCGCGAGACCCAGTCCGTCACCCTGACCGCGCTCTCCGACGCCGCCCTGGCCGAGACCCTGGCCGAGCTCAGCAAGGACGCTTACTACCACGGAGTCCGGGAGCACGGGCTCGGCCCGGGCCGGCTGCGCAGCGAGGTGCGGTTCCTCTCCCCCGGCCGCTACGAGGTCGTGGCAACCGCCATCTACGCCGGACGCGAGAGGATTGTCGAGGCCGAGGTGCTCCGCCCCGCCGGAGGCTCCCCCCGGGTTCTGCGCTGGCACCGACGCTAGAAGACGCTAGAAAAGAGCTACAACGAGCGACGCGGCCAGGCCGAGAAGGGCGAGCGCACTGCAGCCGAAAGGGATCCCGCAACAACAACCGCGCACCTGGACAGGCATGGAGTCTTACCTCGTGAGGTCCTGGCGGCCCGAGACCTCGTAGTCGCCCAGGGAGTTGCCGGTTTCGCGGTCGAATGCCCGCCAGACCATCCTGCTCGTGATGGTCATCCGGTTGCCGTCGACGACGCCGATCATGTCGGAACGGGAAGTGCTCAGCTCGATCTGGACCGGCCGGAGCCCGGCGCAGGCCAGGTTCTGGAGGCCACATGTCCCATGGGACCGTGCGAGGTCGGGCCGGAAGTTGACCCTGTCTCCCTGCACCGTGCCCGTGAAGGCGCAAACCTGGGCGCCGTTCAAGACCTCCGTGGCCGTGAACGAGTCGCCGGTCTGCCGGATGCTCCAATCCACGGCTACGGACATGGGCAGGAAGGAGGTCGCGAGGCAGGTCCCCCGGGCCGAGAGCGAGCTCGCGGTGCCGGTCCAGAACCCGTTGATGTTGACATCAGGGCGGGGATTCGGCTCCGTGGGGCCTCGGCCGTCCCCGTCGCCGTAACAGCCGGTGAGAAGGGCCAGGATCAACAGCGGGAAGAGAGACATCCTCTTCATGCCTCTCTTCCCTAGCGAGATTCGGGCCAGCTCTGCCTGTAGTACCCTAGAGGCCAGAAGCCGAAAGGAGATATTCCATGTCGAGCGAAGGCAGGTTCCGCTTCCCTCTTCTTTCCTTGGCCGCCCTCGCCGCGCTGGCGCTGCTCGCCGGAGCAGGTCCCGGTGCCGCGCAGAGCAACGGGGACGTCCGTGCCCAAGCCATGGACGCTCAAGGCAGCCCGATCGCCGCAGTCCAGATCACGTTGATGAAGGCCGGAGGCCAGAGCCAGCAGAAGGCGGCGGACGCCGAGGGCAAGGTCGTCTTCGACGGCCTCGCCGGAGGCGTCTATATCGTCACGGCTGCCCCCGACGGCTACGCCGCGGTCACCTGCCCGGGCGTCCGCGTGGTCGGGCAGTCGCGGCAGCTCGAGATCCGGCTGATGCCGAAGGACGGCCCGGAGCCGTCGTCCTGCAAAGTGGTCGCGGGGAGCTGAGCGCCCGGCCGTAGTATCATCCGCGCTCATGACGCGATCTACCTCCTTCCGTTGGATCTTCACGGTCTTCTGCGCGTGTGTGGCGGTCTTTCTCATGGCTAGACTCTTTGGACTCGGCAACAGCAAGGCTCAGGAAGCAAATACCCCGGAGACGGCGGAGGCCAGGAAGGGCGTCCGGCGCGTGCTCTTCATCGGCAACAGCTTCACCTACAGCAACGACCTGCCCTCGATCGTCGAGGCACTGGCGGCGGCGACCGGCCAGAAGCGGTTCATCCATGAGGAGGTCGTCTACGGCGGCTACAGCCTGGAGGACCACTGGAACGAGGGCCAGGCCCTGAAGGCGATCTCCAAGGGAGGCTGGGAGCTCGTCGTGATGCAGCACGGGCCCTCGGCCTGGGACGGGCGCCCCACCATGTACGAGTACGCGCCGCGGTTCGCCAAGGAGATCCGTGCCGTCGGCGCCAGGCCCGCCCTCTTCATGGTCTGGCCTGAGAGGGCACGGCTCGCGAGCGACTTCGACCGCTGCAGCGAGACCTACCGCACCGCCGCCGAGATGATCGACGGGCTCCTCTTTCCAGGCGGCGAAGCCTGGCAGGAGGCCTGGAAGCTCGATCCCAAGCTGCCGCTCTACTCCTTCGACGACCTGCACCCGTCGAAGACCGGGTCCTATCTCGTCGCCCTGGTCATGTACGAGCAGATCTACAAGAAGTCTCCCATCGGGCTGCCGTCCCAGTTCAAGCTCCGCGACGGCACGAAGTTCAGCATCCCGGCCCAGCAGGCCAAGCTGCTCCAGCAGGCCGCGGTCGAAGCGAACAAGAAGTTCGCCCGGCCGTAGCTCTCCCTCCTGGCGGGCCCTCCGGCGGGGAAGACCGGTTGTCCCGGTTTTCCCCGCGCCCGGCGTCCTAGATTGTGGAAGAATGCGATGGAAGGCTCGTCCCGCGATGGGCTGGGGCAGGCCTGCGCTCCCTCACGTCCCCCAAGTTCGAAAGGAGACTCCGTTCATGTCGGAAGACCGTTCGCCCGAGCATGATCCATCCGTCCCAATCGAGGCCGAAGAGCGCACACCCTCCGGAGAGGTGAGCCGGAGGTCCTTCCTGCGCTGGAGCGCCCTCGCGGGCGCCGGCGCCTCCGTGGCAGGGGCCCTTCCCACGGTCGATACTGCCGCCGCTGACCCGACACCCCGCGCCGAGCCGGCCCGCCAGATCGAGGAGGCCACCATCGCCCAGCTCCAGGCCGCCATGCAACGCGGCGGCCTCAGGTCGATCGACATCGTCAACATGTACCTGGAGCGCATCCGGACGCTGGACCAGCGAGGCCCCAACGTCAACTCGGTCATCCAGATCAACCCGCAGGCCCGCGCCATCGCCAAGGCCTTGGACAAGGAGCGCAAGAACGGCAACGTGCGCGGCCCGCTCCACGGCATCCCCATCCTCCTCAAGGACAACATCGACACCGGCGATCAGATGATGACTACCGCGGGCTCCCTCGCCCTGGTCGGCGACCCCGCTCCGCAGGACGCCACCGTGGCCGCGCGCCTTCGGGCCGCCGGCGCGGTCATCCTGGGCAAGGCCAACCTGAGCGAGTGGGCGAACTTCCGCGGCTTCGGCTCGTCGAGCGGCTGGAGCGGCCTGGGCGGCCAGACGCGCAACCCGTACGTGCTCGACCGCAGCCCTTGCGGCTCCAGCTCGGGATCGGCCGCAGCCGTGTCGGCTAACTTCACGTCGGTCGCCCTCGGCACGGAGACGGACGGCTCCATCGTCTGCCCCGCCTCGCTCAACGGCGTAGTGGGCATCAAGCCGACCGTAGGCCTGACCAGCCGCGCCGGCGTGATCCCCATTTCCCACAGCCAGGACACGGTCGGACCCTACGGCCGCACGGTGGCCGACGCCGCCGCGGTCCTGGGCGCTCTCGTCGGTGTCGACCCGCGCGATCCGGCCACCGCCGGCAGCGCCGGACACTTCCACACCGACTACCTGCAGTTCCTCGATCCCCATGGCCTGAGCGGCGCGCGCATCGGCGTGATGCGCAACGGCGTCACCGGCTACAGCCGCGAGACCGACGCCATCTACGAGGCCTCCCTCGAAGCCATGGCGGGCGCGGGCGCGGTGCTCGTCGATCCGGCGGACCTCCCCTCCATGGACGAGCTCCTGACCGACGACGCCGAGATCATCGTCCTGATCTTTGAGTTCAAGCGCGACCTGAACGCCTACCTCGCGACCCGCACGGGCGTGCCGATCCACTCCCTCGCCGACGCCATCCAGTTCAACATCGACCATGCCGAGCAGGAGCTGAAGTGGTTCGGGCAGGAGTATTTCGAGCTGGCCGAGCTGGAGATCTTCAACGACCAGGAGTATATCGAGGCCCTGGAACGCAGCCACCGTCTCTCCCGCACGGAGGGGATCGACGCCGCCCTGGCAGCGAACAACCTGGACGCCCTGGTCGCGCCCACGGGCTCGCCCGCCTGGCCCATCGACCTGGTCAACGGCGACCACTTCCTGGGCGCCAGCTCGTTCCCGGCGGCGATGGCCGGTTACCCGATCATCAACGTCACCGCGGGCAACGCGTTCGGAGTCCTGCCGGTCGGCATCAGCTTCATGGGCACGGCCTACAGCGAGCCCACGCTGATCAAGATCGCCTCGGGCTTCGAGGCCGTGACCCACGCGCGGCGCGTGCCGAGGTTCCTCCCCACCATGCCGCTGCCAACGGGCGACGACTCCCTGGTCCGGACCTCCCTCGCCGCTTCCCTCACCCTGAAGGCCCAGCGGATCAAGCTGTTGAAGGAGCGGATCCAGAGCGCTTCGAAGCTGTCCGGCGCCCGCCCCCGCTTCATCTGACCTTCCTCGGGAGCCCGGCGTCACGCCGGGCTCCTTCGCCCTCTACATACGGACTGCGCTATAGTTCCTCTACTCTCCCTCGGGAGCGACAGAGCGAATGACCACGATGTCTGGCGAGGTGGATACCCGCACGCTGGAGACCTCGACCGCCCTTGCGGCGATCGAGCGCGAGCGCTTTCGCTCGTACTCGCCGCTGGTGCGGAACCTCCACTGGCTGGCGGCCGCACTGGTGGTCCTCTACAGCGTGCTCGCCCCGGGAGCCGACCGGATGGTCCTCTGGTCCCTGGCGGGCGCCATGATGCTCTACACCCTGGCGCTCCACTCGCGGCTCTTCGCCGGCTTCCCCGTGGACCGCCGCATGCGGGTCGAGTCGCTGCTGGACCTGGCCTGGATCACCGCCGTGATCCTGTTCTCGGGGGCTACCCGCAGCCCGCTGTTCTTCCTCTATTACCTGGTGATCTACGCCAGCACGCCCACGGTGAGCCGGCGCGAGACCTACGCCAAGGCCAGCGCGGCGACCGTCCTGGCCTTGGGAGTGCTCTATGCGGACCGTTGGGAGTCCGTGGCGAACCTGGTCTGGCCGCTCATGGGGCTCTGGCTGGTGGCCTACTTCTTCGCCGAATCCGGCAGCCTGGGAGCCAACCTCCAGCGTTCGCTCTACCTCGCTGCCCACACGGATGCCCTGACCGGACTGCCCAACCTGCGGCACTTCACCTCCATGTCGGACCTGCGGGGCAAGCTGGAGAAGCCCTACACGATCGTGATGGTCGACGCCGACCACCTGAAGCGGGTCAACGACACCTACGGCCACGCGCATGGCAACGACCTGATCCGCACGGTCGCGGAGGCGCTGCGGAGCGCGGCGCGAGGCGATGACCTTTGCTCGCGCATCGGCGGCGACGAATTCATCATCCGCCTGGAGGGCGCCACCCGCGAAGGCGGGCTCGCCTACTGCCGAAGGGTGCGGACCTACCTGACCGAGCACCCGCTGCGGATCGGGGGGATCATCCTGCAGGTCTCGGTCTCCATGGGCCTGGCCGCCTACCCCGAACACGGCAGGACGCTCTCCGAGGTAACGGAAAGGGCCGACCAGGCCCTCTACGTCAGCAAGCGGGAAGGCCGCTCCCGCGACCACATCTGGGCTGCCTGAAGGCCGGACTTCGACAGCAAGGTCCGGGTGGTGAGAGGATCTCCCACGCGGTACCTTAGCGCCATGGAAAACGTCATGAAGAACCAGGAGATCGACCCCACCCAAGCCTGGAACGCTGTAGAAGCTCGGGACAGCCGGCTCGACGGCCGTTTCGTCTACGCGGTGTCCTCGACCGGCATCTACTGCCGGCCCTCGTGCCCGTCGCGGCGCCCCAGGCGCCAAGGCGTGTCCTTCTTCTCCGGCGCCGACGAAGCGGAGCGGGCGGGCTATCGTGCCTGCCGCCGTTGCCGCCCTCGCGCCGCGGGGCCGACCGATCCCGAAAGGTCGGTCGAGCGCGCCCGGGCCTGGCTGGAGGCTCATCTCGACGAACCGGTCACGCTGGCCGAGCTCGGCGAGGCCGTGGGCCTGAGCCCCTGGTATCTGCAACGGACCTTCAAGCGCCTGACCGGCCTCACTCCCAAGGAGTACGCGAGCGCCCGCCGGCTGGAGCGGCTGAAGACCCATCTCAAGAAAGGAGACGACGTGACCACGGCAACCTATGAAGCTGGCTATGGCTCCGGCAGCCGGGTATACGAGCAGTCCGACGCCCGCCTGGGCATGACCCCCGCCACCTACCGCCGCGGCGGCAAAGGCGCCGCGATCCGCTATCAGATCGCCGATTCCCCTCTCGGACGGATGCTCGTCGGCGCCACCGACCGCGGCGTCTGCTCCGTGACCTTCGGCGCCTCGGACTCGGAGCTGGAAGCCGGTCTGCGCAAGGAGTACCCGAACGCGCAACTCGAGCGGGGAGACAATCAAGAGCTGGAGGGCTGGAGCTCCGCGATCGTCCACCACCTTGAAGGACACGACCCCCGCCTGGCTCTGCCTCTGGACGTGAGGGCCACTGCCTTTCAATGGAGAGTCTGGAAGGCGCTCCAGGAGATCCCCCGCGGCGAGACCCGCTCCTACGGCGAGATCGCGGCTTCGCTCGGAAAGCCGAGCGCCGCCCGAGCCGTGGCCCGAGCCTGCGCCAGCAACCGGGTGGCGCTCGCAATCCCCTGCCACCGGGTCATCCGGGAGGATGGAGACTCCGGCGGCTATCGCTGGGGCGAGGAACGGAAGCGGCGGATTCTGGAGCTGGAGAGCCAGGCGCAGTGAAGCTCCCGGCCCCGCCGGACTTCGACTTCGCCTGGACCCTCGGGTTCCTCGCCGCGCGCGTCGTCCCATCTCTGGAAGGGGTTGAAGACGGCGCCGCCGGAGAGTACCGTCGAAGCCTGCGGGTGGACGGCCAGCCCGTGACGCTGGCCGTCCGCTTCGTTCCCGGAGAGCTGACGGTCCGCTCGTCCCCCCGGCTGCCGCCCGGCAAGCTGCGCCGCCTGGTCACCCGGATGTTCGACCTGGACGTGGACCTCGGCGCCTTTCACGCGCTGGCCTCCGGCGATCCCCTGCTGCGGGATCTCGTGGCAACGCGCCCCTGGATCCGCCTCCCGCAGTACCTCGACCCCTTCGAGGGCACCGTGCGGGCGATCCTGGGTCAACAGGTGAGCCTGGCCGCGGCGAGCACCATGGTGGACCGCCTCGTCCGCAGGGTAGGCGATCCGGCCCCCGATTCCTTCCTGGCCTTCCCCCGCCCCAAGGCCGTGGCAGCGCTCGGGACGCAGGGTCTTATTGAGCTGGGGCTGACCCGTGCCAAAGCTGCGTCGCTCCACGGCCTGGCCCTGGCCGACCTGGATTGGGACCACCTGCGGACCGCCCCGGCCGAGCAGGCCGAAGCCGAGCTCGACGCCCTGCCCGGCATCGGACCCTGGACCGCCTCCTACGTCCGCATGCGCACCCTCGGAGACCGGGACGCTTTTCCGGCTGCCGACCTCGGAGTGATCAAAGCGCTCCGGGCGCTCCTCCCCGAGCCGCCAACCCCGCTGACACCGAGCCGGATAGCCGCCCTGGCCGAATCCTGGCGGCCCTGGAGGGCGTACGCGACCCTCCACCTCTGGCACTCACTTGGTTGAGCTGGCCCTCCCCCGTCCTTGCGCCGGCTCAGGAGCCGGAGCCTGCTCCTGCACACGTACCTCCCTGGCGGAAAGGGGTACGAGCAAGGTTCATGCAGTATTCTGGAAGGGAGGTGAATGCCGTGAGCGAAAGCGAGCTGCTGGACGATCTTCTGACCCGAGGGGCGGCTCTCCTGAAATCCGAGGGAGCGCGCGAAGTCTATGTCTTCGGGTCCGTGGCGACCGGAACAAGCCGCAAGGGCTCGGACGTCGACCTCGCGGTTTCCGGCCTGCCTCCGGCAAGCTTCTATCCGGCGCTGGCCCGCTTAGGGGACCTCTTCGACCGGCCTGTCGATCTCGTCGATCTGGATCGCGCCGATCCGTTCACGACGCACCTGAAGGGAAAGGGTCTCCTCCGGCGTGTGGCCTGAGCTGAAGTAGCAGGTCGAGCAGCGAGCTGAGGCTGGATTCCTTCCGCGCCAGATGCGCACCGCCTACATGCTACGATCGCTAGCCACACGCCATGTTTCCCAAAATCCGCCAAGTCCAGATCCGCAACTACAAGAGCTTGGGCCAAGTGGTCGTGGATCTTGCGCCGTTTACGGCGCTTGTGGGGGCGAATGGAGCGGGCAAGAGCAACTTCGTCGACGCACTGACCTTCGCCCGAGATTGTGTCTCGCTGTCTCTGGACAGCGCCTTGAGCTCACATCGCGGTCTGTCTATCGTTCCCAGGTGGCAAGATCTGGACTCAGCCGAGCTTGGCTTCCGCTTTCTCATTGATCTCCCTGGAGAGAAGATGGCCGACTACGGTTTCGAGATCGCCCTTGGACGCGAAAAACCACTTCGCGTAATGCGCGAGCGCTGCACCATCCAGGGACCGGGCTCGGAAGAGATCGGCTTCGAGGTCAATCAGGGTACATTCCACCGTGAGATCCCAGGCATTCGGCCCAAGCTCTCTCCCGATCGCCTTGCGCTTCTCGCTGCTTCCGGAACGGACGAGTTTCGCCCGATCTACGATTTTCTCTCGTCAATGCGCTTCTACTCCATCGAGCCGCGGAATCTCGGAAAATGGCAGGAGCTCGACTCGGGAAATGCGCTCCGGCCAGATGCCCGCAACGCGGCAGCCGTCCTGGAGTCATTGAGGGAGCAGGATCCCGATCGTTACGAGCGCGTCCTCAAGCTTCTGTCTCTTGCGGTCCCAGGAATTCGGAATATCGGGTTGGAGGGGCCGTCACCCGACAAAGCGATGCTTGTCTTCCTGCAAGACATAGGATTGGAAGCTCCTGCCAGGTTCTTCGGCTTGGAGATGTCTGACGGCACGCTCCGCATTCTGGGGCTGCTGCTTGCGGTCTACCAGTTACAACCTTCCTCTCTGATCGTGATCGAAGAGCCCGAAGCCACTGTCCATCCGGCTGTTGCAGAGATCATCGTCCAGGTACTG
This sequence comes from Thermoanaerobaculia bacterium, assembly GCA_035536935.1. Classification (GTDB taxonomy): domain Bacteria; phylum Acidobacteriota; class Thermoanaerobaculia; order Multivoradales; family UBA5704; genus DATMER01. The sequence continues at coordinate 37,989 of DATLNC010000303.1, forward strand.
CTTGATGCGGCCCGGGATCGCCAAGTCCTGATAACGACGCACAGCCCGGATATCCTCGATTCCAAAGAGCTGACCGACGAACAGATCCGGATCGTAACGAGTCAGAAGGGCCGGACAACCATTGCACCGCTCTCCCTGTCGAGCCGCCAAGCCGTCCGAGAGCACCTGTACACCCCTGGGGAGCTGCTTCGGACGAACGAGCTGACTCCCGACCTGGAACAAGCCGAACAGGCATCTGGGCAGCAGGACCTCTTCGCCTCTTGACCTGAATGATCCTCCCGGTCGTCGAAGGGCTCTCCGAGGTCCAGGCCGTTCCAGTTCTGCTGCGACGGCTGCTCGCCCGTCTCGGAAGGGAAGACATTCAGATTGCCCGGCCTTTCCGCGTAAGCCGGCTCAAAGTCGTTAGGCCGGGCGAGCTCGAAAGGGCGATCCTTCAGGGGAGCCGGGATCGGAACAACCTCTCCGCGCTCCTTGTCCTTCTCGACGCGGACGACGACGATCCGGCCAGCCTGGAAATCCATCTCATGGAGCGCTGCCACGCGGCAACCGCTCTTCCCGCCGCGGTGATCGCGGCTCGGCGAGAGTTCGAATCCTGGTTCCTGGGCGGCAAAGATGCCTTTCGCGGATTCCGCGGCATCCGTCCTGACGCGAATGCACCTCCTGACCCGGAATCCATCCGCGGGGCCAAGGAGCGCCTGAGCCGGAACATGGCCGGGAGGAGCTACGTCGAAGTGGACGATCAACCCGCCTTCGCCGAAAGACTCGACCTGGAGTTGGCCTCTCAGCGCTGCGCATCTCTTCGAAGGCTTATGGCCGAGTTGGAGCGAATCGCAAAGGACATCCCCCTGCTCTAGCTTTCAGGAGGCCTGCGCCTCCCGCGTCACCAGGCAGGTGCACGAGAAGCGGGCGACGAGGCGGCCTTTGATGTCCATGATCTTGGCCGTGGCATGACCGGAAGTCTGCCCAAGGGGTCTCCGCTATCATGGCCTCCATGATCGTCATCACCTGGGAGTTCCGCGTGCAACCCGGCCAGGCGGCCGAGTTCGAACGCGCCCACGGTTGCTACGACTACCACGCGCTCGACACAGTTTGCGAGCCGCTCCGCGCGAGGAACGGCTCGATCGGGAGGTTCACATGCACCTCGTCGTGTTCGACATCGACGGCACCCTGACCCGGACGGACGATGTCGACGAGGTGTGCTATGTCGCAGCGGTCGATGAAGTGCTCTCGATCACCGGCATCGACACCGACTGGACGAGCTATCCTCACGTCACCGACTCCGCCATTCTTCGACAAGTCGTGCAACTCTCTCTCGGCCGCGACGTCTTCTTAGAGGAGATGAATCGCGTGTGCCAGAGCTTCCGCCAACGTCTGGAAGACGCCTTCCGCCACCAGCCGGGCTCCTGCCTGCCGGTGCAAGGAGGGCCCGAGATGCTGAGACGGCTCGCGGGACAGATGGCCGTCGCCCTCGCCACCGGAGGATGGGAAGCGACCGCCCGGCTCAAGCTGGAACGGGCGGGCTACGACATCGCGGACATCCCACTGGCCTCTTCCAGCGACGCCGACACGCGCGAGGAGATCATGCGGATCGCGGAGCTCCGGGCGCGGGAGAAACACGGAGTTCCGGGATTCGACACCATCACCTACGTCGGCGACGGGGTGTGGGATGCCCGGGCCGCCGCGAACCTTGGCTGGCGCTTTCTGGGCGTGGGCACCGGAGAGCAAGCCGCCCGCCTGAAGAGGGAGGGCGCCTTCACCGTGATCGATCACTATCCGAGCGGGAGCTTCCTATGAGAACTGCTGCGCTTCTTCTTCTCGCGGCCCTGATCGCGGGATGCGCTTCGACGGCGCCTTCGAAAAACGTGATCAAACGGCTGGACGGCTCCCAGATCGACGCGCAGGAGCTGACCTCCCGCATCGAAGAGCTCACGAAGAAGGCCAGCGTGCACGGCCTCGCGATCACGATCTTCAACGACCGCGAGATCGTCTACAGCCGGGCGTTCGGCGTCAAGAACATGGAAACGCAGGAGCCGCTCCGGATGGACACCGTGTTCTACGGCGCGTCGCTCAGCAAGGCGGTCTCCGCCGTACTCTTCATGAAGCTTGTCGAGGACGGCATCCTCGATCTCGACACTCCGCTGGTGAGCTACCTGGAGCAGCCCGTCACCACGTTTACGGCCAGTCGAGAAAAAGCCTGGCACGAGGATCTCACGGACCTCAAGGACGACGTCCTCCACAAGAAGATCACCGCCCGCATGTGCCTCAGCCACACCACGGGATTCGCCAACTGGCGCTGGAACGAGCCCGATCAGAAGCTGCGCGTGAATTTCGAGCCGGGGTCCAAATACAGCTACTCGGGAGAGGGCTTCACGTTCCTTCAGGTGATCCTCGAGAAGCTCACGAAAAAACCGCTCGAAGAGTGGATGAAGGAGAAGATCTTCGCGCCTTACGGCATGACCACCTCAAGCTACACCTGGCAGCCCCGGTTCGAAGAAAACTACTGCCACGGACACAGTGAAACGGGAGAGGTCCTGGAGAAGGACAAGGACAACGCGGCGCGGGCGCCGAGCACGCTGGAGACCACCCCTGAGGACGTCGCGCGTTTCCTTCATGCCGTCCTGAACCGCAAGGGCTTGAAGGAGTCCTCCTGGAACGAGATGTTCTCACCTCAGATCCGGCTGCGGTCGAGGAGCCAGTTCGGTCCGCTGGCCGCGCAGACTACGACCGACAACGACGACATCGAGCTGAGCTACGGCCTCGGCTGGGGACTCCTGAAGTCTCCTTATGGGTGGGGCGCCTTCAAGGAAGGGCACGGCGACGGCTTCGAGCACTACTTCATCGTCTTTCCGGAGACCGGCATGGGCGTGATGCTCATGACCAACAGCGCCAACGGCGAAAGCGCCTTCAAGGAGCTGCTGGAGGTCTCGATCGCGGACGTCTACACCCCCTGGGAGTGGCAGAACTACGTGCCTTACGACCGTCCGAAATGATTGCCCCCTCGCGGACACCCAATCCAGAGGAGGGACACATCCGATGAACGTCATACCGCCCCCGCTCACGAAAAGATATGGCGCAGGCCTGATCGACGGTTTCTTCCTGGTGATCGTGATGATCCTGGTAGCCGTCCTGTTCCAGGCAGAGGCGATGGTACCGGTCCGCATCGCCTTCTTCTGGCTCATCTTCTTCGGCTACGAGCCGCTGCTCACGAGCCAGCTCTGTACAGTAGGCCAGCGCGTCATGGGCATCCGGGTCCGGCAGTACGGCGACCCCGACGCAAGGATCGGGATCTTCTCGTCCTATGTCCGCTTCTTGGTCAAGATCGTTCTGGGCGCGATCTCGTTCTTCACCATGGGCTCGACGAAGCAGAGGCGCGCCATTCACGACCTCGCCGCAGGCTCCGTCATGACCCAGGTGTCCACCTGAGGGACCGGACAAGCTCCCGGCGCGTGACCGAGGCTGGGGTCAGGGTGAGCAGCGGGTCCCGGAGCCAGCGGGGCGACTCCCCCAGACGGGGGAGAGACTCGTACACCCGTACCAGCGACTCCCCCAGGCGGGGGAGAGACTCGTACACGCGTACCAGCGACTCCCCCAGGCGGGGGAGCGACTCGTACTCGCGGGGAGGTGACTCTCCCCACAAGGGGGATGCCCCGCCCCTCCCCCTGGCATAGCCCGTGCTATCTTTCCCCCGGGCGGGGGGAAAGATGCTACGACGCATCCTTAATAGGAACCAGGACGAGCTGCTGGCGGAGAACCGCCGGCTCATCGGCGAGCTTCAGACGGCGCTCGCCACCTTCGACGCGTCCGAGGAGGACCAGGGCACCCTCCAGCGCTCCGCCCGGCAGCTCGACGAGCTGTTCCTCCTGGTCGTCGCGGGCGAGTTCAACGCCGGCAAGAGCGCTTTCATCAATGCCCTCCTCGGCGACAAGGTCCTGGAAGAGGGGGTCACCCCCACCACCACCCGAGTCCACCTGATCCAGCACGGCCCCCAGGTCACCCGCGAGACGCTGGAGTCGGCCCTCGACCGCATCACCGCCCCGGTCGACATCCTCAAGGACATCAACATCGTCGACACCCCGGGGACGAACGCCATCCACCGGGACCACGAGGCCATCACCCGCGAGTTCGTGCCACGGTCGGACATGGTGCTCTTCGTCACCTCGGCCGACCGGCCGTTCACCGAGAGCGAGCGCGCCTTCCTCCAGGGCATCCGCGAGTGGGGAAAGAAGGTGGTCGTCGTTCTCAACAAGATCGACATCGTGGATACGCCCGAGGACATCCAACGCATCCTCACCTTCATCGCGGAGAACGCCCGGTCGCTCCTCGGCTTCACGCCCGATATCTTCCCGGTCGCGGCCAAGCCCGCCTTCCGCGCCAAGCAGACCGGCGACCGCGAGCTCCTCGCCAGCAGCCGGTTCGAGGCGCTGGAGAGCTACATCGTGGACACGCTCGACGAAAAGGAGCGCATCCGCCTCAAGCTCATGAACCCGCTGGGCGTGGCTTCCCATCTCGCGGGCAAGTACCTGCAGGTGACCGACGGCCGGCTGGAGCTGCTCAAGGACGACTTCTCGACCATGGAGGACATCGAGCGCCAGCTCGGCCTCTACAAGGAGGACATGCGGCGGGAGTTCCGCTTCCGGCTGTCCGACGTGGACAACATCCTCCACGAGTTCGAGAAGCGCGGCGTGGCCTTTTTCGACGAGACCATGCGCCTGGCCCGCTTCATGGACCTGATCAACAAGTCCAAGATGAAGGCGGACTTCGAGCGCATGGTGGTGGGCGAAACGCCGCAGCTCATCGAGCGCAAGGTCAATGAGGTGATCGACTGGCTGGTTTCCTCGGACCTCCGCCAGTGGCAGGCGATCATGGAGCACATCTCGCGGCGCCGGCACGAGCACGCCGACCGTATCGTCGGACGGGTCGGAGGCAGCTTCGATTTCGACCGCGTGCGGCTGCTCGACAGCGTGGGCCGGACGGCGCAGCGTTCGATGCAGACCTACGACAAGGAGGCCGAGGCCTCGCGCATGGCGGAGTCGGTGCAGGTGGCGGTGGCGGGCACGGCGCTCGTCGAGATCGGAGCCATCGGGCTCGGCGCCGTCCTGACGCACATCGCGGTCACGGCCGCGGCGGATTTCACCGGCATCATCGCCGCGGGCTCGATCGCGGTGCTCGGGTTCTTCATCATCCCGAACCGGCGGCACGACGCCAAGAAAGAGCTGCGCCAGAAGATCGAGGAGCTGCGCACTCAGCTCATGGACGGCCTCACGGGCCAGTTCGACCGCGAGGTCGACGAGAGCACGCGCCGCATCGAGGAGGCGATCGGCCCCTACACCCGCTTCGTGCGCGCCGAGCGCGACAAGCTGACCACGGTCCGTGGCGAGCTCGACGCGGTCAATCAGGGACTGGTCCGGCTGCGCGCGCGGGTGGAGGGGCTTTAGTGGTAGATTTCCCTCATGCCGGAAATCTGGCTTCGCAAGTGCAAGTCCTTCGAAGAAGAGGAATTGGCAGACTTCGAGTTCTGGGACCAGATGACTGGGGAGGAGCGTGTCGCGGTCCTCGACGAGATGCGGCGAGATGCGTGGAAGATCAAAGGTAAACGTCTCGGAGGACTTCGAAAAACTGTTCGAGTTCTTAAACGCCCACAGCGTTAAAGCGCTCGTCGTTGGAGGGTATGCCTACACCTTCCACGCCAAGGCGCGTTATACCAAGGACATTGACATCTGGGTCGAGCCGACTCCGGAAAATGCGGAGCGCGTGCTCCAGGCTTTGCGGGACTTCGGCTTTGGCTCGCTGCCTCTGACCGTTGAGGATTTCACCGAGCCGGGATCGATCGTCCAATTGGGTCAGCCTCCTAACCGCGTGGATTTCATGACAGCCCTCAAGAGCCTCTCCTTCGACGAAGCATGGATGGGGCGCACAGAAGCTCAATACGGCAAAGAGCAAGTTTCCTACCTCGGACTTGAGGATCTCATCCGCAACAAGAAAGCAGTGGCCCGCCCACAGGATCGGGTGGATGTCAGGACACTGCAGACCTACGCTAAACGACGGAGCTCGAGGGACAAGCCTGAATGACCACACCCCTTCCGAAGCCCAAGAAGCCTGGCACCTGGGTCAGCCTGGCCAAGGCGTTCACGTCGTGGCGCACCGCGTCGGTGACGCTGATGTCGTTCTCTTCCGGCATGCCGCTGGGGCTGGTCTGGATCGCCATCCCGGACTGGATGCGCGACATCGGGGTGGATATCCGCGTCGTCGGGCTCATCACCCTGGCGCAGGCGCCTTGGACGTTCAAGTTCCTCTGGGCGCCGCTCATGGACCGCTACGTCCCTCCCTGGCTGGGTCGGCGGCGCGGCTGGGCGGCCATTACCCAGCTCCTGCTCTTCGTCTTCACCCTGATGCTCGCGGGCGTCGGCGATCATCCGGACACGCCCTGGGTCGTGGCTGCCCTCGCCATGGCCATTGCCTTTGCCGCGGCCAGCCAGGACATCGCGGTCGATGCCTATGCGGTCGACGTGCTGCGCCCCGAGGAGCAGGCGATCGCGGTAGGAGCGCGCAACTTCCTCTACCGCGTAGGCATGATCTGGGTCGCTGGCGGCACCGCAATCACGCTCGCGGGAAGATATGGCTGGTCCGCGGTCAACATCTTCCTGGCCTGCCTCTACCTGCCCATGCTGCTGGTGACCTGGAAGGCCCCCGAGCCCCAGGGTGTCGCCGCCGCGCCGACGACGCTCAAGGAGGCGGTGTGGAATCCGTTCCTGGGCTTCCTCACCCGGCACCGTGCCCTGGAGATCCTGGCGTTCGTGGTGCTCTACAAGCTCGCGGACCAGCTCGCGCAATCGCTCCAGCGCCCGTTCCTGATCGACATGGGCTACAACGAGGTTGACCGCGGCGTGGCGCTCTCGACCGTCGGCGTGGTCGGCAACGTGCTGGGCACGTTCATCGGCGGCCTGCTCACCGCGCCGCTGGGGCTCGGACGCTCGCTGTGGATCTTCGGCTTCTTCCAGATCTTCTCGAACGCCGGCTATGCCCTGATCGCTGCCGAAGGGGAGGTCAACCGCACGCTGATGCTCTCCGCCATCGGCTTCGAAACGTTTTCGAGCGGGCTCGGGAGCGGCGCCTTCTCGGTGCTGTTGCTGCGCATGACGCAGAAGCGCTTCTCGGCCACGCAGTACGCGCTCTTCTCCAGCCTGTTCGGCCTGCCGCGAATCCTCGCCGGGCCGATCGCGGGCTTTTCCGCCTATGCCGTGGGATGGGAGACGTTCTTCTGGGCCACCATGGTGATCGGCATCCCGGGCATGGTGATGCTGTCGCGCTTCGTGCCGTTCACCGCGCGGGAGCCGGAATTCCGGATCGAGGAGCCGAGGATCCGCCGGCCGCTCTCGGCAGGCGAGCTGACCATGCGCGGGCTCGCCGGCGCATTCGTCGGGTTCGCCTCGGGCGCTCTGCTCACGGCCCTGCTCTCGGCCCTCAAGGTGGTCAACGACGCGACCAAGGCAGGGACGCAGGCGGCGTTCGACATGTGGACCCCGCTGATCTCGATCGGCCGGCCCGTGGACAACGCGGGATGGCTGACGCTGATCGGCCTGCTCGTCTGGGGGATCACCTGCGGCTTGTTCACCGCCGCGGTATCGGCGGCGCGCCACGGCGCGGGCCAGGAGCTGGGGCTCGATCCCGATTACGAAGAAACATGAACGGCCCCGCCTCCGTTCTATAGGGTGGAAGGAGAAAGTGAATGGCGCTCTACCGTTCGCGTAACAACAAGATGATCGCCGGCGTGTGCGGCGGCATTGCCGAGTGGCTGGGGTGGACCCCGACCGCGGTCCGCGTCGCCTACGTCATCATCTCGATCCTGTCGGTCGGGTTCCCCGGCACCATCGCGTACGTCATCCTCTGGCTGGTTATGCCGCAGGAGCCGCGCGGGGTGTAGCATCGGGGGGATGAACCTCCCCCGAACCCTCGCAGTCGCGCGCGGTGACGAGCCGGCCGACCTGCTGCTGCGCAACGCCCGCCTGATCAACGTCCTCTCCGGGGAGATCCATCCGGCGGACATCGCCGTCGCGGGCCCCCTCATTGCGGGTATAGGGACGGGTTATCGGGGCCGGCAGGAGATCGACCTCGGCGGGCGGTATCTCTGCCCCGGTTTTCTCGACGCCCACGTCCACATCGAAAGCTCGATGGTGCCGCCGGCCGAGTTCGCCCGGGCCGTGCTGCCGCGCGGAGTGACCACCGTCGTCACGGACCCGCACGAGATCGGCAACGTGCTCGGGCTCGAGGGCATCCGCTTCATGCTCGGGGACGCCGCGGGCTCGCCCCTGGATGTCCGGGTCAACGCGCCATCCTGCGTACCGGCCACCCACCTGGAGACCTCCGGCGCCCGGCTGGAGGCGGCAGACCTGATGTCGCTGCTCTCCGAGCCCAAGGTGCTCGGGCTGGCCGAGGTCATGAACTTCCCCGGCGTGATCCAAGGGGATCCGGAGATCATCGCCAAGCTCTGCGCCTTTCACGGCCGGATCATCGACGGCCACTGCCCCGGCCTCTCCGGGCACCGGCTTTCCGCCTACGCCGCGGCCGGCATCAGCTCGGACCATGAGTGCGTCACGGTCGAAGAGGCGCGGGAGAAGCTGCGCGTGGGGCTGGCCATCTTCCTGCGCG
>DATLNC010000304.1:0-14388 GCA_035536935.1 Thermoanaerobaculia bacterium
CTCCGTGTCGACGTTTGAGGTGGCCTCGTCCAGCACCAGCAGCATCGCCGGGTTGAACGCGACGGCCCGCGCGAAGGCGATGAGCTGCTTCTGGCCGACCGAGAGACCCGCCCCCCGCTCGCGCACCGGCGACTCGAAGCCTCCCGGCAGGCGCTCGATGAAGGACAGGGCGTGCACCTCCCTGGCCGCCCAGAGGAGGCGCTCGTCGTCGATGCTCTCCTCCCCGAGGCGGATGTTCGCCCCGACGGTGCCGGAGAAGAGGAAGACGTCCTGGAGCACCATGGCCACGCTCCGGCGCAGGCGGAGGAGGTCCCACTCCTTCACGTCGATCCCGTCCGCCCGCACGGAGCCGCTGTCCACGTCGTAGAAGCGGAGGAGGAGGTTCGCCAGGGTGCTCTTGCCCGCTCCCGTGTGGCCCACCACCGCCAGTGTCTCCCCAGGCTGCACCTGGAACGAGATCCCCTTGAGCACCGGCTCGTCCTCCTTGTAGGAGAACCAGACGCGGTCGAACTCGATCGCGCCCCGCACCCGCTCGGGCGCGTAGGCGTCCGGCGGCGAGACGATGGCGACCGGGGTGTCCAGAAGCCGGAAGACGCGCTCCGAGGAGGCCATGGCGCCCTGCAGGATGTTGTACTTCTCCGACAGGTCGGCCAGCGGCTGGTAGAAGCGCTGGGCGTACTGGAGGAAGGCGATCAGCGCGCCGATCGAGATCATCCCCGAGATCACCCGGCCGCCGCCGAACCAGAGGATCAGGCCGATCCCCAGCGCGGTGATCAGCTCCACCCCGGGGTAGAAGACCGCGTAGTAGAAAATACCGCGGACGTTGGCGTCCCGATGGGCGTCGTTGATCTCCTCGAACTCGCGGTAGGCCCGCTCCTCCCGGTTGAAGAGCTGGACGATCGGCATGCCGGTGACGTGCTCCTGCAGGAAGGCGTTGATGCGCGCGATCTTGACCCGCACCTCGCGGAAGCTCTCGCGCGCCCGCGCCTTGAACCAGGAGGTCAGCAGCAGCAGCAGCGGCACGATCGAGAACGCCACCACCGCCAGCCGCCAGTCGAGCCAGAAGAGCACCCCGACGATGCCGGCGAGCAGCAGCACGTCGCCCAGGATCGCCACGATGCCGGCTGCGAACAGCTCGTTCAGGGCGTCCACGTCCGTGGTCACCCGGGTGACGAGCCGGCCGATGGGGTTGCGGTCGTAGTAGGAGATCGGCAGGCGCTGCAGATGTCCGAAGATCTGCCGGCGCATGTCGTTCATGATGTACTGCCCCATGAGCTGCATCACGTACCCCTCGGCGTAGAGCACGAGGAAGGTGAGCACCAGGGAGACCAGGTAGATCACGGCCACGGTGTTGATCCCCTGGACGGCCACGCTCGCCGGCTCGATCCCGCGGGCGAGCAGGGCGTCCCGCACCCAGGCGCTCACGCCGGACAGCTTGCCGGGGTCGCCTCCGGGCCGGATGAAGAGGTCGAGGGACACGGCGAAGGCCAGGGGTCCGACGAGCTGGAGCACCGAGGAGAGAAGGATCAGCGCCACGGCTCCGATGGTCATCCCCCGGTAGGGCCGGAGGTAGCCGAGCAGACGCCGCATCAGCCGGGCGTCGTACGCCTTGCCGAGGGCCTCTTCTTCCTGGTTGACGTCGGGCTCGCTCATCGCCAAGGACGATATCAGAGGGCGGGCGACCCGGAAGGACAGCAAGGACACCAAGGACGGGCAAGGACCGAAAGGACAAGTCCATTGAGCGGGAGGTGGCGTCCTCTCCCGCGTAGCGGGGGAGGATAGAGGAGGGGGTCTTCTCCGGCGGGCTCTCCAGAGCCCCCTCCCCAGCCCTCCCCAGCCCTCCCCCGCGTCGCGGGAGAGGGAGCCGGAGGGTAATTGTTGCTGGTGTAAGTCTCCCCCTCTCCCGGGGCGGGTGTGCTTGGGTGGAGCGAGAGAGGGGCCGGGGGGTGAGGGTCATTCATACCCTTTCATCTATTCCCTTACTGGTGTACACTCCCGCCCAGCTCTAACGAGTAGTACAAGATTTTCGGCTTTTCAGGGGGTTCTGCCGTGCCGCCGACGTTGAACCAGCTTCTGAAGGAGATGGTGGGCCAAGGGGGGTCCGACCTCCACATCACCACGAACTCCGCGCCGCAGATCCGGGTGGACGGCGGCCTGCGGGCGCTCAACTACCCGGCGATGACGCCCTCCGAGACCAAGCAGCTCGCCTACTCCATCCTGACGGACAACCAGAAGCACCGTCTGGAGGAGGATCTGGAGATCGACCTCTCCTTCGGCATCAAGGGGCTGGCGCGCTTCCGCGCGAACATCTTCCACCAGCGCGGCGCCATCGCCGCCGTGTTCCGGCAGATCCCCTTCGAGATCAAGGGGTTCAAGGAGCTGGGCCTGCCGACCATCATCGAGAGGCTGTGCGACAAGCCGCGCGGCCTCATCCTGGTCACCGGCCCCACCGGCTCGGGCAAGTCCACCACCCTCGCCGCCATGCTCGACAAGGTCAACCGCGAGCGCAGCGAGCACATGATCACCATCGAGGATCCGGTCGAGTTCCTGCACTCGCACAAGAAGTGCATCGTCAATCAACGCGAGGTGCACGCCGACACCCACGGCTTCGCCGCTGCGCTGCGCTCGGCCTTGCGGCAGGACCCCGACGTGGTCCTCATCGGCGAGATGCGCGACCTGGAGACCATCGAGTCCGCCCTGCGCATCGCCGAGACCGGCCACCTCACCTTCGCCACCCTGCACACGAACTCGGCCGCGCAGTCGATCAACCGCATCATCGACGTGTTCCCGGCCCACCAGCAGGGCCAGATCCGCGCCCAGCTCTCGCTCGTGCTGGAGGGCATCCTTTGCCAGACCCTCCTCCCGCGGGCGGGCGGCAAGGGCCGCGTGATGGCCATGGAGATCCTCATCCCCAGCTCGGCCATCCGCAACCTGATCCGCGAGGACAAGGTGCACCAGATCTACGGCATGATGCAGACCGGCCAGTCCAAATACGGGATGCAGACGTTCAACCAGTCCCTGGCCTCTCTCTACTTCAAGCGCATGATCACCCTGGAGACGGCTCTGTCGCGGTCATCGCTGCCCGACGAGCTGCAGGAGATCATTGCGCGCGGTCCCGCTTCGCTGAACCCCAACATCGGGAACGAAGGCGCGGCGGCAAGGAGCTAAGCGATGCCCAGCTTCGAATGGAAAGGCCGCACCACAGCCGGCCAGACGCAGGAGGGAGTCCTGCTGGCCGACTCCCGCGACGCCGCCGCCGCCGTGCTGCGGCGGCAGCGCATCCAGGTCATCAACCTGCGCGAGCGGGGCCGGGAGATCAAGCTTCTCCCGCGCATGCCCACCAAGGTCAGCCGCAAGCGCATCGCCATCTTCACCCGCCAGTTCTCGGTGATGCTCGATGCCGGCCTCCCCCTCGTGCAGTGCCTGGAGATCCTGGGCAGCCAGGAGGAGAACCGCACCTTCGCCGCGATCATCAACGAGGTGCGCAACGACGTGGAGTCCGGCGCTTCCATCGCCGACGCCATGCGCAAGCATCCCAAGGCGTTCGACAACCTGTTCGTCAACATGGTGGCGGCCGGCGAGGCGGGCGGTATTCTCGACGTCATCCTCCAGCGCCTCTCGACCTACATCGAGAAGGCAGTGAAGCTGAACAGCCAGGTGCAGGCGGCCCTGATCTACCCGGTGGCGGTCATCGTCATCGCGGCCGGCGTGGTGTTCATCATCCTGTGGAAGGTCATCCCGGTGTTCGCCCAGCTCTTCTCGGGCCTGGGCAGCGAGATGCCCCTCCTCACGCGCATCGTGATCGCGGCCAGCAATTTCATCGGCCGCTACTTCATCTTCATCTTCGCCCTGGGGTTCGCCGGCTTCATCGCGATCCAGCGCTACCACAAGACTTACCGAGGGCGGCGCGTCATCGACGGCGCCATGCTGAAGCTGCCGATCATCGGCATGCTGCTGCGCAAGATCGCCGTGGCCCGCTTCTGCCGCACCCTCGCGACCCTGACGTCCTCGGGCGTGCCCATCCTCGACGGCCTGGAGATCACGGCCAAGACGGCGGGCAACGCGATCGTCGAGGACGCGGTCATGGCGGTGCGCAAGAGCGTCGAGGAAGGCAAGACGATCAGCGAGCCGCTGGCGGATACCAAGGTGTTCCCGGCGATGGTGGTGCAGATGATCAACGTCGGCGAGCAGACCGGCGCCCTCGACCAGATGCTCTCCAAGATCGCGGATTTCTACGAGGACGAGGTCGATACGGCCGTGGGGGGTTTGATGAAGCTGATCGAGCCGCTCATGATCACGGTCCTGGGCGCGGTCATCGGCACGATCGTGGCCGCCATGTACCTGCCGCTCTACTCGATCCTCAGTCAGATCGGGTAGTTTAGAGGGGAGGCGGCGGGCTGTTCCCGCCGCCTCTCGGATCCGCGGCGCCTCATGTCAAACCTCACCAACCAGCTCCGGTGGTACATCGCCGTCAGGGTCGTGGCGATCGGCAGCGTGCTGATCCCCTACGCCCTGCTGCAGATCGGCCCCACGTCGGCCCCCCCCCAGGTGGATGGGAGCCTTCCGCCCATCATCACCGCCCCGGCCCTGACGCCGGAACCGGCGGAGTCACCGGGATTGTCGGGGTCGCCGGCTCCGCAGGCAGTTCCCCAGGTATCCGGGCCGCTCACGATGGGTCCGCCCGCGCCGCCGCCCGAGCCCGAGATGCTGCGGCCGGAGGTGGTCTTCCGCCTCGGCGGCCTGACCTTTGCCGCCACCCTGGTCTACATCGCCCTGCTGCGCATCCTCCGCCGCCGGCCGACGGTCCAGGCCTACATCCAGTTCTTCGGCGACCTGCTGCTGATCACGGCCCTGGTCTACTATCTCGGCGGCGTCGAGAGCCCGTTCTCGATGCTCTACCTGATCGTCATCGCCGTGGCCTCGACGCTGCTGCGCCGCCGCGCCGGCATCACGGTGGCATCGGCGGCCAACGTCCTCTATGCCGGGCTGGTGCTCAGCCTGTATTTCCACTGGATCCCGCTGCCTCCGGGCTCTCCGGAGACAGTGCCGGTCTTCCGGCTCGCCTACGGCCTGGCGGTGCACTGCTTCGGCTTCTACGCCGTGGCGCTGCTCACTTCCTACCTGGCGCACAACGTCGCCCGGGCGGAGCGCGAGCTGGAGGAGAAGAGGGAGCACCTGGCTGACCTCGAGGTCGTCCACCGCGACGTCATCGAGTCGATCAGCAGCGGCCTGATCACGACCGACCTGGAGGGGGTGATCACCAGCATCAACCAGGCCGGGCTGAGCATCCTGGAGCGGCCCCTGGAGGAGCTGGTGGGACGGCCGATCCGCGAGTCGGGCCTGTTCTCGCCCGAGCGCTGGAGCGAGCTGACCGCGGCCAGCGAGAGCAAGCGCACCCTGCGCGCCGAGACCGAGATGGAGCGCGGCGGCAATACTGGCGATACGCGCGATACCAGAAACATCGGCTTCTCGATCTCGCAGCTCAACGACGCCGACGGCCGCCACCGCGGCTTCATCGTCATCTTCCAGGACTTCAGCCGCTGGCGGAAGCTCGAGGGCGAGCTGCGGATCAAGGACCGCATGGCCGCCGTGGGCGAGCTCGCCGCCGGCCTGGCGCACGAGATCGGCAACCCCCTCGCCGCCATCTCGGGCTCGGTGCAGATGCTGTCGAGCGCGCAGAACGCCACTCCGTCGCAGCGCAAGCTGATCGAGATCCTGCTCAAGGAGAGCCAGCGCCTGGACCGCACCATCAAGGGCTTCCTGCGCTTCGCACGGCCGCGGGAAGGGTCCCTGCAGCCTTTCGACGTCGCGCGGCTGCTGGCCGAGAACTGCGAGCTGCTCCGCAACAGCGCCGAGGTCTCCGAGCTCCACCGGATCGCGGTGAAGCTCGATCCGCCCTCGGCCTCCGTGATCGCGGATCCCGACCAGGTGAGCCAGATCTTCTGGAACCTGGCGCGCAACTCCCTGCGCGCCATGCCCGGCGGCGGTACGCTCACGATCGTGGGCAAGCTGACGGACGAACACTACCGCATGCAGGTCATCGACACGGGGCGCGGCATGACCGAGGAGCAACGGGCGAACCTGTTCCATCCCTTCCAGTCGTTCTTCGACGGCGGCACGGGCATCGGCATGGCCATCGTCTACCGGATCGTCCAGGAGCACGGCGGGAGGATGGACGTGGACTCCCGGCCGGGCGGGGGCACGACGATCACGGTGGAGTTTCCCGCCATGCAGCCCGGAGTCGCGGCCAGACCCGTGCAAGCCGCGGCCGGAGCGGAGGCGCCATGAGCGAACGCGCTTGGCTGCTGGTGGTCGACGACGAGTCGAGCATCGTCGACTTCCTGTCGCTGCTCTTCGAGGAGGAAGGCTACGCGGTCGAGACGGCGAGCTCCGCGGCCGAGGCGCGCCAGGCCCTGACGAGCCGGAGCTTCGACCTGATCCTCTGCGACGTCATGATGCCGGACGGCAGCGGCCTCGACATTCTCAAAGAGGCCAAAACGGGAGACAACGGAGGCCCCGCCGTCGTCATGATGACGGCCTACACCTCGACGAAGACCGCCATCGAGGCCATGAAGTACGGCGCCGCCGACTACATCTCGAAGCCCTTCGACGTCGAGGAGCTCAAGATCGTCGTCCAGAAGGCTCTGGAGCGCGAGCAGCTCGCGGACGAGAACATCTATCTGCGCCGCGAGCTGGAGCAGAAGTACACGTTCAACAACATCATCGGCAAGAGCCCGCGCATGCAGGCGATCTTCTCGCTCGTCGAGCGGATCGCGCGCACGAGCTCGACGGTCCTGATCCACGGTGAGAGCGGCACGGGCAAGGAGCTGATCGCGCGGGCCATCCACTTCGCGAGCCCGCGGGCGAACCGCCGGTTCCTGTCGCTCAACTGCGGCGCGATGCCCGAGAACCTCCTCGAGAGCGAGCTCTTCGGCCACGAGCGCGGCGCCTTCACCGGCGCCGTGCGGGAGAAGAAGGGCCTCTTCCAGGAGGCCGACCGCGGCACGCTGTTCCTCGACGAGATCGGCGAGATGACGCCGACCATGCAGGTGAAGCTGCTGCGCGCCATCCAGGAGCGGGTGGTGCGCAAGGTGGGCGGCACCGAGGAGGAGACGGTCGACGTGCGGATCATCGCGGCGACCAACCAGGACCTGGAGACCCGGCTCACCACGGGCGAGTTCCGCGAGGACCTCTACTACCGGATCAACGTGCTGCCGATCCATCTGCCGCCCCTGCGCCAGCGCCGGGAGGACGTCCCGCTGCTGGTGGACTTCTTCCTTCAGAAGTACTGCCGGCAGATGGAGCTGCCGCCGCGGCAGATCTCGGTCGAAGCCATGCACGTGCTCGAGAGTTACGACTGGCCGGGAAACGTGCGCGAGCTGGAGAACCTGATCGAGCGCATCCTCGCCCTCTCGCACGCGGAGACGATCACGACGCGCGATCTGCCGGTCCACCTGCTCACCCAGCGCCGGGCGAACTCGGACCTGATCCACCTCCCCGAGGAGGGGCTCGACCTGGAGGCCTACCTCGAAGACATCCGCGCCCAGCTCATGCAGCAGGCCCTGGAGCGCACCAGCGGCGTCCAGACCCAGGCCGCGGAGCTGCTGGGCATGAGCTTCCGCAGCTTCCGGTACTACGCGAAGAAGGCCGGCCTCAAGGGCGGGGACTAGTACCCGTTTCCACAACCTCCGGGGCCGGAGGCGCCGCGGGGGCCGGGAACAGATCCTCGCCCATCTCCCGCACCAGCACTCCGTGGCCGGAGGTCCCCAGCATCAGCTTGCCGCCCACGACCAGGGCGGAGGAGATGTCGCGCGTGGGCACGGGCACCTCGACGATGCGGAACTTGCGCGCGTCGCGGTCGTAGAGCCGCACGGTGTCGCCGCTCACCATCAGGGCGGACCACCGCTCGTGGCCCGTGGGGAGCAGGCGCGACGCCTTTTCGGTCAGCTCAATCCATTCCGTTTCCAAGGCAGGACGGGTCCAGGCGCCGCCCGGCCCCCAGAACAGGAGCTGGTCCTGGAGACGGTGCAGCCGGCCGCCGGCGAAGGGGGTCGCGACCGTGTCGTTCGAGGTCGCCGTGAGGCGGTAGAGGCCGCTGCCGTCCGTGACCCAGAGGGCGCCGCCGAAAAAGGCGGCGGAGCGCGGAGCGCCGTGCTCGAACGGGCGCTGGACGAACTTCAGGCCCTTGAGCTCCCAGAGGCCGGTGGCGGTGCGCGCCACGAGCTGCGGCCCATCGCTCAGCACCTGCTCCACCCGGGTCTCCCCCAGCTCCTTGAGGCGGAACCAGGCAGCGCCGCGGCGCTCGTAAAGACCGCGCTCGGTGGCGGCGTAGATCCGCCCCTCGTGCCAGGTCAGGTCGAGCACGGTCGGCAATGGCGTGAAGCCGTCGGCCTCGAAGGTCTTGCCGCGGTCGCGCGACAGGTGGATGCCCGAGATCGGCCCGGCGTGGCTCAAGGCGATGAGCAGCTCCTCGCCGAAGCTGGCCAGGGCGGAGACGCGGGTGTTCGTCATCCCTTCGCTGGACGGGCGGAAGTTGGCCGCACTATCGCCGATATTGCTGGAGATCCAGACGCCCGAGCCCTCGGTCGCCAGGAAGACCCGATCCGGCCGCTTCGGGTGCCAGTAGATCCCATGGATCGCCAGGGCCGGATCGCCGGTCCGCTTCCAGGTCTTGCCGCCGTCGGCGGAGACGTGGAGCCCGGCCACGGTCCCGGCCAGGAGCCTGCCGTCGGGCAGGACCGAGAAGCTCGGCGTGCGCCGCTCCTCGAACCCCTCCTTGAAGCGCTCCCACTTGGTGCCGCCGTCGAGCGACCGGTAGACCCAGCCGCACGTGGTGGCCCAGATCTCGCCGGGGCGCTGCGGGACCGGGGTGAGGCTGAAGACCTCGGAGTCGAGGACCATGCCCTCGAAGATGCCGGCCCAGGTGCGTCCGCCGTCCTCGGTGCGGTAGGCCTGCCGCCAGGTGCCGGCGATGATCGTGTCCGGCCGTTCCGCGTCGACGAGCAGGCTGGTGACCTTCTGGACCTCGGGGAGGTCGGCGGTGAGCCGCCGCCAGCTTTCGCCGCTGTCCTCGGTGCTCCAGACGCCCGAGAGCGTTCCCACGTAGATCCGGCCCTCGCGGCCCGGCACCAGCGCCATCGTGTAGACCGGCTCCTCCGGAAGGCCCGCGACGCGCGAGA
The DNA here is from genome assembly GCA_035536935.1 of Thermoanaerobaculia bacterium. GTDB lineage: Bacteria > Acidobacteriota > Thermoanaerobaculia > Multivoradales > UBA5704 > DATMER01. Next base: position 9,180 of record DATLNC010000304.1, read on the forward strand.
CCCAGGTCTTTCCCATGTCGTCGGAGAAGGCCACATGGCCGCCGCCCCAGACGCCCCAGAGGCCGGCCCACAGCCGGTCCGGCTTGTTGGGATCGAAGCGCAGGGTGTTCACGACCCAGCCCGGGAAGGGCAGGTACGATCCGGCGTCGTGCCAGCTCCGGCCCGCGTCGCGGGACAGGTAGAGCTGGCCGGCCGAGGTGCCGGCGAAGACCATGTCGGGATCGTCGGGATGGATGGCGAGGCTGCGCACGTCGCCGCCCCAGAGGGGAAGCGCGTGCCAGCTGGACGCGGATACTCCGGCCGCCAGGAACAGGGCCGCGAACAGGATCGGGAAAGCTTTCCTAGTCATCTCCATCTTTCTCTTCGGACCGGCCATAGCGGGTCCGGATCACTTCGGCCAGGATCGAGATCGCGATCTCGCCCGGCGTATCGCCGCCGATGTTGAGCCCGATGGGCGCGCGCAGCCCCCGGCCGTTCAGGGGGAAGCCGAGCGCCTCGACCTCCTCGCGCACCCGCGCCACCTTGCGCCGGCTCCCCATGAGCCCCAGGTAGCGCAGCCGGGGAGGGTCCTGCCGCAGCACCCCGGCGAGAGCGGCCGTATCGGTCTCCCAGCAGCGGGTGACCACGGCCACGTAGAGATCGCGGCTGCGCACCGCGTCGAGGAACGGCTCATCGTAGTCTCGCCCCACCTCGGTCACGCTCGCCCCTTCGGGGAAGAGTCCGGGCTGGCGAAACTCCGGCCGGTCCTCCGCCACCAGGCACTCGAACCCGGCGAGCGCGCCGGCCTGGGCCAGAGCCTGCCCCACCGGCCCGCCGCCGCAGACGACCAGAACCGGAGGCGCCTCGATCACTTCCAGGAAGACCTCCGCCAGTCCGCCGCAGACCATCCCCGTGGGCTCCCCCTTCACCGAGTCCTCGGTGAAGTAATACCGCTTCACCTCCGACGACTTCCCGTGACTGCCTTTGGACAACCGGGCCAGCGCATCGGTCTTGACCAGAGCCTCGAACGCGCCGCCGCCCAGGTTGCCGAACACCGATCCATCCGGGCGGGCCAGCAGCTTCCAACCCGCCTTGCCCGGCGTGGAGCCTTCCGTCCGGACAATCTGACAAAGAGCCACCCGGCTATGAATATGCAAGGAGCGTTCCGCCTCGGCCAATACCTCGGCCGGGCCGGGGATCTCTTTCATGGGATAGAGGATACCGCGCTTTTAGTGGCCTTACGAGGCATGAGCGTACTGTGTGATTTCCGTCTCCAGGCGGTCTCCAAGGCGGTCCTTTTCCACTTCGAGATCGTATCGGGTCTGAAGATTCAACCAGAACCTCTCGCTTGTGCCGAAGAACCGGGAAAGCCGCAGGGCGGTATCCGCGGTGATATTCCGCTTCCCGTGAACTATTTCGTTGATACGCCGTGCGGGGACGCTGATGCTCTTGGCAAGCCGGTACTGGCTGATTTCCAGCGGGCGCAAGAACTCTTCAAGGAGGATCTCGCCGGGGTGAATGGGAGGAGACTTCTTCGCCACTTCTAGCTCTCCTAATGGTAGTCGGCTATCTCCACGTCGTCAGCACCACCTTCCGACCACTTGAAGCAGATTCGCCACTGGTCGTTGATCCTGATGCTGTACTGACCCTCCCGATTCCCTTTGAGCTTCTCGAGCCGGTTGCCGGGAGGAACTCGCAGATCGTGGAGCGTCTCTGCGCCATCTAGAATGGCCAGCTTCCGCTGAGTCTGGCGCAGAAGCGCGGCAGGTAACCTCCGAGAGGGCTCGCGCCGGAAGACCTTCTCCGTCTCCTTGTCCCCGAAGGTCCGAATCATTCAACGACATAGTAACGTACATCGCTATTAACGCCAAGCGTTACGACCCGGGTACTCGCCCCGCAGAAGTTGCCTCAGCTAAGTTGACGACGGGCCGTCGTCGCGGGCCGCGGCACCCACCAGACCGCTGCCATGGCCAACGCCAGCGCGGACAGCAGGCATCCCACCACGAAGCTCCTCGGCCGGTAGACCAGCTCGACCTCGCGCTCCCCCGTCTCCAGCCAGGCTGCGACGAAGGGGCCGTTCGCCGCGAGGATCTCGCGCGGCCGGCCGTCCACGAGCAGACGCCAGTTGTCGTCGTGCATGAGGCTGGAGGCGAGCAGCCGGGGCTCGCTCAGCTCGGCCCGGGCCCGGAGCTGCGCCGGTTCGACCTCGAGAAGCTGCAGCGTCGAAGCTTCCGGCTTCCTGGCCCGCCACTTGCCCCCGCCGGGGGTGCGCTGGACGAGCGCCCGCTGGGCGAAGTCGGGGTTCTTGTCCAGCCAGCGCTGCCAGTTGCCCCCCTGGAAGGGCACCGCGCGCGCAGGCAGGAAGAGGAGCGGAAGCGCCCCGGGCCTCTCATAGACCCAGCCCGACGGGTGACGGAAAACCAGACGGAGCGGCCGCCGCAGCTCCGTATCCACTTCCGTCATCACGTAGCGCACCCCCAGCAGGCTGTAGATCGCGTGGCGGACCCGGTTGAAGCTCGGCAGGAGCGCCCCCTGGTTCACCGACGTGACCACCCGCATGTAGAGGTCGGGCCGGGATGGGTTGTCGATCCGGACGTCCCGGAAGTTGTAGACCTCGTGGACGTTGGCGGGAAGCACGGTGGGTCCGAAGGCGACCATCCTGAAATTCCCGAGGCGCTCCTGGACGAAGCGCACCGGCGGCGTCACCGGATAGGCGAGCCGCCGCGGGCTCGACGGGTTGAGCGGCAGGTGCAAGATGAGCAGCTCCGCCCCCACCACCAGGGGGAGGATCCAGGCCGCCGCCCGCCGGTCGCGCACGTTTCGAACGCCGAGCAGGGCAGCTCCCAGGGCCACGAAGGCGATCTGCGCAATCATCCAGGCGTCGCGCTGGCCCGCGAGATCTCGACCCAGCGTCGGATGGTTGTGACCGAGATAGGCCCAGGCGATCACCCCGGCCAGCGCGACCGCCAGGATCGCCACCAGGCGGCGCTTTCCCGGGCTGCGCTGCCAGCGCTCCGCCTCGCAGGCCGCCAGCCAGGAGACGCAGAGGGCCACGAGCATCAGCGTCCGGTGATGGCGGTGGATCGCCGTGGCTCCGATCACGGGCAGCCGCGCGAACAACCTGTCGAACCCGGGCGGCTGGGCGATCAGGAGCAGGCAGGCGATCAACACTCCGGCGGCGAGCCGCTCCTGGGGGAACCGCTGCCGCCGGCCGGGGACTGGAGCGAGACCCGCCAGCGCCAGCAGCAGCGTGGCGCCGCCCACGAAACCGCTGGAATCCTCGATGACGTTGACATCCCCCCAGTAGTGGGTGAAGGCGCCGAAGGCCCGCGCCGCCGCAAGGGGAACGAGCCTCTTTTCCGCCTGGCTCTTCCATGCCCCGCGGACCGCCGGCTTTCCCAGGTCCTTCACGACGTCGGAGAGCGGGCGCGGCGCCAGGAAATGGCCGACGAGCACCGAGCGCTCGCTGATGGGCAGGTAAGCCTTTACCGGCAGGAGGACCGGCGCTGCCGCCAGCCCGGAAAGGACGAGCGCCAGCCCTCCGTGGAGTAGCGGCCGCAACGAGCGCCGCGCCCGAGTGCGGGCGACCAGGAACATCCCGACCAGGGCGAGGGCATAGACCACGGTTTCGGGGTGGCCGCCCAGGAAGAGGCCGAAGCCCGCCAGGAACAGCAGGAACAGATCGCGGCTACCTCCCAGCTCGTCCACCCGGAGAGCGGCGTAGAGCCCCAGGGGAAGCAGGGCGGCCGAGGTCGACATGGGCCAGCCCAGCCAGAGTATGAGGAACCCCCCCAGCCCGTAGGCGACCGCGCCCAGCACGGCCGCGGGCTCTCCCATTCCCAGCCTCCGGAGCAACAGGAAGAAGAAGACCAGGGCCAGCAGGACCCGAAGCGAGGCCGTGATTCCCATTCCGCTCCAGGGGTCGAACAGGTAGGAGATCATGACGAGCGGCTGGAAGGCCTGGGACTGCGGGTCACCCATCAGCGGCATACCGGCCCCGGCATTGGCGTTCCAAAGCGGCCAGCGGCCAGCGGCCAGTGCCCGCCGCACTTCGACCTGCCAGGGCGCGATCTGCCGGATCAGGTCGCCGTACAGGCCATAGGAGGGCCCGTCCATGGGGGGGAGATGGCGGTAGGGCACGAATTCCTGCAACGGCCCCAGGGGAAGGAGGACCTCGCCGCCGAGGAGCGCGCGGCCGAAGAGCAGGAAGGGAACGAGCGCGAAGAGGATAAGGATGCGCGGCGGCACCGGGTCGAACCACCGGCGCAGCGCCCAGCCGAGCCCCAGGGCCAGGAGCGCTACGTAGAGGCCGGGCAGGATCGTCATCAATCTCCCTGGGTCAGACCCACGCCCCGCTTGAGCCGGAACCAGGCGTTCCGCATCTTCCAGAAGCGGCTGGATTCCATGGCCGCGATCCGCGCGCGCAGGCCGCCGGTCTCGGCATCCGCCCGCGCCTGGACCTCGGCCAGCCGCTCGCCGGCCGCCTTCAGCTCGCGGTGGAGGACCGAGACGTCGTTGCGCGCTGATTCCAGGAGCAGCGACTCGACCGCGCCGGCCCGCAGCGGGTGGCTCACGCCGCGCCCGTCCCGCACGCGGATGACGAGCACCGAGGCGCCGCGGGAGGTCCCGGGCGGCAGCGCGAAGGCGCCGCCCCAGCCCGAGTGGAGGTAGCGCGCCTCGCCGAGCATCCCGGCCACGTCGGGCCGCGGGTGCGCGACCGGGAGCTCGGCCAGGAGCCGGCCGTCCAGGACCACCTCGACCGCCTCCACCTCGCCGGTGCGCACCGCGGCCCAGCCGCTCATCTCCAACTGGCCCTGTCCGACGATCCCGCAGTGCTCCAGCGAGAGGTACGGCTCGCCGGTGTAGCGCAGGCCGGAGAAGTCCACGCCCGGCTCCAGCACGGCCACGTAGAGGTCCTGGTAGTTGCAGAGCCCGCGCTCCAGGCGGTGGACGGAAGCTGATCGAGCCACCCGGGCGACGGCGCCGCGCACGAACTCCTCGGTGACCCAGGTCGAGCCGTAGTCGCTGGTGTCGAGCGAGCCGCTCTCGCTGATCTCCTGGAACAGGAGCCCGCTCTCCGGCATCGGCGGGCAGGGCAGGAGAAGGCTCGGGTCGTGGGTGCTGAAGGCGAGCACTCCCCCGGGGTTCAGCCGGCCGGCGAGCACCCGCAGCCAGGCGAGGAACCTCTCCTCGGGCAGGTGGGTGAAGAGGGAGGTGACCAGGATGGCGT
>DATLNC010000305.1:0-3275 GCA_035536935.1 Thermoanaerobaculia bacterium
AGACGCCGTTGACGTTTTCGTAAAACCAGTGGAAATCCCCGTGCGAAGAGAACTCGAGGAGGGTCACCGGGAAGCCGTAAAGGGGCTCGACCTGCCGGTTGATCTCAGCCGCGAGGGCCCGGTAGAACTCTTCCGTGGTCATCATGGGGCCTTTCGCCGGTACCCCAGGCGGCGGAGCTTCTCCGCCGCCTGGGTTTGACGGACAGTCAGCGGTCGTCTTCAGCGCACGGCCGGGAAGTCGAAGGAGCCGCCGATCGGGAAGGCGGTCTTCTGCAGGTCGGGAACCGAGAGAACCTCCTTGGAGGGTCCGAACTCCACCGTGAACTCGCTGTTGGAGGAGCCCTGCTGATAGCTGCTGCTGGAGGATCCCTCCGAGAACCGGCCCAGGGAGATGAAGCCGAAGAGGGTGAGGTTGCCGGACAGGCTCTGGTTCCAGGACTGCTTGAAGGAGTTGAAGTCGGCGTTCCGGTAGTGGATCTTCACCGTCGGGTAGTTCGAGATCAGGAGATTCGTCAGCATGCCGAAATTACCCCCCGTGGCGAGCGGGCCCAGGTTGTAGGGCGGCTCGGAGACGAACTTGAAACCGGTCACGTCCTTGCCCTGGTTGCGGAAGGCCTCGGCGATCGGATCGCCGAAGAACCAGCCGACGCTGGTGGCCTGCTGCCAGGCCGAGGCGGCGATCGGCGCCATGGTGAACCCCTTGTAGCTGATCTCGACCGTGCAGTCGCTGCTGGTCCCCTGGACCGTCGTCATGTCGTAGCTGAACTTCGTTCCCAGGGAGAAGCGCAGCAGCGAGCCGACCGAGAAGCCGGCCCCGCCGTCGATGCTCACCTGGAGCGAGGAGCCGGCCGCCTTCGAGACCTGCATGCCCAGGGAGAAGGAGCGGGTGGAGTTCAGGTCGTTCTGGATCTGCGAGATGGCGGCGTTGATGCCGTAGCCCACCTGGTAGCCGGAGGAGACGGCGCCCGTGTTGGGGTTCACCAGCTTCATGCCGCCGTTCCTCTCCGTCGGCGCCGCCGTATTGGTCCGCAACTGGTTGCGGATCCAGCCGCCCAGGAACAGCTGGTCTTCCAGCGAGCTGACCGGCGCGATGAAGTTCAGGTAGACCGTGACGTCGGCCAGCACCGGCACGCCGGAAGCGGGCATCTGCGGCAGCAGCGCCCGGAGGTCGCGGGCGTTGGCCATCTCGGTGTAGGTGAGCGCCGGCTTCTGCTCGCCCCGGCGTCCGCTCCAGACGTAACCCATGACGTAACCGATCACGTAGTCCTGCTTGTTGGCCACGGAGAACTCGCCCAGCGCCTCCTGGGCCGTCTTCATCTGCGCGTCGGTGATCTGGCCGAAAATCCCCTGGTAGGTGGAGACGACGGCCTGGGCCTGGGCCGAGGCGTTGGTCACCGCCTTGTTGAGCCGCTCCGATTCGGTGCTGCTCAGGCTGTACTGGAGGGCGGTCACGACTTGAACGTACGCGTTGGGGAACCCTCCCGCCGGTGAAAGCTGAGCGGTGTCCGGAACGTCGCCGCTGGCGCTCACCCGCGCGCTGCCGAAGTTGAAGGTGCCCTCGTTGAAGACCTGGTTCGGGTTCTGCCAGAACCAGTTGAAGTCGCCCTGCGCCGGAAACTGGATCGGCGTGATCCGGGTCTTGTAGATCGAGGCGATGGCTTCGTTGGCCTTCTTGTTCAGGGCCGAGAAGTACTCGGTCGCGCCAGGCTGGCTGACGCTCAAGCTCTCGGGCGCGACGGCATCGGCGGTCTTGCTGCTCTTCTCGTACATGCTGCTCTCCTTTTTCTTCGGCCCGCCGTGAGTGGCGAGGCCGATGGGTTGTGATTCGAAGCGGTTGCCCTGGCCCAAGGGCAAGGCTGGTGCCAGGCCCGCCCGGCGGGGTTTCCCCAGGGAGATCGGGGACCAAGCCGGGGGAGCCTGCCTCCGGCGGGCAGCATCCGGGGACCGCGGCCCGCCCGCCGGCCCGGGGAGGCGGATTAGGAGTAAGATCCGCCTATCCTTGATGGCAGGTGCCGTTGCTCGGAGGCAGTTACTCGGAGGCAACGCTCGGAGGCAGAAGTCGATGGACCTTTACCTGGAGCTGTTCCACATCTCGAAGCTCCTCCTGGCCGAGGAGGACGACGAACGGGCCCCTGAGCTCCTCCTGCGCCGCATCGTCGAGCGGTGCGGCGCCGAGACGGGCTTCGTCGTGGCGCGCGAGGAGGGGTCCTACCAGCAGAAGTTCGAGGTCGGGTACGACCGCCAGCAGCGGTCCGCGGTGGAGCGCCGGTACAGCCGCTCGCTGGTGCGCGAGGCGATCGAGTCGGGAAAGGTCATCTACCTGCCGAACCTGATCGAGGACGACCGCTTCAGCTCCGGCGAGAGCGCCCTGGTCATCGGCCGCTGCTGCGTCCTGGTGGCTCCCCTGCGGCACGGGGGCGAGGTCTACGGCGTGGTCTACCTCGAGAACCGCCAGAACGTGGACAGCTTCAGCGAAGACAGCCGCGCCTTTCTCGCCGAGCTCACCGAGGTCGCCGGGCTTTTCCTCCTGCGGGCCAGCGAGCGCGAGACCCTCCGGCGGCGCAACCGGAGCCTGGAGCGCGACCTGTTCTCCCAGCACGACTTCGCGGGCATCGTCACCCGCGATCCGCGGATGATCGAGATCCTCCAGGTGGTGGCCCAGGTGGCGGGCGCGGACGCTCCCATCCTCGTCCTCGGCGAGACCGGCACCGGCAAGGAGCTGATCGCCCGGGCGCTCCACGTCAACAGCGGTCGCCGCGGCCGGCCGTTCGTCACCGTCCACTGCTCGGCGCTGCCCGGCACCCTGCTCGAATCCGAGCTGTTCGGCCACGTCGCGGGGGCCTTCACGGACGCCAAGCGCGACCGCCCGGGCCGGCTCGCCACCGCCCACGGCGGCACCCTCTTCCTCGACGAGATCGGCGAAATCCCCGTCGAGGCGCAGGCCAAGCTGCTCCGCTTCCTCCAATTCGGCGAGATCCAGCGGCTCGGCTCGGACCGCACGGAGAAGGTGGACGTGCGCATCGTCGCCGCCACCCACCGCGACCTGCGGCAGATGGTCCGCGACGGCCGCTTCCGGGAAGACCTGTACTTCCGGCTGAAGGTCCTCGACCTGGCCCTGCCGCCGCTGCGCGAGCGCCGGGGGGACATCCCCCTGCTGGCCGACCATTTCCTGCGCCGGCACTGGCGGCGCCCTGGCGAGAAGCCGCGCTGGACGGCCCGCGCCGAGCGCGCCCTCCTGATCCACGCCTATCCCGGCAACATCCGCGAGCTGTCTC
>DATLNC010000306.1:0-39170 GCA_035536935.1 Thermoanaerobaculia bacterium
AACCCGCCGGTTAGGCCGTGGAACCCGCCGGTTCCGCGACGAAACCCGTGGGTTCCGGGATCCGACCCGCGGGTTTTACGATGCAACCCGCGGGTCGAGACGTAGAACGCTCGGGTTGGAACGCCAAACCCGCCGCCTGGACCTCTCGACCCGCGGATCCCATCGTCCATCCGGCGGGTTCCGAGGGTCAACCCGCGGGTAGAACCGTCCGCCCAGCGATCCGCGCTGCCGCCGCTTGCCCCTCCGCGGCCGTTTTGCCACAATGCGGCACCCGCGGCGGGCTTTCCCGCCCGCCTGACTGAGAGGCTTCCCGTGACCGAAAAGATCCAGTTCTTCCTACCCGGCCCCAGCTACGTGACCGAGGCCGCTCGTCAAGCCATGACGAAGCCGATGGTCGGCCACCGCTCGGGACCGTTCAAGAACTTCCGCCTATCGCTCGGCGAGCGGCTCCCCCAGGTGCTGCGCACCGCGGGCGACGGCATGATTGCCACCGGCAGCTCCACTCTCATCATGGAGAGCGCCGTGATCTCCTGCGCCGCTTCCGATGTGCTCAACCTCGTCAACGGCGCGTTCTCCGACCGCTGGCACTCCATCACCCGGTCGGTCGGACGGCCGGCGGACAAGATCTCGTTCCCCTGGGGCGAGGCCGTCGATCCCGACGTGGTCCGCACCGCCCTGCGGCGCAAGAAGTACGACGCGGTCACCGTGGTCCACAACGAAACTTCGACCGGCGTCATGAGCCCGATCGCAGACATCGCCCGCGCCATCCGCGAGGAGAGCGACGCCCTGATCCTCGTGGATACGGTCTCCTCTCTGGGCGGCGCCCGGATCGAGACCGACGAGTGGGGGCTCGACGTGGTCCTGGGCGGCACTCAGAAGGCACTCGCGCTGCCGCCCGGACTGGTCGTGTTCACCCTGTCCGACCGCGCAGCCGAGCGCGCCGCGAAGATCCCGCACCGCGGCTTCTACACCGACCTGCTGCGGTACCGCGAGAAGCACCGCGAAGGGGGCGACATCACCACGCCGGCGATCCCGCTCTACTACGCGCTCGACGTCCAGCTCGACCGCATGCTCGCCGAGGGGATGGAAGCGCGCTGGGCCCGGCACGAGGCGCTCCAGAAGCGCACCGCGGCCTGGGCGGAGTCACGCGGCATCACCTACGCCTCCGCCCCGGATGCCCGCTCCCTCACCGTGAGCTGCCTGCGTGCGCCGCAGGGAGTCGATCCCCAGGCCATCGTCAAGAAGCTCGCCGAGCGCGGCTGGACCATCGGCGGCGGCTACGGCGACTGGAAGCCCTCCACCTTCCGCATCGGTCATATGGGCGAGGTGCAGGATTCCGACCTCCAAGCGCTCTTGGCCGAGATCGACGCCATCCTGGAAGAGCTGGCGTCGTGAGCGACCGCATCCTCATTGCCGACGAGCTTGACCCTTCCGGCTTGGAGCTGCTGCGGAAGGACGGTGCCGAGGTTCGCCAGCTCAAGAAGGAAGAGCGCGAGCGCCTGCCCGAGATCCTGGCGGACTTCGACGCACTGGTCGTGCGCAGCGCCACCAAGGTGACCGCCGAGCTGCTGCGCGCCGGCAGGAAGCTCAAAGTCGTGGGCCGCGCCGGCATCGGGGTGGACAACGTGGACGTGGCCGCCGCGACCGAGCTGGGTATTCTCGTGGTCAACGCCCCCACGGCCAACCTGACGTCGGCCACGGAGCACACCTTCGCGCTACTGCTCTCGCTGGCCCGCCGGATCCCCCTGGCCGACGCCTCCACGAAGGCGGGCGGATGGGACCGCAAGATCACCGGCATCGAGCTGCAAGGCAAAACCCTGGGCGTCGTCGGCTTCGGCCGCATCGGCCAGAAGGTGGCCGATCGGGCGCGCGGGTTCCAGATGCAGATCGCGGCCTACGATCCGTTCCTCGACGCCGCCGCCGCGCGCAAGATGCAGGTGGAGCTGCTCCCGCTGGACGAGCTGCTCGCCAGCGCGGACGTGGTCACCCTGCACACGCCGTTCACGCCCGAGACCCGCAACCTGATCAACCGCGAGCGCCTGGCCCGCATGAAGCCCGGAGCGCTGCTGGTCAACTGCGCCCGCGGCGGCATCGTGGACGAGGAGGCGCTGCTGGAGGCCCTGGAGTCCGGCCATCTCGGCGGCGCGGCCCTGGACGTGTTTGCCGAGGAGCCGCCGGCCGACCTGCGGCTCGTGCGGCATCCCAAGGTGGTCGCGACCCCTCACCTCGGCGCGCAGACGCACGAGGCGCAGGAGCGGATCTCGCGCGAGACGGCAGAGATGGTGCTGGCCGCGCTCGCCGGGTCGATGGCGGTGGCGGCGGTGAACCTGCCGTTCCGTCCCGCGGGCAACAGGGCCGAGCCGTATCTGGCCCTGGGCGAGAGACTGGGCCGGATGGCCGGCCAGCTCCTCGGCGCCGCGCCGCAGCTCCTCCGGGTGGACAACCGGGGGATCGAGGAGGCCTTCCACGTGCCGGTGTCCGTGGCGGTCCTCAAGGGGGTGCTCGCACCGTTCCTGGGCGAGGCGGTCAACTACGTCAACGCGGAGCGCGTCGCGGAAGGGCGGGGGATCGAGGTCGTGCGCTCGACCCACAGCGCGCCGGGGGACTATTCGCACCTCGTCAGCGTGACTCTGAGCGGCGGCGGCCGGACGGTCGAGATCGACGGCACGCTCTTCCGCGAGCGCGATCCGCGCGTCGTCCGCCTGGGCGGCTATCCTCTGGAATTCCGGCCCGAGGGCCGGTTGCTGTTCCTTGAGAACGCGGACGTGCCCGGCGTGGTGGGCAAGATCGGCGCTCTGCTCGCCGGAGCGCAGGTCAACATCGCCGACATCCACCTGGCCCGGAGGCCCAAGGAGGGGAGCAGCGAGCGCGAGGCGCTGGCGGTCCTCCGCGTGGATCAGGTGGCGGACGACGAGCTGGTATCCCGGCTCGCGGCGCTGCCCGAGGTGCTCAGCGTGCGGTCCGTGGATCTGGGAGGATAGTGTAGGGGCGGCTCTTGTGGCCGCCCTCCGGAGGGCACCCACGAGGGGTGCCCCTACTAGAGGAGACTTTGCATGGCCCACGTGGGTGTCATTTTCGGAGGCCGGAGCGTCGAGCACCAGGTTTCCATCCGCTCGGCCCGGACGGTGGTGGACGGGCTCCGCACCGCCGGGCATCAGGTCACTCCGCTCGGCATCGCCCAGGACGGCTGCTGGATCGACGCCGAGGCCTCCGAGGCCGTGCTGTCGGGCGGCATCGCCACCATCGCTCCGCTCGAGCTGCCGATCGCGCCGACCCTGCGCCACCTGCTCGCCTCGGGCGTCGAGGTGCTGTTCCCCATCGTCCATGGCACCTGGGGCGAGGACGGCACCCTCCAGGGCCTCTGCGAGATGATCGACGCGGCCTACGTCGGCCCCGGCGTCACCGCCAGCGCCCTCGCCATGGACAAGCTGCTCTTCAAGCGGCAGATGGAGGCGGCCGGCGTGCCGGTCGTGGAGTACGAGGCGGTGCGCAGGAACGAGTTCGCCGCCGATCCCGCGGCGTTCCTGCACAGGGCAGCGAAGCTGCCCTTCCCGGTCTTCGTCAAGCCGAGCGTGGGCGGATCGAGCGTGGGCGTGAAGAAGGTGATGAGCCCGGACCTCCTGGAGGCCGGCGTCCGCTTCGCCCTGCAGTTCGACGACACCGTCATCATCGAGCGCGGGGTCCAGGGCCGGGAGCTGGAGTGCGCGGTCCTGGGCTATCAGAAGATCGAGGCCTCGGCCGTGGGCGAGATCGTCCCCGGCAACGAGTTCTACGACTACGCGGACAAGTACCTGCAGGACACCGCCCAGCTCATCGCGCCCGCCGAGCTGTCGCCGGAGGCCACCGACCGCCTCCGCGCGCTGGCCGTCCGCGCCTTCGAGGCGATCGGCGGCGTCGGCCTGGCGCGGGTCGACTTCCTGGTGGAGGGGGAGGACGGCATCTACGTCAACGAGGTGAACACCCTGCCCGGCTTCACCAGCATCTCCATGTACCCCCGCCTCTGGGGCCTCTCGGGCGTGCCGCTTCCCGAGCTCGTGGACCGCCTGGTCCGGATCGCTCTCGACCGCCACCGCGACCGGCGGCGGCTGGACGAGGGGATCAAGGAGTTTCTGGAGAGCCTCTGACGCAGCCGCCCGTCCCGGGGGTGAAACCTTTTCACCCCATTTCTCATATCTATCGGTAGACCTGTCGTTCTCTCCTGCATCGGAGGCCGTGAGGCCTACCTGAGGGAAATCAGAGACCGTTCGGCCGACCGGGGAGGGAGGGCCTCTGCTCCTCGCCTGGCCGGACTTCGTGTTCGAGAAGGAGGAAATCATGAAGCGAGGTTGGACCCTCTTGGGAACGCTCGTCCTGCTCGCGGGCACTCCGGCTTTTGCCAGCGATGCTCGCCCACCCGAGGAAGAAGCCATGCAGCAGATCACGGCGGACGCCGTGGACCCGCATCTCGGCAGCCAGTGGGCGATCAATTTCCTGCATCTGACGGAGGCCTGGCAGAAGGTCGAGGGCAACGCCTACGTCGACGTGATCGATCTGGGGCTCGAGGTCAATCACGAGGACCTGCGCGCTTTCCCCATCACCGGTCCGAAGCCGGGCAATTTCCGGCTCCACCTGTCCTACGACTTGCGTTTGAACCACGACGATCCCTGTCCTGACGAGTTCGAGTCGAGCTCCGACCTCTCCGGGCCGGCGCCCTGCGACGGTACGATCCTCCAGAATCCTGTGGGGCCCGGGAACGATGCCATCCACGCGGGGCACGGCACGCATGTTTCCGGCATCCTCGCGGCGACCCCGGACAACGGCCTGGGGATCACCGGCGCGTGCCGGCATTGCAGCTTCCTGATGTCGAGGATCAGGACCGACCAATTCGATATCCCGCAGGCGCTCTACTGGGGTGTGGACCGCGGCTCTCAGATCCTCAGCGGCAGCTTTGGAATCGTCGATCCGGCCGGGACGGTCTCCTGTCCGCCGCCCCCCGGCCAGAGCACCATATGGAACCAGCTCTGCGAATCCCTGGCGCTCGCCGACCAGCGCGACGTCGTGATGGTGTTCGCGGCCGGCAACAACCTGGGCGGGCTCAATTTCCCGGCCCGCTACCAGGGTGCGATCGCAGTCGGCGGCGTCGAGCAGGACCGCCAGGTCTGGCGGCGGGACAACGATCCCGGGGATGTGTGCCCATACGGTGCCGGCGACTCACGTGAGTGCGGCTCGAACTTCGGCCCGCAGCTCGACCTCATCGCCCCGGCCGAGAACATCTTCTCGACCGTATACACAGGCAAGCAGTGGATCACCGACCCCAAGTTCAGCGAGTGCGGCGATGGCTCGGTCCTCGACGGCTACGGCTACTGCACCGGGACCTCGATGTCGACCCCGTTCGTGGCCGGCATCGCCGGGCTGGTGCGCTCGGCGAATCCCCTGCTCACCAAGCAGAACGTCTACGACATCCTGGCCCGGAGCGCCGACCGGTGGCCCACCCGGAACGATACCGAGGGCTACGGTGTCCCGAACGCCCGGACGGCGGTGGACCTGGCGCTGGGCCTCGCCCCCGGCCGGCTGTTGACCAATCGGCTCACTCCGCTCTTCAGCTTCTACGGCTCGGCCACGGAAGACCACCTCTACACGACCGTGCCCCAGGTGGCGAGCTCGGCGGTCTCCGGGCTGCTCCACGGGAGCTGCACGAGCCTGAGCCGCCAGGACTGCCCGGCGACCTGGGTCTACCAGTCGACCGGCCCGGCGGTCCCCGGCTATGCCTCCTTTCCGGGCGTGCCGCCCTGCAACGTGAGCCCCTGCCTGGCGGACACCCCCACGGCCTCGGTGTATGTCTTCACGAGCGAGACGATCCCGTACGCCGGCGCGCCCGCCCTCGTTCCCCTCTACCGCATGACCTACAAGGGTACGAACCCGAACGGCAACCAGGAGCACCGCGACACGACCTACACGACCTCGGTGGACGGCCTCAACGCCTTCCACGCCGTGGGCTACGATCTCGACGGCATCGAGGGGTACATCTTCCCTCGGTGCACGCCGGAGCCGGGCTGCATGCCGGCCGGCACCGTGCGGCTGTACCGCCGCTACCACGTTCAGAGGGATGATTTCGCGATCTTCCCCGAGTCCGAGCTCGCGCAGATGGTGAGCCAGGGCTATACCTCCACCGGCGGCACCAACCTCAACGAGGTCATCGGCTACGTCTATCCCAACGCCGACGCCGACGGAGACCGATTGGTCAACGGCTTCGAGGGGCTGATCGGGACCAGCGCATCCATCGCCGACAGCGACTGCGACGGGCTCACCGACGGGACCGAGGCCCTCGGTTATCCCTACACGGATCCGCTCGTGGCGAACAGCGGGTCGGGCTGCGCGCTGCCCAAGGACGCCCGGGTGCTGAGCCAGAGTGTGCCGGCTACGATGGCCGCCGGACGGGTTTATGCGGTCAGCGTCACCTTGAAAAATGCAGGCACTGAGACCTGGAGCCCGATCGGGCCCCAGTGCGGCGCCTACCGGCTTGGCTCGGCCAACCCCTACAACAATGGCACCTGGGTCCCGGCGACGCGGGTGGAGCTGTCGGCGCCAGTCGCACCCGGGCAGCAGGTGACGCTCAACTTCACCGTCACCGCTCCCTCGACGCCCGGGACCTACAACTTCCAGTGGCGGATGGTGCAGGAGTGCGTGACGTGGTTCGGGGACTTCACCCCGAACGTGGCTGTGAGCGTCCAAGCCGCTCCACCGAGAGACGCCCAGATCCTGTCTCAGAACGTACCGTCGGCCATGGTGGCCGGCCAGAGCTATCCGGTGAGCATCAGACTCAGGAATGTGGGCAGCCAGAGCTGGAGTCCGATCGGCGCTCAGTGCAACGGCTATCGACTCGGGTCGGTCAATCCTTACGACAACACCACTTGGGGAAGCTCCCGGGTGGAATTAC
Organism: Thermoanaerobaculia bacterium; assembly: GCA_035536935.1. Lineage (GTDB taxonomy): Bacteria > Acidobacteriota > Thermoanaerobaculia > Multivoradales > UBA5704 > DATMER01. The sequence continues at coordinate 6,917 of DATLNC010000306.1, forward strand.
CCGCTGTTGTTGCGCCAGGCGGCGAGGTGACGCTTAGCTTCACAGTCACCGCTCCAGCGACATCCGGGACCTACAACTTCCAGCGGCGGATGGTGCAGGAGTGCGTCACGTGGTTCGGCGATTTCTCCCCGAACGTGGCCGTGCCCGTGACGGTCTTCGCCGACGTCCCGCTGGACTACGGGGTACGGTCTTTTATCGAGACCCTTTATTCCAATGGAATCACCGGCGGATGCGCGCTGAACCCTCGGCAATACTGCCCGGATACTCCCCTAACACGGGCAGCCGCGGCGGTGTTCCTCATCAAGGCGAAGGGCCCCGCCGGCTATACGCCGCCACCCGCGACCTGCAATCCCCTGCGATTCCAGGACGTGCCCTGCACCAACCCAGCGGCGCCGTACATTGAAGAGTTCGCCCGCCGCGGCATTACCGTCGGCTGTGGTGGCGGCAACTATTGTCCGGACTCTCCCGTCAGCCGAGGGACGATGGCGTACTTCCTGCTGGCGACGCTGGGCATTTCGCCGCCCACGAGTTGCACGGGCATTTTCTCCGACGTGCCGTGCACCGAGTGGTATGCGCCGTGGGTAGAGGAGTTGTACCGTCGCGGAATCACTGCCGGCTGCGCTAGTGGCCAGTACTGCCCCAATGACTTGACGCTCCGGTCGCAGGCAGCGGTCTTCGTAGTGCGGACTTTCAACCTACCTTGAATCGAACGAGCCGGTGGCTACTGTCGAGCCGCCGGCTGGTTCTTTTTATAGCGGCGCTATCTCGACGCGAGCCGTGCCGGCGCCGACCATCTCGATCTCCTGGGCTGCGGCGTAGGAGAGGTCGATAGTCCGGCGGCGAGCGTGGGGGCCGCGGTCGTTGATGCGGACCACGACCGTGCGGCCGTTGTCGAGGTTCTTCACCCGGGCGTAGCTGCCGAGGGGCAGGGTGCGGTGGGCGGCGGTGAGGGCGTTCATGTTGAACGGCTCGCCGCTGGCGGTGGGGGAGCCCTGGAAATCCGAGCCGTACCAGGAGGCCTGGCCGCGAGAGGCGGGACCGGTAGAGGGCTCTGCTGGAGCGGTTTCAGTCACGACCACCGGCTCGGATGGAGGGATCGGCCGGTTTGTATCCTGGATGACTGCTCCTCCGTAGACGAGCAGAGCCAGGGCAGCGGCTCCCAGGGACCAGGGCCTGCGTGCCGGGGGCACGGGAGCATTGATAGAACGAGTTCGTCTCATCCCCATATCCAGTCCTCCTATCGCAGCAGACTCAAGGAGTTATAACTGAAGTAGGGGGTGCGGTATTCCCTCCCGCCCTCACTCAGCGGGTGGCTACGACTACCGAATTCATGCCGAGCACGGCAAGCTCCCTCCGGAGCGACTCTGCCTGGTCGCGGTCGGTGAAGATCCCCACCTGCACCCGGTTCCAGGTCCCGTCCGAGTGGACGAACACCTCGGGATAGATGCGCGCGATCTCCCGGTGCAGTTCCACGGCCCGGCCGGCGTCGCCGAAGGCGCCGATCTGCACTGTGTAGCGCGACGGCAACGCCGAATCGTCCATCACCGCGTTGGCCACCAGCTCGGGCTGCGGCATCTCGGCCCGGCCCGCCGGGTAGATCTCCACGTACGCCGTGCCGGGGCCGAAGACACCCACCTGGCGCGCGGCGGTGTAGGAGAGGTCGAGGATGCGGCTCTTCTTGAACGGACCGCGGTCGTTCACCCGCACCACGACGGTCTGGCCGGTGCGGGCGTTGCGCACCGTCAGCCGGGTTCCGAACGGGAGGGTGGGGTGGGCCGCGGTGAGGTCGTACATGTTGTACTTCTCGCCGCTGGCGGTGCGGCGCCCATGGAAGCCGGGACCGTACCAGGAGGCCATGCCGCTCTGCATTGGCCGGCCGAACGAGGCCGCGGCACCGGGACGCCGGTTCACGGAGCAGGCCACCGTCAGAAGAAGGGGCAGGGTTGCAATCAGGACGCGCGAGGCCGCCGTGCAGCGACCCAAGTTGTTTCCAGTGCGCATGGGCTTGCTGTTCTCCGTAAGGTGGTTTTGTGAGCCATCTTCGTGAGAGCTCTAGGTCCAGATAAAGCGCTGAAACATCTTGCGCTGCCGGACATCTTAGCACATCGACAAATCTGTCTAGATCCGGGGGGCCGCGACCTCCGCGGCCGCGGCTCCCGCCAAGGCGGGCTCGGCGACTTCCTCCAGGAACTCGTCCACCTGGGTGGCCGACCGTCCGGTGAATCTTACCGGATCGAGCCAGGGGTCCACCTCTTCCTGCGTGAGGCGGAAGTCGGCATCCTCGACGATCCTCTCGATCAGCGGATTGGCGCCGCCGCGGGCCAGGCTCTCCTGGGCGTCCAGGCTGTAGCGGCGGATCTTCTCGTGAAGCTCCTGCCGGTCGCCGCCGCGCAGCGACGCTTCCATGAGCAGGGTCTCGGTCGCCATGAAGGGGAGCTCGCGCGCCACGCGGGCCTCGACCATCTCCTCGCGCACGGTCAGGCCGGCCGCGATGTGGGCCGCGAGCCCGAGGATCGCGTCGGCGCAGAGGAAGGCGTCGGGCAGGACGAGCCGGCGGTTCGCCGAGTCGTCCAGGCTCCGCTCCAGCCACTGGGTCGAGGCGTTCAGGGGGCCGTTGAGCGAATCCGTGATCAGCCGGCGGGCGAGGCCGCACATGCGCTCGGCCCGCACCGGGTTGCGCTTGTAGGCCATGGCCGAGGAGCCGACCTGCTCGGCGTCGAACGGCTCGGACAGCTCGCCGACCCCCTGCAGCAGCCGCAGGTCCGTGCCGTACTTGTGGCAGCTCTCTGCGATCCCCGCCAGGGTCTGCAGGATCTGGCTGTCCTGCTTGCGCGAGTAGGTCTGGCCGGTGACGGGGAAGCTCTCCGCGAAGCCGAGGCGCCGGGCCAGCCGGCGGTCGAGCTCGCGCACCTTCCCATGATCCCCCTGGAAGAGGGTCAGGAAGCTCGCCTGCGTGCCGGTCGTCCCCTTGACCCCGCGGGTGCGCAGCGTCGCCAGCCGGTGTCGAACCTCCGCGAGATCCATCAGGAAGTCCTGCAGCCAGAGGCAGGCGCGCTTGCCGACCGTGGTGAGCTGCGCCGGCTGGAAGTGGGTATAGGCCAGGCAGGGGATCGCCCGCGTGCGCCGGGCAAAACCGGCCAGCTCGCGGCCGGCCGCGGTCAGCCGGCCTTCAAGAAGCTGCAGCGCCTCCCGGAAGAGGAGGACGTCCGTGTTGTCCGTGATGAAGGCGCTGGTCGCGCCGAGGTGGAGGATGCCGCCGGCGCCGGGGTGCACCCGGTCGGCCTGCTCCGCGTAGTGGCGCAGGTGCGCGACCACGTCGTGGCGGGTACGGCGCTCGAGCTCCGCGACGCGCGCGAGGTCTACGTCCCCGGCGGTTGACTCAAGGGCGTCGACCTGCTCGGGAGTGATCGGGAGGCCCAGCTCCCGCTGGATGTCCGCGAGGCCGATCCACAGCTCGCGCCAGCGGCCGAAGCGGTGGCTCGCCGAGAAGATCCGCGCCATCTCGGGCGAGGCATAGCGCTCGTACAGCGGGTTCTGGGGGGTCTCCGGTGTCTCATCCATCATGGCCGGGCGGATTCTATCTCTTCTGGTACAATCCGCCGCCGCCCGGCCTTTGTTTGTAGGGTTGCCGTTCCTTCGCCGGAGATCCAAGCTCATGCCTCTGAGAGTCGACTCTGAAATCGGACGCCTTCGGCGCGTCCTGGTCCACCGGCCGGGTCGCGAGATCGACTGGATGGTCCCCGCCATGATGGAGACCCTCCTGTTCGACGACATCCTGGACGGGGACGACGCCCGCCTGGAGCACGACGGCTTCTGCCAGGTGCTGGAGCAGGCCGGCGTCCAGGTCCTCGACTCCAAGGACCTGCTCGCGGACGTGGTCGGACAGGAAGGGGCCCGCAAGCGCCTGCTCGACGAGCTGGAGGCCGAGTACGGAGTCCCCTACAGCCTGGTGCGGCAGCTCTACGAGTTGCCGGACCGGGAGCTGGCCTGCACTCTGATCGAAGGCATCCGCACCCCCGGCGAGATCTCGGACGTGGACCGCCAGCGCTTCTTCGAGCTCTACCCGGTGCCCAACTACTTCTTCCAGCGCGATCCCCAGGTCGTCATCGGGAACCGGGTGGTGATCTCCTCCATGGCCACGGGCGCCCGCGAGCGCGAGCCGCTGCTGGCGCGCACCATCTTCGAGAGCCACCCGCAGGCCAGCGGCCTGGCCGCGCTCTTCGAGATCGACGTGCCCCCGTCGGGCGCGCCGCAGCACAACCCGCTCTTCCCGTACCCCTCGCTCGAAGGGGGCGACGTGCTGGTGCCGAGCCCGGAGGTCGTGCTGGTGGGCCTCACCGAGCGCACGAACCGGCGGGGGATCGAGGTCCTCGCCGAATACCTGCGCAAACAGGAGACCTCCTTCCGCCACCTGATCATGGTCGAGCTGCCGCGCAAGCGCTCGTACATGCACCTGGATACCGTCTTCACCTTCATCGACCGCGGTCTCTGCCTCGCCTATCTGCCGGTGATCCAGTCCGGGGGGCCGGAGTCGGCGCACGTCTACCATGTGGACCTGACGGCGCGGGAGCTCACCTTCACGGTCAAGGACTCGCTGCTCGGAGTGCTTGGGGACATGGGGATCGAGCTCGACGTGGTGCCCTGCGGCGGCGGCATCGAGGCCATCGACCAGCAGCGCGAGCAGTGGACCGACGGCGCCAACGCCTTTGCCGTCGCGCCGGGGCTGATCCTGCTCTACAAGCGCAACCGCAAGACGGTCGACGAGCTGTCGCGGCGCGGCTGGCGCGTGCTCGACGAGGCCGAGGCCGCGGCCGGCAAGCACGACCTGATCGGCGGAGGACCGGCCGTGATCGCGCTCGACTGCAGCGAGCTGTCGCGGGCCCGGGGCGGCCCGCGCTGCATGACCATGCCCCTGGAACGCGACCCGCTCTAAGAGCTCTGAACGAGGAGACTATGACCCGACATCTGATTTCGATCCACGACCTCTCCGCCGCGGAGGTGGCCGGCCTCTACCGGCTCGCCGCCGACGTCAAGGCCAATCCCGGGAAGTATGCCGATGCCATGAAGCGCAAGAGCCTGGGCATGATCTTCGAGAAGTCCTCGACCCGCACCCGCGTGAGCTTCGAGGTCGGCATGGTGCAGATGGGCGGCCACGCCCTCTTCCTGTCGAGCCGCGACATCCAACTCGGCCGCGGCGAGCCGATCTCGGACACGGCGCAGGTGCTCTCCCGCTACGTGGACGGCATCATGGCCCGCACTTTCGCCCACCAGACCGTGGTGGACCTGGCGCGCTACGGCACGGTGCCGGTGGTCAACGGCCTCACCGACGACCTCCACCCCTGCCAGGGTCTGACCGACTACTTCACGCTGCTGGAGGTCTTCGGCAGCCTGGACGCCCTGCGCGGCCGCAAGCTTGCCTATGTCGGGGACGGCAACAACATGGCCCACTCGCTGATGTTCGGAGCGGCCAAGGTGGGGATGGACGTGGCCATCGCCTCGCCCAAGGGCTACGAGGTGAAGCCGCACTACCTGGAGCTGGCGCGGCAGGATCACCAGGCCGCGGGCACGAACATGACCATCACCAACGATCCGCGCGAAGCGGTCGAAGGGGCCTCGGCGGTCTACACGGATGTCTGGGCCTCGATGGGCCAGGAGGCCGAGGCGCAGGAGAGGCTCAAGGCGTTCCAGGGCTTCATGGTGGATGGCGCGCTGATGTCCGGCGCGAAATCGGACGCGGTCTTCCTGCACTGCCTGCCCGCCCACCGCGGCGAGGAGGTCTCCGCCGAGGTCGCCGACGGTCCCCAGAGCCGGATCTACGACGAGGCGGAGAACCGCCTGCACGTCCAGAAGGCCATCCTGCTCTGGGCCATGGCCGGCCACGACATCGCGTAGCGCTCCCCTGCGCCGGCGGCGTTCTCCCCGGCGCGCGCAAGCCGTTTTCGCCGGGGAGGAGGTTCTTCCCCAACGCGGCCAGCCTTCTCCCCGATGCCTGCGGGCCGCTGGCGCCGGGGAGAGCATCATCCCCAACGCGCGCAAGCCGCCAGAACGGGGGAGCGGCGCGCTCCCCCGCGAAAACAAGCCGCCTACATCAGTCGGAGCCGCGGCATCAGCTCCCGCCACGCCCTGCCGCGGTGGCTGACCGCGTCCTTCTCCTTGCCTGCAAGCTCGGCGAACGTGCGGGTCTCGCCGTCCGGGAGGAAGACGGGGTCCCAGCCGAAGCCATGCTCGCCCCGGCCGGGCAGGACGAGGGTGCCGGAGGTGCTCCCCTCGGCGATGACGGTGCGTTCCGAGTCGCGATACAGCAGGGCGCAGCGGGCGACGGCGCGGGGATCGCCGAGAGCGTGGGCGGTCCTTGCGATCCCTTCGGCCCCGACAGCCTCCAGCATCCACTTGACCAGAGGTCCCGGGAAGCCGTTCAAAGCCAGAAGATCCAGGCCCGCCTCTTCGACCACCAGCGGCCGCTGGACGATCTCCCAGGCCACTTCGGCCTTCTGCCGCAGCACTTCCAGGAGATCGAGCGCCTGGATCTCGGGGAGATCCACCTCCACGGCTTCGATCTCCATGCCGAGGGCGAGGCGTGCCTCGGCGATCTTGCCGCGGTTGCCGGTGACGAGGACGAAGGGGTCAAAGGACATCAAGGACACCAAGGACCATAAGGACGCCAAGGACGGGATTCCAGGTCCTTGCTGTCCCTGGAGTCCTTGATGTCCTTGTCTTCTTTCATCCCCGGGCCGCCATCCGGGACAGCTCCTCGATGAGCTCGTCCACCTGGCGGCGAAGGTAGGGGAGGTCGCGGCAGTTGTCGATCACGCGGTGGGCACCGTTCTTTCTTTCCTCGCCGTCGCCCTGGGCGACCAGGCGGGCGCGGGCGGAGGCCTCGTCCATGCCCCGGGCCATGGCGCGCCGCAGCCGCGCCTCGGCGTCGGCCTCCACGGTGACGATGAAGTCGAACAGCGGGCCGTAGCCGGCCTCGACGAGCAGCGTGGCCTCCAGGACCACGACCCCCTCGGAACGTTCGGCAATCTCCTCGAAGCGCCGGCGGACCATGGGATGGACAGCTTTCTCCAGGTTGCGGCGCGCCTCGTGATCCGCGAAGACCCGCGCCGCGACCTTGCCGCGGTCGACCCCGCCTTCGGCGTCGATCATCTCGGCGCCCAGAATGCTCCGCACGGCCTCGACCCCCTCGCCGCCGGGCCGGTAGAGGTCCGCCACCAGGCGGTCGGCGTCGATCACCGTGTAGCCGGCATCCCGCAGCCAGCCGGCGACGGTCGACTTGCCGCCGGCCAGGCCGCCGGTGAGACCGACCCGGAAGAGCCGGCTCATAGGACCCGGCTCATGAGACTGGCACCCCCTGGCGCATCCTGGCGGAGTTAAGGGTGTTGACCAGGAGCATCGCCACGGTCAGGAGCCCGACGCCGCCCGGCACGGGCGTGATGGCGGCGGCCTTGGGAGCGACCCGGTGGAAGTCCACGTCGCCGGTGATGATCGAGCCCTTGGACTCGAACTGGCGGCGGCGCTCCTCGTCGCCGGGGAAGAGGCGCTCGAGCTCGGCGGGATCGGTCACCCGGTTGATCCCCACGTCCACGACCACCGCCCCCTCCTTGACGTGCTCGGGGCCGATCATCCCGGCCCGGCCGATGGCCGCGACGAGGACGTCCGCCTCGCTGCACACGGCGGCAAGGTCGGCGGTGCGCGAGTGGCAGACGGTCACCGTGCAGTTCTCGCGCAGGAGGAGCGCGGTCATGGGCTTGCCCACGATGGCGCTGCGGCCCACGATCACGGCCCGCTTTCCGGCAAGAGGGAAGCCGTTGCGCTTCAGGAGCTCGATGACGCCCGAGGGCGTGGCAGGCGCGAACCCGGGCTCGTCCAGCCAGAGCCGGCCGACGCTGACGGAATGGAAGCCGTCCACGTCCTTGTCCGGCGAGACATGCTCCAGGACGCGGCGCTCGTGGATCTGGCGGGGGAGGGGGAGCTGCACCAGGATGCCGTCGACCGCCTCGTCGCGGTTCAGGTCCTCGACGATCCCGGTCAGCTTGTCCTCGCTGGTGTCCGCGGGCAGGCGGACCGTCCGGCTGGCGATGCCCGCCTCGCCGCACGCCTTGACCTTGCTTCCCACGTAAACCTGGGATGCCGGGTTGTCGCCGACCAGGACGGCGGCCAGGCCGGGTGGCCGCAGTCCGGCCTGTTGCATCTCGCGCACCCCGGCGGCCACGCCGGCCCGCAGGTCGGCGGCCAGGGTCTTTCCTTCTAGGATCTTCATCATGAGGGGATCTGGCCTTTATATAGACAGACGATGCCGCCCGACAGATCTCGCGAGGAGAGGCCGGTGAAGCCCGCGGCGGCCATGCGGTCGAGGAAGCCCTGGCGCTGGGGGAATTCCAGGACCGAGCTCGGCAGGTAGGTGTATGCCGAGCCGCGCGCCGAGACCAGCCGTCCGATCCAGGGGAGGAGGCGGCGGAAGTAGAAGAGGTAGAGCCCCCGCAGCACGGGCAGCTCGGGGACGGCGAACTCCAGGACCACGAGACGGCCGCCGGGCCGCAGCACCCCCGCGAGCTGGCGCAGGGCCACGTCGAGGTCGGCGACGTTGCGCAGGCCGAACGACACGGTGGCGCCGTCGAAGCGCTGCCGCGGGAAAGGGAGCGCCAGGGCGTCGGCGGCGAGGGCAGCCGGCCGGGGAGAGCCCAGGCGGCCGAACTTGCGCCGGGCGAGAGCCAGCATGGGGATGCAGAAGTCTGCCGACGCGACCCGCGCCCCCCGCTTGCGCAGCGCGACCGACTGGTCGCCCGTGCCGCAGCAAAGGTCGAGGGCTTCGGCCTCTTCCGGAAGAGCGAGGGCCGCCGCGGCCTTGCGCCGCCACACGATGTCGAGGTTGGCGGACAGCAGGTGGTTCAAGAGGTCGTAGCGCGGGGCCACGCCGGCAAACATGTCTTGGATGGCGCGGCCGGATTTGTCGAGAGGGGCTGTGCTGACGTCGGTCACAGGGGAAGTGTATCGGTGTTGGGCTGGATCGTGTACAATGCCGTTCTCTCGCGGCGCGGGGCGCGTTGGTATCACGTTGGTATCGAGTACTGCGCCTGCCCCCCTTGACAAGACCGTTTGCTCCGCCTACCATTCGGGGTCCTTTGCGTCGCAAGGACGGGTTTCGTTTGCCGAGCGACGCTATCCGCGAGTTCCGACGGAGAGATCTGAGATGCTGATTAAGAAGACATACAGCCCGAAGCTCGCCGAGATCGAGCGCCTGTGGTTCGTGGTGGATGCCGACGGCGTCCCCCTGGGCCGGCTCGCCTCGGTGATCGCCACCCGGCTGCGCGGCAAGCACAAGCCGACCTTCGCGCCGCACATCGACACCGGGGACTTCGTGATCGTCCTCAATGCCGAGAAGGTGGTCCTCACCGGGCGCAAGGAAGAGAGCAAGGTGTATCACCGTCACAGCGGCTATCCCGGCGGGCTCAAGAGCGAGACCGCGGCGAAGCGCCGGCAGCGCCGGCCCGTCAAGCTGGTCGAAGAGGCGGTCTGGGGCATGCTCCCCAAGGGTCCCCTCGGCCGCCGGCAGATCCGCAAGCTGAAGGTCTACGCCGGAACCGACCACCCGCACAAGGCGCAGCAGCCCGCCGTCCTCGACGTGGCCGAAGTCCTCGGTCGATAGCCTCAAGGTCAGCCAGGAGAGAACCCAGTGGTAAATGACACCCAGTACTACGCAACGGGACGGCGCAAGACGGCTGCGGCCCGCGTCTACCTGCGCCCCGGCGCGGGCGACGTCAAGGTCAACGGCCGGCCGATCGACACGTACTTCCCCAATGAAGTCCTCAAGATGGTCATCAAGCAGCCCCTGATGCTGACCGAGACGACCGAGCAGTTCGACATCGTCGTCACCGTCGCCGGGGGTGGCAGCGCGGGCCAGGCGGGCGCCATCCGCCACGGCATCTCGCGCGCCCTGCTCCATTTCAATGCCGAGCTGCGCGACCGCCTCAAGTCCGCCGGCCTCCTGACGCGCGACCCGCGCAAGAAGGAGCGCAAGAAGTACGGTCAGAAGGGCGCCCGCGCCCGGTTCCAGTTCAGCAAGCGCTAAGGCCGAAGGAAGAAGGAAGGAGAATTCGCTTGGTCGAAGTCACCATGAAGGAGTTGCTCGAGGCCGGTGTCCACTTCGGGCACCAGACCCGGCGCTGGAATCCGAAGATGAAGCCGTACATCTTCGGCAAGCGCAACGGGATCTACATCATCGATCTGCAGAAGACGGTCAAGCTCTTCGAGCAGGTCGTGGAGTTCGTCCAGCAGCTGGCGGCCGAGGGCAAGCGGATCTTGTTCGTGGGCACGAAGCGCCAGGCCCAGGAGGCGATCGCCGAGGAGGCGAGCCGCTGCGGCGAGTTCTACATCACGAACCGTTGGCTCGGCGGCACGCTGACCAACTTCGTCACGCTGCGCACCTCCATCCAGCGCCTCAAGGAGATCGAGGGGCGGCTCGGCGACGAAGCCAGCCCGCTCACCAAGAAGGAGCGGCTGCGCCTCGACCGCGAGCGCGACCGGATGATCAAGAACCTCGAGGGCATCCGCGACATGGAAGGGCTGCCGGACGCCCTGTTCGTAGTCGATCCCAAGAAGGAGTCCATCGCGATCGCCGAGGCGAACAAGCTGGGCATCCCGGTCATCGCCATCGTCGACACGAACTGCGACCCGGAGCTGATCGACTACATCATCCCCGGCAACGACGACGCCATCCGCGCCATCCGCCTCTTCGCCTCGCGCGTGGCCGACGCCTACCTCGAAGGCTCGGGCCAGGCTTCGGAAGGCGGCATGATGAGCAAGGACATGGCCATGCCCATGCACGTCGTCGACAAGGACATGGCTGGCGCTCCCGCCCACTAGGAAGCCCCTGGTTCCAAGGCGCGCCGCTCGAACTCAACCCGGCGGCGCGGAGACAAGGTCAGCCGAGCCCGCGTCGACTGGCCTTTTCTTTTGTCCGCCGGGTGACACATACAGCCCTGCAAGGAGATTCAGATGGATATCACCGCACAGATGGTCAAGCAGCTCCGGGAACAGACCGGCGCCGGGATGATGGACTGCAAGTCGGCCCTCATCGAGACGAAGGGGGACCTGGAGGCCGCCGCCCTCCACCTGCGCAAGAAGGGTCTCGCCGCCGCTGCCAAGAAGGCCGGCCGCATCGCCGCCGAGGGGGCCGTCGGCTCCTACATCCACGGCGGCGGCAAGATCGGCGTGCTCGTCGAGGTCAACTGCGAGACCGACTTCGTTGCCCGCACCGAGGATTTCCAGGAGCTCGTCCGCGACATCGCCATGCACATCGCCGCGGCCGATCCGCGCGCCGTGCGCCGCGAGGAGGTCACGCAGGAGGACCTCGAGCGCGAGCGCGGCATCCTCCGCGAGCAGGCCATGGCTTCCGGCAAGCCGGCGAACATCGTGGACAAGATCGTCGACGGCAGGATCGAGAAGTACTTCGCGGAGTTCGTGCTGCTGGAGCAGCCCTTCGTGAAGGACCCGGACAAGACCGTCGGCCAGCTCGTCACCGAGAAGATCGCCAAGATCGGCGAGAACATCCAGGTGCGCCGCTTCGTCCGCTTCAAGCTGGGCGAGGGCATCGAGAAGCGCCAGGACGATTTCGCCGCCGAGGTGATGGCCCAGGCGGGGCAGGGATGACGGAAGCCGCCGGCAGTCCTGTCTACGGACGGATCCTGCTCAAGCTGTCCGGCGAGGCCCTGATGGGCTCGCAGCCTTTCGGCATCGACGAGAAGGTCGTGTCGGCCATCGCCGACGAGGTGCGCGACGTCCACGCCCTGGGTGTGGAGATCGCCATCGTCGTCGGCGGTGGCAATATCATCCGCGGCCTGGCCGCCAGCCACCGCGGTATCGACAGGGTGACCGGCGACCACATGGGCATGCTCGCCACGGTGATCAACGCCCTCGCTCTCCAGGACGCTCTGGAGAAGCGGGGCGTCGCCACCCGCGTCCAGTCGGCCATCGACATCAACACGGTGGCCGAGCCCTTCATCCGCCGCCGCGCCATTCGCCACCTGGAGAAGAAGCGCGTCGTCATCTTCGCGGCCGGCACGGGAAACCCGTACTTCACCACGGACAGCGCCGCGGCCTTGCGCGCCAACGAAATCCATGCCGAGATCCTTCTCAAGGCGACCAAGGTCGACGGCCTCTACACCGCCGACCCGAAGAAGGACCCGGACGCAACGCTCCTGCGCGAGGTGACTTACCAGGAGGTCATCGAGAAGAGCCTGGAAGTGATGGACACCGCCGCCATCGCCCTCTGCCGGGACAACCAGCTCCCCATCGGCATCTTCGAGATGATGACCCCCGGCAACATCCGCCGCGTGGTCTGCGGTGAGCACATCGGGTCGGTCGTGCGGGGCTGAGTAGACCGTTCGATATAAGCCTGAATCTATCTGAAGTTAAGGCTTGACTCCTACCGACGCCACGGACGACGTGCAGATCACCAGGGTGGAGTCGAGTCGCTGTCCACGGGCTACAATGGCATGACTGGATTCGCCACCGTGCGCCTGGATGTCTCGAAGTTCGCGGGCCAGCCCGGCCTGACGAATCTCGTCATCGACATCCTGGTGACCGACGTGGGAGACGGCGCCGTCGACTCGGCGGCCCTGATCGACAACTTCCGGTTTGAGTAAAGGCAGGGGCATGGCGAAGCAGCACGAGGTCTCCCGGAGAGGTTTCCTCTCCGGGCTCGCCGGAGTCGCCGGCTTGGGTGGCATGGCCCTGGCGGGTTCTCCGGTCATGGCGGAGCCGGCCTCGACCGACGGCCGCCTGGGCGAGGCGTTCGAGGTCCGTCGCCGTGCTGCCGATCACACGCGGAAGCGGGGGATGGCGGCGCCGACCGCCAACGGCGACGAAGCCCGGATCCCGGGCCGGATCGCCTGCTACTCCAAGGGCCTGCCTCACGACAAGAAAGGTGAGCCGGACGCCAAGGCCTACGACGTCCTGCTCAAGGCGTTGCGCAGCGGCGAGCACGAGGACTTCGAGCGCATCCCGCTCGGCGGCTTCGTCAAGCTCGCCAATCCGCAGGCCGCCCTGGCCTTCGAGCTGATCGGGCCGGACGGTTGCCAGGTCGAGCTGGCCGCGGCCCCCGCGTTCGACAGTGCCGAGCAGGCGGGTGAGATGGTCGAGCTCTACTGGCACGCCCTGACCCGCGACATCCCCTTCGCCGACTACGGCTCGAACCCCGTGATCCGCAGGGCCGCGGAAGACCTCTCGCGTCTCTCCAGCTACCGCGGTCCGAAGATGCCAGAAATGTTGTTCCGCGGCAGCTCTGCCGGCGAGCTGAACGGACCCTACGTCTCCCAGTTCCTCTGGAAGCCGATCCCGTTCACGCCGTTCCGGGTGGAGCAGAAGATCCGCACGGCCGTGCCCGGGCTCGACTACATGACCGTCTTCGAGGACTGGCTTGGCATCCAGAACGGCAAGATCGCCGGGGTCAACCAGTTCGACTCTCAGGCGCGCTACATCCGCAACGGCCGCGACCTGGGGGAGTACGTCCACCGCGACTTCACGTACCAGGCCTTCCTTGGCGCCTGCCTGATGGCCCTCAAGCTGGGGACCCTCGCCGACGGCGGCAATCCCTACAAGCACTCCCGTACCCAGTCGGGCTTCACCACGTTCGGCCAGCCGTACCTCTTCTACCTGATCGCCGTCGTGACGCAGGCGGCGCTCAAGGCCTGCTGGTACCAGAAGTGGCTGGTCCACCGCCGCTTGCGCCCCGAGGAGATGGGCGGGCGGGTGGAGGCCCACCTGCGCAAGCTGGCCGAGTACCCGCTCCACGCGGATCTCTTCGGGTCCTCGGTGCTGGAAGACGTGCGGAGCCGGTACGGGACGGCGCTGGTCCCCCAGGCCTACCCCGAGGGAGCGCCGACCCATCCGGCCTATCCGGCGGGGCATGCCGTCATCGCGGGGGCCTGCGTGACCGCGCTCAAGGCCTGCCTGGACGAGTCCCACGAGATCCCGGAGCCGGTCGTGGCCTCCGCGGACGGCCTCTCCCTGACTCCGTACAAGGGCCCGGCTCTGACGGTAGGGGGCGAGCTCGACAAGCTGGCGGCCAACATCGCCTACGGCCGCGACTTCGCGGGAGTCCACTGGCGCTCGGACGCGGTCGAGGGCCTACGCCTGGGCGAAGCCGTGGCAATCTCCGTCCTGGAGGAGATGCGTTTCACCGGCAACGAGCTGTTCGCGGGCTTCAGCCTGCGCCGCTTCGACGGCACGCGCGTCTCCGTCGGCTAGTGCTCTGTCGAATTCACCGGGTAGGCATAGCTACCCAAGGTTTTCCCTCCGAATTGACAGCCCGCGCCGGGCCGGTAGAAGATTCACGCGGACAGGAGGGGGAAACCATGAAAGAGATCTTTCGCGACGTCGAGCAGCGCATGAAGCACGCAGTGGACCACTTCCACGCCGAGCTGAAGCACCTGCGCACGGGCCGGGCGTCGCTGGCGCTCCTCGACGGCGTCACCGTCGAGTACTACGGAACTCCGATGCCGATCAACCAACTCGCCACGCTCTCGGTGGCCGATGCCACCATGATCACGGCTCAGCCCTTCGACCCGAGCCAGATCCCCGCCATCGAGCGGGCCATCATGAAGTCCGACCTGGGCCTCAACCCGTCGTCGGACGGCAGGATCATCCGCATCCCGCTGCCGCAGCTCACCGAAGACCGCCGCAAGGAGATCGTGAAGAAGGCTCACGACATGGCCGAGCACGCCCGCAACGGCATCCGCCAGGTCCGGCGCGAGGGCAACGACAAGCTCAAGAAGAAGGAAAAGGACAAGGAGATCAGCCAGGACGAGGAGCGCCGGGGCTTGGACGAGGTCCAGAAGCTCCACGACCAGTTCATCGGCGAGGTCAATACTGCTCTCCAGAAAAAAGAGCAGCAGATCATGGAAGTGTGAGGTGGCGGGGGAGATCCTCTACGGATACCACCCGGTCCGTGAAGCGCTGCGGCATCGCCCGCAGGAGATCCTCCGCGTCTTTGTAAGCTCCAGCCGGACGGGGAAGCGCCGCGACGAGGTCGAGGATCTCTGTCGGCGCCATCACGTCCCTCTCGATATCATCCCCGAGAAGGTCCTCTCCGAGCGCGCCGGGCCGGCCCACAACGGCATGGCCGCGGAAGTGAAGGCGAGCGCGGCGGCTCCGCTCGCTGCAGCCGATCCCGAGCTGGTCGTGCTCCTGGAAGACGTGCAGGACCCGCGCAACCTCGGCGCCGTGCTGCGGGTCTGCGAGGGCGCGGGCGTCGGCCGCGTGCTCATCCGCGACCGCGGCTCCGCGCCGGTCTCCCCGATCGTGTCCAAGACCTCCGCCGGCGCCACCGAGTGGCTCGAGATCGAGCGCATCACCAACACCGCTGCCGAGGTCGAGCGCCTCAAAGAGCAGGGCTACTGGGTCTATGGCACGGATGCCGACGGCGAGCCCCCCTGGGACATCGACCTCACCGGCAAGGTGCTCATCCTCCTCGGCGGGGAGGAGAAGGGGCTCCGCGCCCGCACCCGCCAGATCTGCGACCGCATGATCGGCCTCCCCATGCGCGGACGCGTGGGCTCCCTGAATATCTCCACCGCTACCGCCGCAATCCTCTACGAAGCCGTCCGGCAGCGCTCCCGAAGCTGATCCACCCCTCCCTCTTGATCACAGCACAGCGCTGTGGCACTATGGTCAGATCTCGCCGAGAGAGTTTGTTTTGAACTGAAGTTTTTGCTTCTTTTGGTTGTAACGGACCTCGGTATTACACCGCCCAACGAGGTGGAAAACGTCCGAAGGAGAAGGAGGAGCTGTATGAAAAAGCTGTCGCATCTTTTCGTGGTGGCAATCGTTGTGTTGGCGATCGGAATGCCTGCGGCCTGGGCTGGCGCGGCCAAGATGAGCGCCGGTCCGGGGCGGGTGCAGTGGGACGCGCAGGTGGATTATGAGCGCGCGATCCTGACCGTCTCCATGCCGGATGGAGAGGTGGTCCGCCAGGAGTTCGATTCCAGGCAGACGCCGACCTTCGATCTGGCCACGGGCGCCAAGGACGGCGCGTACACCTATGAGCTGCGCTTCGAGGCGCGGATCGACGCGTCCGTGCGCAAGGCACTAGCCGAGGCGCGCCAGAGCGGTGATGAGGCCGCCATGGCGCGGCTGCGGGCCGAGCTGCCCGAGAGCCCGGTCGTCTCCGGTGGTTTCATGGTTGAGGCCGGTTCGGTCGTGATGGTCGAGGGCAAGGAGCCCCACGGCAAGAAGGCGGCGACGGCGGCCGGCTCCGTGCGCAACGTCACGGCGGCCGACCAGGTCATCCCCGACGACCTGATCGTGCAGGGGAGCGCCTGCGTCGGCTTCGACTGCGTCAACAACGAGAGCTTCGGCTTCGACACGATCCGGCTCAAGGAGAACAGCACCCGGATCAAGTTCGAGGACACCAGCGTCGGTAGCTTCCCTACCAACGACTGGCAGCTCACCGCGAACGACTCGGGGAGCGGCGGCGCGAACAAGTTCTCCATCGAGGACATCGACGGCGCGAAGGTTCCCTTCACCATCACGGCGGGGGCTGCGACCAACTCCATCTTCGTGGACAGCACCGGCCGGCTCGGCCTCCGGACCGCTACGCCGGTCCTCGACGTCCACATCAGCACCAGCAACACCCCGGGCATTCGGCTGGAGCAGACCAACGCCGGCGGCTTCACCGCCCAGACCTGGGACGTGGCCGGCAACGAGGCCAACTTCTTCGTCCGCGACGTGACCGGCGGCTCGCGCCTGCCTTTCCGCATCCGGCCCGGCGCGCCGACCAGCTCGATCGACATCAGCGCCAGCGGCAACGTGGGCATCGGCACGGCGAGCCCCTCGCAGAAAGTGGAGATCGAGCTCAACCAGAACGCCAACACGATCGCCCTGATCGAGAACACGACGGTTGGCACTGAGGCGAATGCGGTCTGGCAGGCCAAGTCGGATACCGCGCAGACGAACTTCCAGGCCCATAGCAGCGGCCGTACGGCCAGCAGGTTCGGCAAGGTGCTGGGCGGGATGAACGAGTTGCTTGGTGCGGCCGGCAACGGTCTCCTGATCGGCACCCTCAATTCCACGCCGTTCGTCCTCGGCACTAACTCCACAAATCGGATGGAGATCGCCTCGACCGGCGCGATCACCATCGCCGGCAACCTGACGGTCAACGGCACGTTCAGCAACCCGTCCTCGCGCGAGCTGAAGGAGAGCTTCGTAGCGGTCGATCCGAGCACGATGCTGGCCAAGTTCGCCCAGCTCCCGATCCAGGAGTGGAGCTACAAGAGCGACGACCAGAAGCTGCGCCACGTGGGTCCGATGGTCGAGGATTTCCGTAGCACCTTCGGCCTGGGAACGGAAGGAAAGTACATCTTCCCGATGGACGTCCAGGGCGTGACCATGGCCGCGGTGCAGGGCCTCTACAAGCTCGTGCAGGAGAAGGACACGCAGATCGCCGAGCTGCAGAAGCAGATGGCCGAGATCAAGCAGCTCCTGGAGCAGTCGAACAAGCAGTAAACGGACCTGGAGACCCGGCACCCGCCGGGTCTCCGCCTTCACCCCTCCAGGTGCCGGAGCACGAGCCGCGCCGCACTCTCCGCCCGCTCCTCATCGAAGTACCGGTCGTTGAACAGGTTCACCACCTCGCCGTGCAGCCGCTCGGCAACCGGGAACCCGGGCTCCAAAGACGCGTAGTGCCGGCTGGCGAACAGCCCCGCCGCGAACAGGCTCTCCACGAGCCGGTCCGGCTCCGGTACCCGGATGTTGAAGCGCCAGGATTGGAACCCGGGGTCCATCTGGATCTCCGGAGGAAGGGTGGCCGAGTAGATCGCGTTGAGCCGGCGCTTGTGTTCGTCGGCCCGGACCAGCTCCTCCTCGGTGCGCCGGCGGTGCTCCTCCCAGGAATCATCCGGAGTCCGTCCGCCCTCCTTCAGGTGCGCGAACCCCCCGTACCCCAGATCCACGTGCTTGGCGTATCCCGTGCTGAACAGGGTCGCATCCGCCCAGGGCGAGATCCCGAGGCCCGCGCAATCCGGGGGGCAGAGGCACTTGTCGTCGATCAGGAGCAGGTCCGGCTGCAACTCCTTGAGCGCTTGGAAGAAAGGATCCACGTCCCGCTCGCGGCCATAGGGGCGGACGAAAAGAATCCCCCCGACCGGCTCTCGCTCAAGGCGGTCGAGACAGGCCTCAGGGTCGATCTCCAGCGTGGGCTCCTCGATGTCGACCAGCTCGACGACACGCCGCGCCTCCAGAAAGGTCTCCGGGACGATGGGGCAGATGTTGGCCGGGAGCAGGAACGGCCGCTCCTCCCCGCGCAGGAGACCGTGGAGGATCGAGCAGGCTCGGGGAGCGAAGACGGTCACCAGGACTCCTTCAGCCGGGCGTGAGCGCGCTCGAACAGAAACCAGGGCCGCACCGCGGCGTCGGTCTCCTCGCCGAGAAGCTCCAGGCGCCGCACCTCATTCTCACCGGCAATATCGCTCTCCATGCTTTCGCGCGTGATCTCGTAAGGGTCCTTGAAATCGCGGAGGACGCCGGGTGCCTCGTCCTCATCCAGACTCACCGGATAGCCGAGGAGCCGCATCTCGGGCAGGCAGGCGGCCTCGATGAAGCTGGCGACCCCGGGGTCGAGAACCTTCCGGTAGGCGCCGACCGACGCGGCACTCACCCCCACGCGCTCGCCATGCGAGGAATTGCCGGTCCACCCACGGATCTCGAAATCAGAGAGCCCGAAAGCCCGCAGGGCCACCGCGGGATCGGCGACCAGATCCTCGTACCTCAGCCAGAGGAACCCCGGGGTACCCTCAAGGTGGAGGGCATACGCGACGCTCTTTCGCCAGTTGCGGACGTTGAAGAGCGTCGGCTTGAGCCGGCCTCCGTACTCGGGACCCCGCCCATGATTGAGCGAGGCCACCACGTCGCGAGGATCGCGGAGGATGAGCGCGCACCGCCAGCCACGATCCAGGAAATAGGGCAGGAACTCCTCGCAGATCGTCTCCTTGCTGCCTGCCGTGGAGAGAGCGCGGTAGAGGCGGGTGAGGAGCTGGGCAAAGCCGCGGGGAGGAAAGCGCGGGATCGCAGAGGGTGCGACGCGTGTGTACTGGCCGGAGAAGCCCTGCATTTCCTCGAAGATCCGGTGCAGGCGGGCGCCGTCGAACCGCAGCTCTTCCAGATGCCGGTAGAAGTCCTCCGGCCGGTAGCCGTCCTCCAGAAAGAGGTGTCCCAGGGGATAACGGACGCCGCTCCGCCCGAGCCCGCGCAGAAAATCCCGCTTCGCCTCGACGAAGAGCAGGGGGAACGGCTGAGACAGGAGGCCGAGCAGTCTTTCGAGCAGCGTCGTTCCCGAGCGCTGCATGCCGGTGAGAAAGAGGGGGAAGCCGTTCATGAGGTGCGCCGGGACGGTAGCAGATTGAGCTAGAATCCGTGAACCATCCGGATGAAACGTGTTGCCATTCTCCAGTCGTCCTACGTTCCCTGGAAGGGGTACTTTGACATCATCGGCTCCGTGGACGAGTTCATCCTCTACGACGACGTCCAGTACAGCAAGAACGACTGGCGAAACCGCAACCGCATCAAAACGCCGGCCGGAACAGCCTGGATGACGATCCCGGTACGCCAGACGGGCCGCTTTGGACAGCCGATCCGGGAGGTGGAGATCGGCGATCCCCGCTGGGCCGCCAAGCATTGGAAATCCATCCAGACCCATTACGCCCGTGCACCCTGGTTCCCGGAGCTCGCGCCGGTCCTCGCCGGACTGTACGAGAGCGCCTCCGCCGAGCCGCTCCTGAGCCGGGTCAACGAGAAGTTCCTGCGGGCGATCTGCGAGATCCTGGGAATCGGCACCCACATCACCCGCTCCGCGGACTACCAGCTGCGCGGCGACCGGGTCGATCGCCTGATCGGTCTCTGCCAGCAGGCCGGGGCCGCGGAGTACCTCTCGGGACCGGCGGCCAGATCCTATCTGGACGAGGACCGATTCGCTGACAAAGGCATCGCCGTGCGTTGGATGGACTACTCCGGCTACCCGGAGCACCGGCAGCTCTTCTCCCCCCCGTTCATCCACGAGGTGAGCATCCTGGACCTGCTGCTCAATGAAGGGCCGCTAGAGGCCCGGAACTATCTTCTCAGCACGGCGGGGGCATGCTCGTCTCGATCGTAATCCCCGTCTATGACAGCCCGGTCCTGGAGGAGCTCGCGGACAGCATAGAGGCCGTGTTCCGGACCCGTCCCGAGGACGACTACGAGATCGTCTTCGTCGACGACCGCTCGCCCGATCCCCGGATCTGGCCGACCCTCATGCGGCTGGCAGGGGAGCGGGAACGGGTGAAGGCGGTCCAGTTGACGCGCAACTTCGGACAGCAGGCGGCGACCCTCTGCGGCTTGCGCGAGGCCAATGGCGATGTGGTCGTCACCCTGGACGACGACCTGCAGCACGATCCTCGCGATATTCCCAAGCTGCTGGCGCACGCCGACCGCGACATCGTGATCGGGCAGTTCGAGCGCAAGCGGCACAGCCTGACCCGGCGGACGTCCAGCCGGATCAAGGGCTTCTTCGATCGGATTCTCATCGGCAAGCCGCGCGGTATCCAGCTCAGCTCGTTCCGCCTCCTCGGCCGCACGGTCGTGGACGGGATCCTCTCGATCCGGACGCCGCACCCCTTCCTGCCCGCGCTGATGTTCCACGTGAGCAAGGACGTGGTCGGCGTGCCGGTGAGCCATGGCGCCCGGCGGGAAGGCCGGAGCGGCTATACCTTCCGGAAGCTGTTTCGCGTGTTCAGCAATCTCCTCTTCAACAACTCTTCGTTCTTGCTGCGCCTGGTCGGTGTGGTGGGGATCTCCTTTGCCGGGCTCAGCTTCCTTCTCGCGGGCGTGGTGATCTACAGGAAGATCGTCCACAGCGTGAACGTCCAGGGTTGGACCTCGCTGTTCGCAACCTTGCTGCTGATCGGCGGTCTGCTCCTCGTCAGCCTGGGCGTGGTGGGCGAGTACCTCCTGCGCATCATCGAGAGCAGCGAAAACCGGCCCACCTACCTCGTCCGCCGCCGGCTGGGGTTCCCCCCCGAGGCCAAGGAGCCCCGCTGATGGATCAGGTCTCGAGCGGGGTCTACCGGCTCATGGAGCGGGCCGGGGTGTACGAACGTTTTCAGCGGGCGCTCGGGGCGCGGGCCGCCCGCCGGCGTTTCGTCGCGGAGTTCCTGCGCCCCTTTCCCGGAGCCAGGATCCTCGACATCGGCTGTGGCACGGGCTCGCTGCTCGACGACCTGCCCCCGGACGTGGACTACGCCGGCTATGACTTGAACCCCCGCTACATCGCCGAAGCCGAGCAGCGCTACGGAAGCCGCGGCCGGTTCTTCCACGCCAGGGTCGGAGACGAGCCGCCTCTCGAAGAGGGCTTCGACCTCGTGGTTGCCAAGGGGGTTCTGCATCATTTGAGCGACTCCGATGCCGGGCACCTGATCCGCGATGCCCACAGCCATCTGCGGGAGGGAGGCTGCCTCGTCACCTCGGATCCGGTTTTCCACTCCGGCCAGTCCCGGATCGCCCGTTTCCTCATCTCGCGAGACCGCGGCCTCCGCGTGCGGATGCCCGAGGGGTACCGCGCTCTCCTGGCACCATGCTTTTCAGAGATCGAAGAGAGGCTGGTCACGGACCTGCTGACCGTCCCCTACAGCCACTTCATCCTGCGCGCGCGAAAGACCTGACTGGACCTCTAGGGTCTGCGTCGTGTTAAACTACAGATTAGTTACCCTCAGGCTTGTACTGCTGAAATCCGTTGGGCATGTGTCTCCTAATTAGGAGGAGGAATTCTCATGAAATCGCTCCGCATCGTTCTTGTGCTTTCCGCCCTCATCATGGCCGCTGCGGCCGCCAACGCGCAGGCCACCCGCACCTGGGTCTCCGGCGTCGGTGACGATGTCAACCCGTGCAGCCGCACCGCCCCCTGCAAGACCTTTGCGGGTGCCATCTCAAAGACTGCGGCCGGCGGTGAGATCTCCGTCCTCGATCCGGGCGGATTCGGCACGATCACCATCACCAAGTCCATCACCATCAACGGTGACGGCTCGCTTGGGGGCATTCTGGCCTCCCTCGTCAACGGTGTCATCGTCAACGCCGGCGTCAACGACAGAGTCGTCCTGCGCAACATTTCGATCAACGGTGTCGGTAACGGCCTCAACGGCATTCGCTACCTCGCCGGCAAGAGCCTCGTCGTCGACAACGTCACCATCGGCGGCTTCACCACCCGCGGTATCGACATGACCATGACCACCAACGGCGATCTGTTCGTCAGGAACAGCCACATCACCAAGGCCGCCACCGGCGTTTTCGCCACCACCAGCAACGGCAGCCTGGCTCGCGTCACGATCGAGAATTCGCACATCGTAGGTATGTCCGCCAACGGGATCGAGGGCGGGGCCAACAGCCGGATCAACATCAGCAACTCGGTCATCTCCGGCAATACCACGAGCGGAGTCTTCGCGAATTCCGCCTCCACGCGCATCACCGTGAACAGCTGCCAGGTGTCGTTCAACACCAACGGCATCAACTCCGCGGTCGCGGGCGGGATCATCCGGCTCTCCAACAACGACATCAACAATAACATCACAGGCGTCACCGCCGGCGCTGGCGCCGTCGAGACGGCCGGAAACAACCGCACCGCCGGCAACAACGGGACAACGCCGCTGGGCGTGCCGACGATCACGGTCGAGTAGGAGTCCCCCTCTCGATCACCTACGCCTGCCCGGGCTCGCTCAGCCCGGGCAGGCGTAGGTCGCTAAAGCACCCCTTCGTCACGAGGCAGTTGGTCTGGTTCCTCCAGGTTTGTAACGTTGGAGGTCCATCTGACGCCTACCTTCCCGGTCTCTAATAGACGCCTTTTTCACACAGGAGAATTTCCCATGAAGCTGCTCAGCATTGTTTGTGTGTTTGCCGTCCTCGTCGTCATGGCGGCTCCAGCCGCCAACGCACAGGCCACCCGCACCTGGGTCTCCGGTGTCGGTGATGACGTCAACCCGTGCAGCCGCACCGCCCCCTGCAAGACCTTTGCAGGTGCCATCTCGAAGACCGCGGCCGGCGGTGAGATCTCCGCCCTCGATCCGGGCGGCTTCGGCGCCGTAACCATCACCAAGTCCATCACCATCAACGGCGACGGCACGCTCGCGGGCGTCCTGGCTTCTCTCACCAACGGCGTCACCGTCAACGCCGCCGCCACCGACAGGGTCGTCCTGCGCAACCTTTCGATCAACGGTGCCGGAAACGGTCTCAGCGGCGTTCGTTTCCTCGCCGGCAAGAGCCTCGTCCTCGACAACGTCACCATCAGCGGCTTCACCACCCGCGGCATTTCCGTGGCTCTGGCCGCCAATGGCGATGTGTTCGTCAAGAACTCCCACATCACCAAGTGCGGCGTCGGCGTCTTCGCCAGCACCACCGTCGGCCTGGCTCGCGTCTCGATCGAGAATTCGAGTATCGTGGGTAATACCACCAACGGGATCGAGGGGAGCACCAGCAGCCGGATCAACGTCAGCAATTCGTTGATCTCCGGCAATGGCACGAACGGGGTCCTCGCCAATTCCGGAACCACCCGCATCGCCCTGACCACCTGCCAGGTGTCGTTCAACGTTACCGGTATCAATGCCTCCGTCGGCAGCTCGATCATCCGGCTCTCCGACAACGACATCTTCAACAACGACACGGGCGTCGACATCGTCGCCGGTACGATCGAGACGGCCGGAAACAACCGCATCGCCGGCAATAACGCGTCGGACGTGCTACCCCCGGCGTCGATCCCGGTCCAGTAGCTTCAGAAGGCGAGCATCGCCTCGATCACGCGCGCCTGCTCTGGCCCGGTCAGACCCGGGAAGCAGGGCAGGCGCAGGAGCCGGTCGCTGACGCTCTCCGTCACGGGGCAATCGCCAGGCCGTCCGCCGAACCGCCGGCCCATCTCCGACAGGTGGAGGGGGAGGTAGTGGAAGACGGCCTGGATGCCTCGCCCCTTCAGGTGGGAGATCAGGGCCTGGCGCTCTGCGAGCGACGGCAGCAGGAGATGGAAGAGATGCCAGGGCTGCCGGCAGTGGGCCGGCACTGCCGGCAGGATGGCCCCCCGGGCCGCTGCCCAGCCGGCGAGCTCTGCCTGGTAACGCTCCCAGATCCGGCAGCGCCGTTCCTGGATCGCCTCCCGGGCCTCGAGCTGCGCCAGGAGGAAGGCGGCCAGGAGATCCGCGGGGACGTAGCTCGACCCCACATCGACCCAGGTGTAGCGATCGATCTCGCCGCGGAAGAAACGGCTCCGGTCGGTGCCTTTCTCGCGCAGGATCTCGGCCCGCGCGGCGAGGCCGGGATCGTTGATCACCAGGGCCCCCGCTTCACCGCAGAAGACGTTCTTGGTCTCGTGGAAGCTGAGCGTGCTCATGCTCCCGAAGGTCCCCAGAGGACGGCCTTTCCAGGAGCCGAAGAGCCCGTGGGCGTTGTCCTCGATCACCTGGATCCCTCCAGCTGTCTCTAGAATGCGATCCATCTCGCAGCCCACGCCGGCATAGTGGACCGGGAGGATCGCCCGCGTCCGCGGAGTGATCAGCGAGGAGAGCCGCTCTTCGTCCAGGTTGAGCGTGTCCGGGCGGATGTCGGCGAAGACCGGCTGCGCGCCGCGCAGGACGAAGGCGTTGGCCGTGGAGACGAACGTGAACGACGGGACGATGAACTCGTCTCCCGGCCCGATGCCGAGCAGCAGCGCCGCCATCTCCAGGGCGTGCGTGCACGAGGTCGTCAGCAGCACGCGGGCCCCTCCCAGGATTCCGGAGAGGAGATTCTGGCATTCGCGGGTGTAGAAGCCGTCTCCCGAAACATGCCCCCGGGCGACGGCGTCGCGCACGTAGTCGAGCTCGCGGCCGGCGAGCTCCGGCCGGTTGAACGGGATCGGGGTCACGGAGCCGCCGCCGCCTCGCTGCGGAGGTAGGTGATCGCGAAGCCGTGCGACGGGCCGGGGATCTCCTCGCGTCCGAGACGGCGGGCGGAGAGCCCGATGGTCCGGAGCGCAGCGTCGGCCTTCTCGAATGCCGACGGATCGGCGGAGAGGACGGCGATCTGCACGCCGGGCTTTAGTTCGGCGCCGTCGCACATCCGGGGGCTTTGCAGATCCGGAAAATCGAAGTTGATCATGCGCGGGCAGAGCAGGAATGCCGAGGCCAGGGCATCGTAGACGATCCCCTCTTCCGCCCCGTCGTCGTACCAGAGGCGCAGCTCCCGCGAGGGATCGAAGGCGTCGATGGCGCGCACCGCATGGTCCATCTGGGAGTAGAGGCCGTAGCCATCCCAACCATGGCGCTCGAACTGCCAGAAGATGGTCCCTCCCTGCCGGACCAGCAGTTGGGAAACCGCCAGGCACAGGAAGACCGCAATCACCGCGCGTGCTCCGCCGGTCCGCCACCTGGCCGCAGCCATGGCTGCCAGTGCGGCAAGGAGGGCAGGCGGGGCGAGGAGCGCCGGAGCGGAGGAAAGGGCTGCGATCTTCGGCACGAGCAGCGGGAGGATCTGCAGGAGCGCCACGGCCGCGGCCAGGGCGCCGAACCGCCGGAGCGGAAGCTCCGCCACCAGCGGCGCGAGCTGGCCTGCGAACGCCAGGAACGCGACAGGCAGCAGGAGGCTCGAATAGTAGAAGTTCTGCAGCACCCCCGTGTCGCCGAAGACCTGGAAGTACACCATCATCAGGGTCAGGAGGACGAGCTGGACCTGGGACCAGAGCAGAACGAGGTCCCTCCTCCGTCCGAGGAAGAGGACGCCGCCGAGCAGGGCGGCTGCCGGAAAGACGAGCCAGACCGCATCCGGAAGCCATTCGTACGTGGGGTTGCGGAACGGGTTCGCGGCCCCGATGCTCCCGGAAAGGAAGTGGAACGAGGAGCTCAGGTAGAAGGAGCTGCCGCCCGCGGCCAGAAAGGCGGCATCGAAAAGGGCGAGCAGCGCCGCGGCGCCGGCGCCCGTCCACAGGATGGCGGCGAGCAGGGGGATGCGCCCCCGCCGGTGGTTGAGGACGAGGAAGTGCCCCGCCAGCAGCGGCAGGTAGATGGCGTAGAAGACGTTGGTCGACACGATGGCCGTGGCCATCACGCCTGCCGCGAGCAGCAGGGGGCGCCAGGAGGGCGATGCGGTTGCCCGGGTCAGGAGCAGCAGCGCCGTCAGGAAGTAGGCGATGCCGAAGCCGTCGACATAGTTCCAGCCGGCAGCCTGCAGGAAGTAGGGGTGACAGCCCAGCGCCAGCCCGGCCAGCAGCGCCACGCGCGACCCGAAGAGATCCTTGACGACGAGGTAGAAGGACAGGACGGCGCTCCAGAACACCGCCAAGTGGAGCAGGACGTTGGCTGCCACGCCAGGCAGAAGATGCTGAAGGACGAATCCCGGCAGGATCACGGCGGGCCGGGAGCCGTAGTACAGCTCGGGGAACCTGCGGAGATAGGCGATGCCGTTCTCGAAGTAGCCGTAGTAGATCCAGGCGTCGCGGTGAGGGCCGCTGAAGATCCAATCCGAATCGAGGGCGAGGAGGACGAGGGGCAGAAGCGCCAGGGCCGCGAAGCTCCGGTCCGGCAGGGCGGCCCCGGGATCATGCAAGGCTTGGGCGTCCATCGGAGATCCCGCGCAACATATCACTCGCTCCGCGAAGCGGCCAATGTAGCCCAGCCGGCCGCCGCCGCGGCCCAGAGGAACCCCCGGTTCAAGAGGGAAGCTGCGACCGCCTCCGGATAGGGGACGCCCATGAGGACCAGCCCGGCCGCGAGCACCCCCTCCTGCATTCCGAGGCCGCCGAGCGTCACCGGGAGCACGCCGGCGACAGTCGACGCCGCCGCCACCGGCGCCAGATCCGGAAGGAACACTCCCGGCGTGAAGGTGCGCGCCAGGAGATAAAGGTAGACGATCCGGGCCGCCGCGTTCAGCAGGCTGACCAGGAAGAGCCCGGCCAACCGGGAAGGACCGATCTCGCGCAGGCCCCGTCCGGCCTCCAGCAGG
Source organism: Thermoanaerobaculia bacterium (assembly GCA_035536935.1). GTDB lineage: Bacteria > Acidobacteriota > Thermoanaerobaculia > Multivoradales > UBA5704 > DATMER01. Next base: position 33,893 of record DATLNC010000306.1, read on the forward strand.
GCGGCCCGTGCCCGTTGCACGAGCGACCGGCCCCTGGGAGTTGCGAGCGCGATCCCGAGGACCGCCACGAGCAGCAGCGCTGCCACGGCGAGCGCGCTCCGCGCGGACCGGCTCCAGTGAACCTGCTCCCACGCATCGAGCATCCGCGCGGGATACGCGGCGAAGTAGGCCAGCGCGAGCGCGAGGATGGCGGCCATCCCCGCCAGCCGGAGCAGGATCGTGAGCGCGATCGGCCGGGCCAGCCCCGGCAGCCGGCGTTGCACGTAATACACCTTGTAAGCCTCTCCCCCCAGGGTGCCCGGAGTGAAGCTGCCGAAAAACGCGCTCGTCAGGGTGACGCGCAGGGCGTTCCACCAGCCCAGGCCGTAGGGCTCGAAGACCTGCGCGATCCGCACGGCTTCCATGAGGAGCATGGCGACGAACGGCAGGGCGGCCGCGGCGGCGAAGGCCGGATCGCCGCGCTTCAGGGTGGCGAGCAGACGGCCGGGATCCGCCAGAAAGAGCAGCAGGCCCAGGAGGGCCACGCCCGCCAGCATGGGCAGGGCGGAACGACGAAGGGGATGAAGAGGCTGCAAGGCTCGGGGAGAATACCCCGCTTGCCAGAAGGACGGCCAGAAGCTAAACTCTCCCGGCTCCTGGAATAGGGGCCCGCCCGGAAAAGTTTACAGGGGCACCGCCGGCATAGCTCAGCGGTAGAGCTACTGTCTTGTAAACAGTAGGTCCCCGGTTCGATTCCGGGTGCCGGCTCCAGGATCCGGCGCGAAAAGAAGCACGAAGGAAGAGAGTTCTTCGGAGGCGTACCCGAGTGGCCAAAGGGGGCAGACTGTAAATCTGCTGGGCTTCGCCCTACGGTGGTTCGAATCCATCCGCCTCCACCATATCTGCTCCCAGCGGGAGTAACTCAGGGGTAGAGTCACAGCCTTCCAAGCTGTTGGTCGCGGGTTCGAATCCCGTCTCCCGCTCCATTCTCTCTTGTCCCAGCCGCCCCCACAGCCCTCCTCCCGGCGCATCCGCGCGGTCCTCTGGCTTGCCACTGCCGCCAGTATCGCCTGGGTCCTGCCCCTCTGGCTGACCCGCTACCTGCCGATGGCCGACTATCCGCAGCAGCTCGCGATGGCCTCGATCCTGCGCTTCTACAACGATCCGGCGCGGATGCTCCAGCAGGCCTACGAGCCCGCGCTGCTCCGGCCGCAGGGCTTGTTCGAGATGATCGTCGCCGGCCTGGCCTGGCTGATGCCGATCGAGCATGCGGGCAAGGTGGTGATCGCCCTGTCGCTCGCCCTCGTGATGCCGGCCGCCGTGGCCCTCTGCCGCCGCACCGGGCGGCCGGACTGGTATGCGCTCTTCGCCCTGGCCGTGACCTACAACCATGCCTTCTACTGGGGCTTCGCCGACAATCTCCCGGCCTACCCCCTGGTATTGGCCGGGGGAGCGCTGGCGGACAGGCTGTTCGACCGGCCCCGGTTCGGATGGCGCGAGTGGCTCCCTCTGGCCGGCTGCGCCCTGCTCTTCTACACGGTCCACCTGCAGTTCCTGCTCATCTTCGCCGGCCTGGCCGTCTGGCTCGCGCTGGCCCGCAGGCCGGGCCCCAGGCGCCTGGCCGTCTGGCTCTCGACGCTCGTGCCGGGCCTGGGGCTGGGAATGGGAGTCCTCGCCTGGGCGCATCTCCACGCCGCGGAGGTGATGACGGGCTACCAGGAACGCCTGCAATCGAAGGAGCCGTACTACAGGTCCTGGATGGAGAAGGTCGTGAGCATCCCGGACGAATGGTTCGGCGGTTTCGCGGACCGCGGGCAGTACTTCCTGCTCGCCCTGCTGCTGCTGGCGGTCCTCTCCCTGCTCGGGTCGTCCCTGCCAGCTACGAAAGATTACCTCTATCGGTCGCGCTTCCTGGTCCCTGCGCTGGGGCTCGCCGCGCTCTATTTCATCCTGCCGGAATTCATCGACGGCTACTTCGTCGCGGAACGGATCCTCCCTCTGGCGTTCATGCTGGCGGTGCCGGCGCTGCCGGTCCCTTCCTCCCCCGTGCGCCGGCGTGCGGCGGCGCTTCTGCTGGGCGGGCTCCTGGTGATGGCGGCCGGCCAGACCTCCACGGGCTTTCTGAGATTCGGCGCCGAGATCGCCGGCCTGGAGGAGATCCTGGACTCGGCGGAGCCGGGCCAGCCCCTGGCCGGGTTGATCTACCACAATCTCACTTCCGAATATGCCTGGCCTCCGGTGCTGGTCCATTTCCCCGCCTACTATCAGGTGGAGAAGGGGGGGAGGATCCACTTCTCCTTCGTCCAGTTCTTCAACTCCCCGGTCCGCTACCGGCCCGGGCAGAACTGGGAGGACGGGCTGCTCGCCGAGTGGGAGGAGTGGGACGCGCGCAAGTTCTCCTATCCACGGCACGGCAAGCACTTCCGGTATTTCCTCCTGCGCGGCGGCCCGCAGGACGTGCGCGCCGCCTTCGGTCCCTACCTGGCGGAGCTCCGCGTGCGCTCCGCCGGGCGCTGGTATCTGATCGAGCGCCCCTAGAGCCGTGTCGCGGACGGTTCGGAGCTCGCCGGGAATGCCTCCAGCCGCTTTCCGGACGGTTCCCCTCGCGATGCGGACGGCTCAGATCGCGAGGGGAACCATCCAAACCGGCAGCGGAACCCTCCAACCCGCGGGTTGAACCGTCCAATCCGCCGCTGCAACCGTCCGCGAGGCGGGTTGAACCGTCCAAATCGCGGGTTGAACCGTCCGCGAGGCGGTTGGAACCGTCCACACCGCCGCTGCAACCGTCCGTACGACGGTTGGAACCGTCCAAATTGCCGCTGCAACCGTCCGTATCGCGGTAGGAGCCGTCCGATTCGCAATGCGGATCGTCCAAATCGTCACGGGAACCGTCCGAATCGAGGCTGGAACCGTCAGCGCCGCGCTGGGGACCGTCCGGAATGCAATGTGGATCGTCCAGACCGGGATGGGAACCGCCCACGCCGCGATGGGAGCCGCCCGGGTCGCTGTCGGAATCGTTCCGCTCGTGCACGGAGCCGTTCAGAGCGCGGTCCGGACGACTCGCGATGCGGACGGTTTGACGCTCTCTCCTCGGGGAGTGCTCGGTCAATCCGCCCCGGACTCTTGCTCGCGCATCTTTAAGCAGTTACTATCGGCAACAAAGGAGATGCCATGAAGAAGAAGTTCATTCCAAAACGGCTAACTCTCAGCAAGGAAACCCTTCGGTTATTGACATCGACAGAGCCTTCGCTCGCCCAAGGCGGGCAAGCCCAAGGGGGAGAAACTTTTTGGGCTACCTGCCCGAGTGTCTGCCGCGAATACTGTTGAGCCTGAGCACGGCAGCGGCTCTGGTAGGCTCGTCCCGTGGGTGACGCGATCAGCTTGGTCGAGCTCCTCGCCCAGCTGGCAGGTGCCGAGCTGTCCTTTCGGCGAGAGAGCGAGAATGACCTCCTCGCTGTAACGATCCTGGTTCTGCCAACCGGGCGACAGCTCCTCTTCGTGGAACGCACGTACCGCGATGGGACGAGAGTGCTCCTTGATCCAACTCCCGAAGACATCGAGATCGCCCGCAGCGGAAATCTGTGGAGCCTCTGGAATGAAGAGCGCACAAGGCTCCTGGCTCCCGCCTCTTGGGCCTTCGAGCCATTGCAGGCCGAGGAGCGGGCCACGGCCGAGGCGTACGCGCGCCACCCGGACAGTCCCGATGTAGCCTTCGATGCCGCCGTCTGGGAAGGCAGAGGTCCGGACAAGCAACGAGAATGAGGTAGTACGCCGTTTGGTGGGCAGGCCTTCTGCCCCTGCCGACGGCCTGTTGATGCGCTCATGCTATCCTGTCATCCGGGACGGCGACCAAGGAGGCCGTCATCCCCTTCCATTTGTCGGCAATGCGGAATAAGATCCCCGCAGACCACGACTCTGCAAGGGAGAACGCCATGAGCCAGCCCGCAGCAGCGCTCTCGCCACTGCCCTTCGAGCTCGTCCTCGACGATGGAGAGCCTTTGGAATCCGACTGGCACACGGTGGCATTCCCCCTCCTGCGCACGCTGATCATCCGGGCCATGGCAGAGCAGGGGAGGACCGACTTCTTCTGCGGGGCCGAGATTTTCGTCTACTACTCCGTGAAGCAGGCCTGGGAAGTGGCGGAGGAGGAGAAGAAGGGTCTGGAGAAGCGGGCCTTCCGCGGGCCGGACGTCTTTTGGGTGGGCGGCGTCGACCCGCATCGCGAACGCCAGGCGTGGATCGCCTGGGAAGAGGGCGGCCGGTTGCCGGACGTCATCATCGAGCTTCTGTCGCCCTCCACGGCGCAGAAGGACCGCACCGAGAAGCGGGATCTCTACGCGAAGGTCTTCGGCACGGCGGAATACTTCCTGTGTGACCCGGAGACGCGGCAGTTGGACGGTCTGCGCCTGTCGTCGGGCCGGTCCTACCTGCCGATCGAGCCCGATGAGAACGGCCGGCTCCGGAGCGAGCAGCTCGGGGTATCCCTCGGCCTCTGGCACGACGAGGTGGATGGAAGGACGGGCGACTGGGTACGCCTCTTCCGTCCCGACGGCAGTCTGGTGCCGACGCATAGGGAGCAGGCCGATGCCGAATGCCAACGTGCCGAGGCGGAGCGCCAGCGGGCCGAGGCGGCGGAGGCCGAGCTCGCGCGTCTTCGGGCCCTGCTCGAAGAGCGGCGCTGATCGTCCAATCCAGGCCGGCCGGGAATGCCGCCGCCCCCGAGGCCGGTTATCGACTCCCGAAGCCCTCGGCAACGTGGGGCTGGACATCCGTTTCCGACTCTGGCACAATGTCCGTCCTTCTCCTCGGGACGCCCTCTCCCGGGGCTCCTCGCTGGGCTCCCTGTAATCCTGGGTACCTGGGTAAGTCTGGGCAGACCGCGAACCGCGAGTGAAGGGGCTTTACACGGCATGGGGGTCAAGGTAAGATCGCGCGGTTTTGACCGTCGGAGGCCGTCCGGGCACCGGTCCGGGCGAGCCTACGGGTGTCTCAAAAAGCCCACGTGGCTCAGGGGTAGAGCACTTCCTTGGTAAGGAAGGGGTCACCGGTTCAAATCCGGTCGTGGGCTCCAAATTCGCCGCCGATGTTGATCGATCGGATCACAACCAAGCTTTTAGGAGGCACTTAGAACGCCATGGGCAAGGAGAAGTTCAATCGTTCCAAGCCGCACGTGAACGTCGGCACCATCGGTCACGTCGACCATGGCAAGACGACGCTGACGGCGGCGATCACTCGGGTCCTGGCGTCCAAGGGGCTGGCCAACTTCATCGCGTTTGACCAGATCGACAAGGCTCCCGAG
>DATLNC010000307.1:0-30495 GCA_035536935.1 Thermoanaerobaculia bacterium
GCCGACCAGCAGCGCGGCCACGCCGCTCGTCGCGGAGCTCAGCGAGCCCACCGCGATCTTGGCGAAGCCGAAGGTGAGGAGCAGGCCGGTGAACAGCGGAAACATGGCGTAGATCAGGGTGCCCGGCCGGCGGAAGGTGAACCAGAAGAACAGCAGCACGCTGGGCACCACGGTGCCCAGGTTCCAGAGCATGTCCCTGCGGATCAGCCCGGCGTCGCCCAGGGCCGTCAGATGGGGGCCGCCCACCGTCACCTTGGGCGTTTCGAGGCCCGGACCGGCGATCTCGTCCCACTTGCCGGTCTCCTCGGCCACGATGCGGTCCACCTTGGCGGCGAGCTGCTCCGCGAACTCGATGTCCTGGGGCGGCCGCGTGGGCTCGGCCAGGATCAGGAGAAGACTATGGTCGCCCGACAGGTAATACCCGCTTGTCCAGTCGACCTTGAGCGAGCCGCGCGAGGACTGCAGCCGGCTGAGGAACACGTCGGCCAGGCCGAGCGGATCGATGCGCAGCAGCTCCTTGGCGGCCAGGCCCTGCGGCGTGGAGATCTGGCGCCGCATCTCGCTCACGTGGCTGCGGATCCCCGCGTCGGAGAGCCGCGCTTCGAGCTTCTTCCGGCCGGCCTCGTCGAGGAACAGGAGGGCCTTGGGATAGAAGGTCTCGAGCAGCTCCTGGGGATCGCCCACCTTGTGCTGCACGGTCTTCAGGTCAGGCAGGGTCCCCAGCCGCTCGGCCAGCCGGTCGGCCAGGGTTTCGTAGGGGTCCACCACCGCGCCCGGGGGGATGTGGATCGCCACCAGCAGGTAGGTGCTGCTGCCGAAGTCCTGCAGCGTCTCGACGTAGGTGCGCACCGCCGGGTCTTCCTGCGGCAGGAGGCTCAGCATGTCGGTGTTGAACCTGAGCTGCGTGATCAGGACGAGCGAGAGGGCCAGCAGGAGCCCGAACGCGATGAAGACAGTGCGGTAGCGGCGCCTCGCAAACAGCGCAAGGCGCTGGAGAAACGACAGTTCCATCTATTGCCTCGGACCGGATGGGGGGAACAGGTGGATCGGCACCTCGCCCTTGAAGATGAGCCTGCCGAAGCGGAAGAAGTACTCGATGCCCGAGTAGGCCGTGATCAGCAGGGTCGCCCACAGGGAGATCGGCGCCAGGTGCCGGAACTCGCCGAGCTGGTTGTAGATGATGAGCAGGGCGATAGAGATGATCTGGACGGTCGTCTTGATCTTGCCCGACAGGCCGGCGGGAATCACCAGCCCCTCGGCGGAGGCGAAGCTGCGCAGCGAGGTCACCGCGAACTCGCGGCAGATGATGACCACCACGATCCAGGCCGGGACCACCCTGGGATCGAGCTCGACCAGGGAGATGAACGCCGCCGAGACCAGGATCTTGTCCGCCGCCGGATCGAGCAGCGTGCCCAGGCGGGTGACCTGCTTGCGCCGGCGGGCCAGGAAGCCGTCGAAGAAGTCCATGACCGCGGCGAGCAGGAACAGGCCGAGCCCCCACCACTCCTTGCCGTCGAACTTGGTGAGGAGGACCACCACGAGCGGAGGCACGAGCAGGATCCGGAAGATCGACAGGAGGTTTGGAAGATTCAGCATGCGGAGCGCGGCCCGGCTAACGGGGGCATTCTATGCCACCGCCGGGGGGAACGGATGGGGCAACCTTCAGCGCCTCGTATCGAGGGCCGTCGTGACCACGATCCGGTTCTGGCTGTTGCGGGTGATGCGGGGCTTGCGCCGGCCGAGGGAGAGGGAGACCTGGCCGGAAGAGACGGGCAAGGTCGTCAGGCTGGGCTCGCCCCCCTGGAAGAGCGCGAAGACCCTCTTCACGTAGTCGCGGGTCTCCCTGTACGGCGGGATGCCGTTGTAGCGCTCGACGGCGCCCGGGCCGGCGTTGTAGGCGGCCACCGCGAGGTCGAGCCGGCCGGAGAACCGGTCGACCAGGTGGCGCAGGTACTGGGTGCCGCCGCGCACGTTCTCGTCGGGATCGTAGGGGTCGGACACCCGGAGCTGGCTCGCCGTAGCCGGCATGAGCTGCATCAGCCCCATGGCGCCCTTGTGCGAGCGCGCCCGGTGGTTGTACCCGGACTCGACCTGAACGATGGCGCGGACGAGCTGGGGGTCGAGGCTCTGGTCCGCGCTGTGGCGGTCGATGGAGATCTGGATGCTGGGGTCGGGGATGTCGACGAGCTTGTTGGAGTACCGGCGGGCCCGTTGCGCGGGGGCCTCGTTGTAGATCACCTTCCGCCCCTCGGAGTTGACGACGATGCGCACCTGCGCAAGCGCCTCGCCGGACAGGGAAAGGGCGAGAAGGATCCAGATCGGGACGGATAGCGTCTTCACAATCGTCGACCCCAAACGATGCCCGGACCCTCCAGGGGTCCGGCAACGACAGACTGATTACGGCTTACAGCGGAATGTATCTTAGCTTATAGATGGGGATCTAGCAAGGCCCTACCGCGCCAGCTGCTCGCGGACGGCGTCTTCCACCGCCGCCAGCGCCTCGGGCAGGTTCTCGGGCTGCTTGCCGCCGGCCTGCGCGAAGTCGGGGCGGCCGCCGCCCCCGCCGCCCACGATGGGCGACAGGCGCTTGACCAGCTCGCCCGCCTTGATCCGGGTCGTCAGGTCCTTGGTCACCGCGGCCACGAGGCTGACGTTGTCTTCCGAGCGCGAGCCGATCACGACGACGCCCGAGCCGAGCTTGGAGCGCAGGGTGTCGGCCATTTCGCGCATCTCGTTGGCAGGCGCGGGCGGCACCTCGCGGGCCAGGATCCGGATGCCGTCCACCATCCGCTCGTCCCCGGCCGCCGGGGCGGCGCCGGAGACGAGCTGCATCCGCAGCTTGCGCATCTCCTGCTCCAGCTCGTCCTGACGCTGGCGGATCTGCTCGGCCCGTTGGAGCTGCTGGTCGTAATCCCCGGAGCGGATGCCGAGCCGCGTCACCAGCTCCTGGTACGCGGTGCGCTGCTGGCGCACCTCGGCCAGGGCGTAGGCGCCGGTCACCGCCTCGATGCGGCGCACTCCCGAGGCCACGCCGCGCTCCGTGTCGATCACGAAGAGGCCGATCTCGCCCGTGTTCCGTACGTGGCAGCCGCCGCAGAGCTCCAGGCTGAAGCCGGGGACGTTCACCGTGCGCACCCGCTCGCCGTACTTCTCGCCGAACAGCGCCATGGCGCCGGCCGCGATCGCCTCCTGGTAGCTGCGCCAGACGAACTCCGTGGCCACGGCGCGGCGGACCCACTCGTTGACCAGGTCCTCGACCTGCTCCATCTCCTGCCGGAACATGCCGCGGTGGTAGGTGAAGTCGAAGCGCAGGCGGTCCGGCGCCACCAGCGAGCCGGCCTGGCGCACGCTCTTGCCCAGCACCTGGCGCAGCGCCGAGTGCAGGATGTGGGTGGCCGTGTGGTTGCGCTGGGTCGAGAGCCGCACCTCGTGATCCACCTTGAGCTGCACGCGCATGTGGCGCGTGAGCGTCCCCTGCTCCACCTCGACGAAGTGGAAGTAGACGCCGGACGCGTCCTTCTGCGTGTCCACCACCCGGGCACGGCCGCTGCCGCCGTCCCAGAGCAGGTAGCCGGTGTCCCCCACCTGCCCGCCGGACTCGGCGTAGAACACCGTCTGGTCGAGGATGACCACGCCGGACTGCCCCTGGCTGATGGAAGACACGCGCTCGGGCGCGCCGTCCTTCCAGGTGGCGAGGCGGACGACCTCGGCGGCGCCGCTCGCCTCCAGCATCTCGGTGCGGTCGTACCCCTCGAAGCGGGTCTCGGCCAGCTCGGCGTGGCCGCGCACGACCTCGCGCAGCGCCGCCATCCGGTTCTGAACTTCCGCGGTTGCTTTCCGCGACTGCTCGCGCTGCGACTGCATCGCCTCGCCGAAGCCGGCCTCGTCGATGCGGAAGCGCTCCTCCTCGGCGATCTCGCGGATCACCTCGAGCGGCAGGCCGTAGGTGTCGTAGAGCCGGAAGACCATGGCGCCGGGCAGCTCCGTCCTGCCCTCGGGCCGCAGCCGCTCGATCTCCTCCTGCACCTGGCGGGCGCCGTTGGCCACGGTCGAGAGGAACTTCTCCTCCTCGGTCCTGATCGTACTTACCGAGGCCTGGCGGGTGGCCGCGAGTTCCAGGTACTGCTGGCCCATGATCTCGCCCAGCACGGGCACGAGCTTGTGGAAGAACGGCTCCTCGAAGCCCAGGCGCATGCCGTGGCGGACCGCCCGGCGCAGGATGCGGCGCAGGACATACCCGCGCCCCTCGTTGCCCGGGATCACGCCGTCGGCAAGCAGGAAGGTGACGGCCCGCAGGTGGTCGGCGATGACCCGCAGGGAGACGTCCTTCTCCGGGTCCTGCCCATATTTGAGCTTCGCCAGGTCCGCGGCGGCGTCGAGGATCGGCCGGAAGAGGTCGGTCTCGTAGTTCGATTCGACTCCCTGGAGCACGGCCGAGACGCGCTCGAGGCCGGCGCCGGTGTCGATGGACGGATTCGGCAGAGGATGGAGGACGCCGGCCTCGTCGCGCTCGTACTGCATGAAGACCAGGTTCCAGATCTCCAGGTAGCGGCCGGACTCGGTGCCCTCGTCCCAACCGACCGCGGGGCGGTCGGGATGGAGGTCGACGAAGATCTCGCTGCACGGGCCGCAGGGGCCGGTCTCGCCCATGGCCCAGAAGTTGTCCTTGGCGCCGCAGCGGTGGACGCGCTCCTCCGGCAGGGTGGAGAGCCGCTTCCACAGGCCGTAGGCATCGTCGTCCTCGTGGTAGACCGTGGCGGAGAGGTGCTCGACCGGCAGCCCCCAGACCTTGGTCACCATTTCCCAGGCGGCGCGGATGGCCTCCTCCTTGAAGTAGTCGCCGAAGGAGAAGTTGCCCAGCATCTCGAAGAAGGTGTGATGGCGCGGGCTGGGGCCGACGTTCTCCAGGTCGTTGTGCTTGCCCGAGACGCGCAGGCACTTCTGGACGCTGACCGCCCGCGGCGACGCCGGCTTCGCATTGCCCAGGAACCAGTCCTTGAACGGGACCATGCCGGCATTGGCGAACAGCAGGGCGGGATCGCCCTGCGGCACCAGCGGCGCGCTCGGGAACACGCGGTGCCCCCGGCCCTGGAAATACTCGGCGAAGCTGCTGCGGATATCTGCGCTCTTCATTCTTCAAGGTCCGTTTTCAGGACGGCAAAGATAGCACGCCGGGAGAACCCCTTGCGGGCCAGATGCTGAGCCAGCCGCTGGGTGAGGACAGCGGGCTCTCCCCGGGGATGCAGCCGCCGCCAGCGCTCCGCGGCCTCCCGGGTCGCCTCGAGGTCGTCCTCGGGTACGGCGGCGAGAGCCTCCTCCACCGCATCGGGCGGAGCGCCCCGCTTTTCCAGCTCGGCCCGGAGCCGCAGCCGGCCTTCGGCCTTGTGTTCCAGCCGGTGCTCGACGAAGGCTACGGCCGTCTTGCGGTCGTCAATGTAGCCTTGCCCGGCCAGGCGGTCGAGGGCCTCCTCGATCTCCTCGGGAGGGAATTCCCGCTGCGCCAGCTTGACCTGGAGCTCCCGCCGGAAATGCGGGCGGGAGCCCAGGAGCTGAACGGCTTTCTGGTAGCAGGTCAACTTGTCTAGAACTGCTCCAGCTCGAACTGCGAACCGCCCGTGAGAAGGTCGTCCTCGCCCTGGAGCTGCAGGGACTCCTCCATCTGGTCGCGCGAGATGTCGGAGGTGAACTGCACGCCCTGGATCTTGAGGCGGAACTCGTCGGGGTTGGTCGCCCGCTTGAGGGCCTCGTCGAGCGTGATCAGCCCGCTCTTGTAGAGCTGGAAGAGCGACTGGTCGAACGTCTGCATGCCGTACTGGCTGGTGCCGAGCGCGATCTGCTCGCGGATGTACTTGGTCTTGTCCTTGTTCTCGATGCACTCGCGGATGTACGCGGTCGAGATCAGGACCTCGGCGGCGGGCACGCGGCCGATGCCGTCGGCCCGCGGCACCAGGCGCAGCGAAATGACCGCTTTCAACACCTGCCCGAGCTGGATGCGGATCTGCTTCTGATGGTGCGGCGGGAAGACCGAGATGATGCGGTTGACCGTCTCCGTCGCGTCCAGGGTGTGCAGCGTCGAGAACACGAGGTGGCCGGTCTCGGCGGCGAGCAGGGCTGTCTCGATGGTCTCGTAGTCGCGCATCTCGCCGACGAGGATGACGTCGGGGTCCTGGCGCAGGGCGGCGCGCAGCGCGGTGGCGAACTGGCGGGTGTCCACGTCCACCTCGCGCTGGTTGAGGATCGACTTCTTGTCGCGGTGGATGAACTCGATCGGGTCCTCGATCGTGAGGATGTGCTCGCTGCGGCTGGCGTTGATGTAATCGATCATCGAGGCGAGCGTGGTCGACTTGCCCGAGCCGGTCGTGCCGGTGCAGAGGATCAGGCCGCGGCGCTCCTCGCAGATGCGCTCCAGCACGGGCGGCAGCATCAGCTCGCGGACGGTCTGGATGCGCGCCGGGATGACGCGCAGCACCAGGCCGACCACGCCGCGCTGCTGGAAGACGTTGCAGCGGAAGCGCCCGAGGCCCGGCACCGAATAAGCGATATCGAGCTCGAACTCCTCCTTGAAACGCTGCTTCTGCCGGGCGTTCATGATGGAGAACGCCATGGCGATGGTGTCCTCCTGCATGAGCTTCTTGAACTCCGGCATCGGCGTCAGCTCGCCATCGACGCGGATGATGGGATGGCTCCCCACCTTGAGGTGGAGGTCGGACGCCTTGCGCTCGACCGCGATCTTGAGCAGATCGTTGATATTCATCGCTATGCCTCGGCGGGGCTCAGGGCCGCCTCGCTCTCTGCGGTGGTTTTCTCCCGCTGGCCCACGGGCGTGAGCCAGCCGTGCCGGTCCTCGATCTCGCCGGTGACGACCTCGTTGAACCGGGTCAGGATGCGCTGGGTCACCGGCCCGGGGCAGCCCTTGCCGATCTCGTACCGATCGACCGAGCGCACGGGCGTGACCTCGGCGGCCGTGCCGGTCAGGAACAGCTCGTCGCAGGTGTAGAGCTGGCCGCGGGAGATGAGCTCCTCGCGCACCTCGATGCCCATGTCGCGGGCGAGCGTCATCACCGTGTCGCGGGTGATCCCGTGCAGGAGCGACGCGGCGAGCGGAGGCGTCACCAGCATGCCGTTGCGCACGATGAACAGGTTCTCGCCCGAGCCCTCGCTGACGTTGCCGCTCGAGTCGAGCGCGATCCCCTCGACATAGCCGTTGGTGACGGCCTCCATCTTGATGAGCGCCGAGCTCAAGTAGTTGCCCGTGGCCTTGGCCACCGCCGGCAGCGCCTGGCTGGCCGGCCGGCGCCAGGACGAGACGCAGACGTCGACCCCCTGCTCCGACGCGTCTCCCAGGTACTTGCCCCAGGACCAGACGCAGATCACGGACTCGATCGGCGCGCGCAGCGGGTTCACGCCCAGGCTGCCGAAGCCGCGGTAGACGACCGGCCGGATGTAGCAGGCCTCCAGCTCGTTGGCGCGGATGGTCTCCAGGATGGCCTCGGAGAACTCCGCCTCGGTGCCGGGCAGGGTCATCCGGTAGATCTTGGCGGACAGCTCCAGGCGCCGGACGTGCTCCGGCAGCCGGAACACCGCCGAGCCCCGGCGGGTCTTGTAACAGCGGATACCTTCGAACACACCCGATCCGTAGTGGATGACATGGCTCATCACGTGGATGGTGGCCTTCTCGAACTCCACGAGCTTGCCGTTCATCCAGATCCAGCGGACACCGGCGAAGGGGTTGGACAAGAGAACCTCCCTGTAAAGCGCCTGTAAGCGGACCTTGCTGCCGGGATGCTAGCCCGAATCCGGCAGCAGGGTCAATTTGCGGATTTGAGCAGGAGCATGGCGGCCCCTACCAGACCGGCGGATTCGATGCGCAGGATGCGCGGGCCGAGGCCGACCGGGAGCCAGCCTTCGGCGAGCACCTGATCGCGCTCCGCTGGGGCCCATCCCCCCTCGGGGCCGATCAGGAGGGCGCCGCTCTGTCCGAGGGGTCCCCATCCACCGATGACACCCTGCGGATCGAGAAACCAGCGCCTTTCGGCCGGGAACCGGCCGATGTCCTCCCAGGGATGCGGGCCGGTGATCTCGGGGACGAGCGAGCGGTGGCACTGCTCGACCGCGGCCACGGCCACCCGCTGCATCCGCTCGATGGTGCCGTCGCCGAACGTCCGCGGCGCCCGCTCGCTGTTGAGGAACCGGATGGCCGAGACCCCGATTTCGGTGGCCTTCTCCACCAGCCAGGAGGCGCGCTCGGGCCGGAACGTCGGCACCAGGAGGTCGAGCCGGAACGAGGGCTCGTTGGTGGGCGCCGGATCGCTCAAGACAACCCGGGCCGAGCTGCGGTCCACGCGCGCGACCCTGCCCCAACGGGCACGTCCCTTACCGTCCACGACCCGCACGTCGGCGCCGACCGGCACGCGCCGGGCCCGGAAGAGGTGGCGGTAGGCCTCGCCCTCGACCGTCACCTCTCCGGAGTCGAGCTCTTCGGTGACCAGGGTGATCATTTGCCAGCTCTGAAGGCGATCCACTCGCCGGCCTCGCGGCGCTCGCGCTCGACCAGCCCGAGGGCTCGGACGCTCGCCAGCACCTCGTCCCCGCGCTCCGCCAGGATCCCCGACAGGATCGCCTCGCCGCCCGGCCGGAGCATCCGGACCAGCCCCGGCATCTCCGGGCCGATCTCCTCGGGGATGACGTTGATCAGCTCCAGGTCGAAATGGGTCCCGGGACGGATGGCGGCGGACGTGCCCACGAAGAGCCGCGGCTGGAGCCGGTTCAGCCGCCGGTTGACCATCGCGTTGAACGGAGAGGCCGGGTCGATGTCGAACGCGACCACCTCGGCTGCCCCGAGGAGCATGGAGGCAAAGGCGAGGATGCCGGTGCCGGTGCCCACGTCCAGGACCCGCCGGCCGCGGAGGTCCGCATTTTCGAGCAGCTCGACCGCGAGGCTCGTGGACTCGTGGCTGCCGATGCCGAACGCGGTGCGGGCAGGCAGGCGAAGGAGCCGGCGCCCGTCCGGGACGTCCGGAGATGCCTCCTCCGGCTCGTGAGGATCGACGAAGAGCGTGCGCCCGACCGGGAACGGCAGAGCCCGCTCCCGGTATCCCGCCATCCAGTCGGTATCGGGGACCGGTTCCAGCGGGCCCGCCACCACCCCGGGCCGCGCCGGCAGCTCCGGCTCGGAACCATCGGGGAACCACGCCTCCAGCCCCCCCGGGATCGATTGCACCCCGAGCGTTCCCGCCGCCCAGAGGTCGACGAGCACGACCTCCTCGAGATCGGCGGGAAGGTGGTAGGTGCGGCGGAGATAGGGCATCTCCCTACCCGAACAAATTCTTGACCCGGTCGAACACCCCGCGCTCCTCCCGGACCGACTCGCCGCGGATCTCGGCCAGGCGGCGGAGAAGCTGCAGCTCCTCTTCGGAAAGAGTGCGGGGATTGGGGACGTCGACCTCGACCGTCACCACGTGGTCGCCCTTGCCGCTGCCGTCCAGGCGCTCGATGCCCTGGTGCCGCAGCCGGAAGTCGCGGCCGTGCGCAGTGCCGGACGGGATCTCCAGCGTGGACTTGCCGTGGATCGTGTCCACCTCGACGCTGGTGCCGAGCACCGCCTGCGGGAAGCTGATCGTGAACTTCGAGAAGACGCTCGAGCCGTCGCGGCGGAACTTCGCGTGCGGCCGGACCTGCACCACCACATAGAGATCGCCCGCCGGACCGCCGCGCCGGCCGTGCTCGCCCTCCCCCACCAGCCGCAGGCGCGCGCCGGTGTCCACGCCGGCCGGGATCTTGACGGAAAGCGACCGCTCCTTCTCCTCCCGCCCCTCGCCGCCGCACACCTTGCACGGGTCCGAGACCACACGGCCCTCGCCATGGCACTGCGGGCAGGTGCGGGCCACCGTGAAGAAGCCCTGCGTGAAGCGCACCTGGCCGCGGCCGGCGCAGCCCGAGCAGAGCGTCGGCGCCGTCCCTCCCTGGCTGCCCGTCCCCTTGCACTCCTCGCAGGTCTCCAGGCGCGGCACGCGCAGCGTGGTCTCCACGCCGAACGCCGCCTCCTCGAAGGTGAGCGTCAGGTCGTAGCGCAGGTCCGCGCCCCGGGTCATACCCGAGCCGCCGCGCCCCCGCCCTCCGCCGCCGAGGCCGAAGAAGTCGCCCAGGATGTCCGAGAAGTCCGCGAAGATCGTCGGATCGATGCCGCCGAAGCCGGCGGCGCCGCCCACGCCCTGGTGGCCGAACCGGTCATAGCGCGCCCGCTTGTCCTGGTCCGAAAGCACCGAATAGGCCTCGGCGCCCTCCTTGAACTTCTCCTCGGCCTCCTTGTCCCCGGGATTGCGGTCCGGGTGATATTTCTGAGCCAGCTTGCGGTACGCCGACTTGATCTCCTGCTGCCCGGCGTTCCGCTCGACGCCCAGCACCTCGTAGTAGTCCCTTTTCGCCATTCTCAACCCTTCCGGTCGGGGCCGCCCGCCTTGGACAGCATCACGTCCGACAGCGTGCGCGAAATCCCGTTCAAATCGTAGATGGCGGCCTCCAGGTCGGCGCGCTTGTCCTCGTTGAGGGCCACCCGCGCCTTGAGCAACGTTTCGTGGATCTTCTTCGATTCCGCCTCGTTGATCATGTCCCGGAACTGCTCGTAGACCCGCTCGTTGCTGTAGATCAGTCCCTCCAGCCGGTTCTTGAGCGTCAGGAGCTCCCGCTTCTGGAGGTCGGACTTCGACTGGGCGCTCGCCTCGTCCACCAGTTGCTTGACCTCGTCCTCGGAAAGGCCGCCCGAGGGCGTGATCTGGATGCTCTGCGACTGGTTCGTGGTCATGTCCCGCGCCGCCACGTTGACGATGCCGTTCGAATCGATCGCGAACGTCACCTCGATCTGCGGCACGCCGCGCGGCGCAGGAGGAATGCCCACCAGCTCGAAGCGGCCCAGCGACTTGTTCTCCGCCGCGATCTGCCGCTCCCCCTGGACCACGTGGACCTCCACGATGTCCTGGTTGTCCACCACCGTGGTGAACACCTGGGTGTTCTTGGTGGGGATCGTGGCGTTGCGGTCGATCAGCCGCGTGAACAGGCCGCCCTGGGTCTCGACGCCGAGCGAAAGCGGCGTCACGTCGAGCAGCACCAGGTCCTTGATGTCGCCGCGCAGGATGCCGCCCTGGACCGCGGCGCCCATGGCCACCACCTCGTCCGGGTTGATCTCGCGGTTCGGCTTGCGGCCGAAGATGCGCTCGACCGTCTGCATGACCATGGGCGTGCGCGTCTGGCCGCCGACGAGGAGCACCTCGTGGATCTGGTCGGCGCGGATGCCCGCCTGCTTGAGCGCGTCCTGGCAGGGCCCCTCGGTGCGCTCCACGAGCTCGCGCACCAGGTCCTCGAACTGCTCGCGGGTGAGGCCGCGCGCGAGGTGGCGCGGGCCCGAACGGTCGGCCGAGATGAACGGCAGGTTGATCTGCGCCGAGTCGGCGCTCGAAAGCTCGCACTTGGCGCGCTCGGCGGCCTCCTTCAAGCGCTGCAGGGCCATGCGGTCGCCGCGCAGATCGATCCCGGTTTCCGTCTGGAAGTCCTCGATCAGCCAGTCCATGATGCGCTGGTCGAAGTCCTCGCCGCCGAGGAAGGTGTCGCCCGCCGTGGAGCGCACCTCGAAAATCCCCTGGGAGAGCTGGAGGATCGAGACGTCGAACGTGCCGCCGCCGAGGTCGTAGACGGCGATGTTGCCGCCCTGCTCGACCCGCTCCAACCCATACGCCAGAGCGGCGGCCGTGGGCTCGTTGATGATGCGCAGGACCTCGAGGCCGGCGACCTTGCCCGCGTCCTTGGTGGCCTGGCGCTGCGAGTCGTTGAAGTAGGCCGGGACGGTGATCACCGCCTCGACGATGGGCTCGCCCAGGACCTCCTCCGCGAACTCCTTGATCTCGCGCAGCACCTGGGCCGAGATCTCCTCCGGGCTGTACTGCCGGTCGCGAATTTCGACCTTGATGTCGCCGTTGGACGCCTCGATGAGCGTGTAGGGGAGGACCTGCCGGGCGCGGGCGACCTGGGGATCGGAGAACTTGCGGCCGATCAGGCGCTTGACCGCGTAGACCGTGTTCTCGGGATTGGTGATCGCCTGCCGCTTGGCGATCTGGCCGACGAGGCGGTCCCCCTCCTCGGCAAAGGCGACGATCGAGGGCGTGGTGCGGCTGCCCTCGCGGTTCGCCAGCACACGGGGTGCGGTCGCCTCCACGATCGCCGCGCAGGAGTTGGTCGTGCCAAGGTCGATGCCGAGGATCTTGCTCAACGGGAAAACCTCACAAGAGAAAGCTGGCGGGTATTGTACGCGGAAACGCCGAGGCTCTCCCGTCCCCTAGACTCCTTCGACCGCCGGCTTCCCCTCCGACGGCACGGCCACCTTGACCATGGTCGGCCGCAGCAGCCGCTCGTGGAGCATGTAGCCGCGCCGCAGCTCCCCGACTACGGTCGGCTTCTGGACCGTCGGGTCCTCCTCGCGCTGCACCGCTTCGTGGAGGGCCGGGTCGAAGGGCTGGTTGAGCGCCTCGATCTCCTTGACACCCAGGCGCCGCAGCAGCTCCTGCATCTGGCGGTGGATCATCTCTACGCCGCGCTTCAGATCGTCGGCCGAGCCGGCGGCAGCAAGCGCCAGCCCGAGGTTGTCCACGATCTCGAGGAAGTCGCGCAGGGGCTCCAGGAGAGCGTACTTGCGGGTCTCCTGGCGCTCGCGCTCCGAGCGCTTGCGGAAGTTGTCGAAGTCGGCCAGCGTGCGCATGCTGCGGTCGCGCAGGTCGGCGATCTCGCGCCGCAGCTTGGCGACCTCCTCCTCGTCCGTCTCTTCAACGGAGGCCCTTCCCCGCTCGCCTTCGACTCCCTCCACCGCCGCCACGGCATCGCGCATCGCGGCGTCGAGGTCGTCGGTCTGCCCGTCCAGGTCGAGCGCGACCGCCTCGTCCTCACCCATGTTCTTATTGTCGTCTGCCATCGCCTCTCCTGATTATCGTGGGTTGATCACCGTGTTTCGGGGCCGGCGAAGCTCTCTGAGAGCGCCCGGCTCAGGGTCTCTCCCAGGAAATCCACCAGCGGGATGATCTTCTGATACTCCATTCGCGAGGGTCCGAAGATCCCCAGCGTGCCGAGGGTGCGGTCGCCCACACCGTAGGTTTTGGCGACCAGGCTGAAGCCCAGCTCGGACGTGAGGTCGCTGTCCTCCCCGATGATGACACGGACGCCGCCGCCGAGGAGGCACTGGTTCAGCAGGCTGACCAGCCGCGCCTTGTCGTGGAAGGTCTCGAACATGCGGCGCACGCGGTGGAGGTCGGCCAGCTCCGGCTGCCCCAGGAGGGAGGTGGTGCCCTCGAACACCACGTCCGGCCCCTGATCGACGTCGAGGCCGCGGCGCGCCAGCTCCAGGGTAGTGGCGAGCCAGCGGTCCATCTGGGCGCGCTCCTCGGCCATGCGGCGCAGCAGGCGCTCGCGGATCTGGCGCAGCGTCTGGCCCGCGAAGCTCTCGTTCAAGTAGTTGGAGATCCGCACCAGCTCCTCGCGCGGCACGGTCTCCTCGGTCTCGATGACCTTGTTCTCGACGAACCCGGTCGTGGAGACCACGACGCACAGCACCCGGTTGCCGGACAGGGGCACGAAGTCGACCGCCTTGAGGACCGTATCGCCCCAGGTGGGGGTGAGCACGATCCCGACCTGGTTGGAAAGCTCCGACAGCAGGTGAGAGGTCACCTCCACGAGCTGGTCGGCGTCGGACGGCCCGCTCTTCAGGTTTTCCTCGATGTAGCGCCGCTCCTTCGGGGAGACCGTGCGCGTCTCCATCATGGTCTCGATGAAGAGGTGGTACGCGGCCCGGGTGGGCACGCGGCCCGCCGAGGTGTGCGGCTGGGCGAGGAACCCCCACTCTTCCAGGTCGGCCATGACGTTGCGGATGCTGGCCGCGGACAGCCCGAGCTGCCCGTGCTTCGCAACCGACCGGGAGCTCACGGGCTCCGCGGTCAGGATGTACGTCAGAATGACGTCCTTGAGGATCTCGCGGTCGCGCGGCGTCAGGATCGCGGGGTTCTTGGATTCCATGGTCTTTTTCGGACGTTAGCACTCTCGGTCCGAGAGTGCTAAGAGAATAGCCGCAGGGGCATTGGCTTGTCAAGGTGGGGAGGGGGTAAGTGCCTGTGTTATATATAGATACCGTGGAACTGACCTTCTCCGTTGCCGGCCCCGGCCGGGTGGGAACCAGCCTGGCCGCCTGGCTCGAGTCGCTGGGCGCCCGGCGGATCGGCATGGCCGGGCGCCAGGGGATGGCCGATCTCTCCTCCGAAGGGCAGGATCTCCTTCTGATAGCTGTTTCCGATCCCGCCCTGCCCGAGGTTGCCGCGGTGCTGGCCCGCCGGCCGCAGGCGGCGGTGGCCCTCCACACCTCGGGATGCCTGGACGCCTCCGTGCTCGCCCCCCTGCGGGAAGCAGGTTCGGCCGTGGGCTCCCTGCATCCTCTGAAGGCCTTTCCCCGGCCGCTGCCCGAGCTGTCCGAGGCGAGGGGGGTGTTCTTCGCGGTGGACGGCGACCCGGCCGCCCGCGAGCTGGCGCACCGCCTGGCCGCGGCCTGGGGGGGAGTTTCGGCAGAAGTGGCGCCCGAGGCGCGCGCCCTCTACCACTTCGCCGCGACCCTGGCCGCCGGCGGGGCGATCACCCTGCTCGCCCTCGCCGAGGATCTGGCGCGGCGGCTGGGGTTGCCCGAGGCGGCGGTCCGCGGCTACCTGGAGCTCTGCCGGGGAGCCGTGGCCCGGGCGATCGAAACCGGGGACCCGGCTGCCGTCATGACCGGCCCGGCCGCCCGGGGAGACCGCGAGACCGTCACCCGGCATCTGGAAGCCCTTCGAACCCTCGCCCCGGACAAGCTCCCTCTCGCCGTCCATCTCGCCCGCGAGACCTTGCGCCAGAAGGAGAGGCTCGGGGAGCTCACCCGAGAGCAGCGGGACCTCCTGAATACGCTCGCGGACGTCTGAACCCGCGAGTTGGAGGGGAAAACCGGCGGACCTGGAGGGAAAACCCGGCGGTTTACATGCAAAACCCGCGGGTTGGAACGATAAACCCGCGGGTTCCGACGAAGAACCCGCCGGTTGGACCGGCCAACCGCTGGGTGGAAGCGTCCCACCCACGGGTCGAAAGGCATGACCGGCCGGTCAGGAGGCTCGGCCCACGGGTTTTCCCCCTCCCCAGCCCATGTCTTAGGTGCTATGCTCACCACCCGTCCTCGGCCGGTAAAGACATGGTTTTCTTCAACTACAGCACAATGCAGATGGCTGCCAAGGTCGTGTACTACGGCCCCGGCCTGTGCGGCAAGACCACCAACCTCCATTTCATCTATGGACACACCACGTCCGACTCGCGCGGCGAGATGGTCTCCCTCGAGACCGAGACCGACCGCACCCTGTTCTTCGACCTGCTCCCCATCGACGTCGGCTCCATCGCCGGCTTCAACACCCGGATCCAGCTCTACACCGTCCCGGGGCAGGTCTTCTACAACACCACCCGCAAGCTCGTGCTCAAGGGGGTGGACGGCATCGTCTTCGTCGCCGACTCCCAGCGCGCGATGCTGCAGGCCAACGCCGAGGCCTTCCGCAACCTGGAAGAGAACCTCGCCGAGATGGGGTTGTCGGCTGACACGCTCCCCCTCGTCCTGCAGTACAACAAGCGCGACCTGCCCGACATCCTGTCCGTCGCGGAATTGAACGAGGCCCTCAACCGCGGCAACTGGCCTCAAGTCGAGGCTTGCGCGGTCTCCGGCGTCGGCGTCTTCGAAACGCTCAAGGAGATCTCCCGGGTCACGCTCCTCTCGCTCAAGAAGCGGCTCTCCCGGCCCGAGGCGCAGGCTGCGCCGCCCAAACCGCCGGGGCCGCCCCGGCCTCCGGCCCAGGCCCCGGCGCCCGCTCCGGCCGAGGCCGCGGCTCCGCCTCCACCCCCTCCGATCGCGCGTGCGGTCTCCGCGGCCCACCCTGTCGTGGCGCCTCCGCCTCCGCCCGGGCCCCCGGTCCTGCCCCAGCCTGCGCCCCGGCTGACGACTCCGGCGGCGCCTCCTCCGCCTCCCGTTTCGCCGAAACCGGCGGCGGCCAGGAAGGGTTCCCTGGACGTGCTCGGCGAGCTCGAGAAGCTGCGCCAGGGGACCAAGGCGCCGGCCCCGGCGGCGGCAGCGGCGGCGGCGGTCAAAGCTGCGGGCACCAACGGCCGGCACGAGCTCTCGCGGAACGTCGAAATGAACCTCAAGCGCTCCGACCTCCAGCGCGCCAAGCGGGTTTTGATCAGCTTCCAGGTCGAGGACGATCAGAACCAGGTCATGGACTCGGTCCGCGACCTGCCGGTGGAGATCACCGACGCGGCAAGCCTCGAGAAGCTCCTGCTCCACTTCAACATCGCTTTGAACGCCAAGGAGTAGCCGGGCCCGCGATGAGGTGCCCCTTCTGCTCCGAGAACCGGGACCGGGTCGTAGACTCGCGCGAGAGCCGCGACGGCGTGACCATCCGCCGCCGCCGCGAATGCCTGAGCTGCGGCCGGCGGTTCACGTCCTACGAGCAGATCGAGGACATCCCCTACATGGTCATCAAGCACGACGGCACGCGCGAGGAGTTCAGCCGCAAGAAGCTCCTCGGCGGATTGCTCAAGGCCTGCGAGAAGCGGGCGATCCCCACGCGCAAGCTCGAAAGCATCGTGGACGAGACCGAGAGCATGCTCCACGACCGCGAAGACCGCGAGATGTCCACGCAGGAGATCGGCGCCTTCATCATGGAAAAGCTGCGCGAGCTCGACCAGGTCGCCTACGTGCGCTTCGCCTCCGTCTACCGCCGCTTCGAGGATGTCGACGCGTTCATGGACGTGCTCACATCCCTGATCCAGCCCGCACATCCAAATCCCCCGAAAAAACCGGAGGCCTGATCCATGGGCGGACGTTACGCCTCGCTGTTCTTTCTATCCCGCTTCCAGGCCGAGGTCGACCGCCTGTTCCAGGAGGCCGTCAAGCTCAGCGAAGGCAGCCTCCCGGCCGGCGGCGAATGGCAGCCGTCCATCGACGTGGTCGAAGACCCGAGTTCGGTGGTGATCCTCGCCGAGCTGCCCGGCCTCGCCGCGTCCGACCTCCAGGTGACGGTGCGCGGCACGCTGGTGACCCTCTCCGGCACCAAGTCGACGCCGCGCCCGGGAGCCCAGCGGATCAAGTTCCATTGCATGGAACGGGGCCACGGCCGCTTCTTCCGTGAAATCCATCTGTTCTCTCCAGTCAATACACATCAAGGCAGCGCGCACCTCGCCGATGGCCTCCTGACGATCGAATTTCCGAAGATCCAGGACAAGCGCCAAGAGGCTCGGGTATTGCATATCCAGGAGGTCGAGGGACCCAACGAGGGCTCCATGGAATGAACAAGCCGCCGACCGATCCGCCGGAAGAAGCGATCAAGATTCCCGACGTCCTGCCGGTCCTGCCGCTCAAGGACACGGTGGTCTTTCCCTACATCATCCTCCCCCTGTCCGTGGGGCGGGACAAGAGCGTCCTGGCCGTGGACCGCGCCCTGGCCGAGAGCCGGGTCATCATGCTCGTGGCCCAGCGCGACGCCGCCGTCGACAACCCCGGCGAAGGTGATCTGTACGACATGGGCACCGCCGCGGTCATCATGCGGATGCTCAAGCTGCCCGACGGCCGCATCCGCATCCTGGTTCAGGGACTCTCGCGCGCCCGCATCCACCACATCAGCCAGGTGGAGCCATACCTGCAAGCCAAGATCGAGCGCATCGAAGAGCCCCGTCCGCCCGCCGGGCTGGAGACCGAGGCGCTCATCCGCAGCGTCAAGGAGAGCCTCGACCGCGCCGTCACCCTCGGCAAGGGCATCTCCCCCGAGGTCATGGTCATCACCGCAAACCTGGAAGATCCGGGCCGCCTCGCCGACCTCGCGGCCAGCAACCTGGATCTGAAGATCGCCGAGGCCCAGGCCGTCCTCGAGATGATCGATCCCATGGAGCGCCTGCGCCGCGCGAGCGAGTTGATCGCACGCGAGATCCAGGTGCTCACCATGCAGCAGGAGATCTCCTCTCAGGCCCGCGGCGAGATCGACCGCAGCCAGCGCGAGTACTTCCTGCGCCAGCAGCTCAAAGCCATCCAGCAGGAGCTCGGCGAAGGCGAAGAGCTCACGGAAGAGATCGAGAACTATCGCCGGCTCGCCGACGAGCGCAAGATCTCGGACGACGCGCGCGAGGAGATGGAACGCCAGATCCGGCGCCTGGAGCGCAGCCACCCGGAGAGCGCCGAGACGCAGATCATCCGCAGCTATCTCGACTGGCTGACCGCGCTCCCCTGGGAAACCCTTTCCGAGGACGACCTCGACCTCGACCATGCCCAGCAGGTGCTGGACGAGGATCACTACGACCTGGAAAAGATCAAGGAGCGCATCCTCGAATATCTCGCCGTGCGCAAGCTCAAATCCGACACGCGCGGTCCCATCCTCTGCTTCGTCGGCCCGCCCGGCGTGGGCAAGACGTCGCTCGGAAAATCGATCGCCCGCGCCATGGAACGCAAGTTCGTGCGCATCGCGCTCGGCGGAGTGCGCGACGAGGCGGAGATCCGCGGCCACCGCCGCACCTATGTCGGAGCGCTGCCCGGCCGCATCCTCCAGGGCATCCGCCAGTCGGGCACGAGCAATCCGGTCTTCGTGCTCGACGAGATCGACAAGATCGGAGCGGACTACCGCGGCGATCCGTCCTCGGCGCTGCTCGAGGTTTTGGATCCGGAGCAGAACTTCAGCTTCGTCGATCACTATCTTGCTCTACCCTACGACCTCTCGCGGGTGATGTTCATCGCTACCGCGAACATGCTCGACACGATCCAGCCCGCGTTCCTCGACCGCATGGAGGTGATCCGCCTGAGCGGCTACACCGAGGAGGAGAAGCTGCGCATCGCGCGCCTCCACCTCATTCCCAAGCAGATGAAGGAGAACGGCCTCGCCGAGGGACAGATCACGTTCACCGACGAGGGGCTGCATCAGATCATCTCCGGATATACGCGAGAGGCGGGGCTGCGCAACCTGGAGCGCGAGCTCGCCGCGGTCTGCCGCAAGGTCGCGGTGCGGGTCGCCCGCGGCGAGATGGCGGGCGTGGTGATCGATGGAGGCAAGGTGGAAGAGCTTCTCGGCCCCCGCAAGCACTTCTCCGAAGAGCTGCTGGAGCGCGACCGCGTCGGCGTCGCGACCGGCCTCGCCTGGACCGCGGTGGGAGGCGATCTGCTCTTCATCGAGGTCGTGGCGGTGCCTGGCAAGGGGCAGCTTCTGCTCACCGGCCAGCTCGGCGACGTGATGAAAGAATCCGCGCAGGCCGCTCTCTCCTATGCCCGCACCTTTGCGGGCCAGCACTCCATCCCCGAAGATTTCTTTGCCAAGCACGATGTCCACGTGCACGTGCCGGCGGGATCGATCCCGAAGGACGGCCCGTCCGCGGGCATCACCATGGGCACCGCGATCATCTCGGTCCTGACGAAGAAGGCGGTCAACCGGCGCGTGGCCATGACCGGCGAGATCACGCTGCGCGGCGACGTGCTGCCGATCGGCGGTTTGAAGGAAAAGACGCTCGCGGCCAAGATCGCCGGCATCCACACCATGATCGTTCCCAAGCTCAACCGGCGCGACCTCATCGAGATCCCCGACACGATCAAGAAAGACCTCGTCTTCCACTTCGTCGAGCACATGGACGAGGTGCTGAAGCTCGCGCTCCTCGACGAGACCGCTCCGGCGCAAGCTCCCGAAACCGTTCCGCAGACCGCGAACGTGTGAGTGAAGACCAGCTGCTCCGTCGGTTGCGCGCGCGGCTCGGTCCCTCTTCCCTGATCGGAGACGACGCCGCGATTCTCTCCCTCTCGGGAGAGATCGCGGTCACCGTCGACAGCCAGATCTCGGGAGTCCACTTCATCCCCAGTCTCGATGCTGCGCACGTGGCGCGCCGCCTGCTCGCGGTCAACCTTTCAGATCTGGCAGCGATGGGCGGGGTGGGCGCCGAGCCGAGCCATGCCTTCCTCGCACTCTCGGCTCCGCCGGACTTCGATCACGACCGCTTCTTCCGCGCGTTCACGGAGGCCTGCAGCCTCTGGAACGTGACGCTCGCGGGCGGCGACCTCGCGCGCTGCGATCAGGTCGTGGCCACGCTCACCCTGATCGGAACGAAACCGGATGGAGGGCGCTGGCTCCGCCGCAGCGATGCGAAACCGGGACACGACCTCTGGCTGGGAGGCACCGTGGGAGAGTCCGCCGCCGGACGAATCCTGATCGCTCGCGGAGCTGATGAAAGGCACCGGGCCGTGCGCCGCCATCTCCTCCCCGTGCCGCAGCTCGAGTTGGGAAGATGGCTTGGACAGCAGGCCGAAGGCGCCAGCATGGACGTTTCCGACGGCGTGGCGATCGATCTCCACCGGCTCTGCCGCGAGAGCGGGGTCGGCGCGGTGATCGATGCGGATGTGCTCCCCTTGCCAGGTGGGTTCTTTGATCTCTGCAAGACTCTCTCCGTAGATCCGTACGAGCTCGCGCTCTCCGGCGGCGAGGACTACGTCCTGCTCTTCACTCTGCCTCCCGGCATGCAGCCTCCGGGCTGCCACAAGATCGGCAGGATCCTGCGCGAGAAGAAGATCGATTGGATTCGCGAAGGCCGGCGAAGAAGGCTGCCCGCTTCAGGATGGGACCACCTCAAAACGTAAAAAGCCCCGGCACGCCGGGGCTTTTATCTTCGCTGCCATGAAGGTCTAGCGGAACAGCTTCTGCAGGCTCTGGACGAAGCCGCGAAACCTCTTCTCGAGATCCTGCTGCGCCCTTTCGAGAGCCTTGAGCCGCTGGTGCGACGTATCACCACTGCTGCTCGCCGCGGCACGGCCGCGAGCCGGACCACGGACCGCCTTGGCAGCGGCCGGCTTGCGTCCACCGCGGCCGCTCTCCGAACGGAGCTGACTGAACACGGCGACCGCCTCGGGATGGAAGCGGCGGGAACGGCCCGTGCCCTCGGAGGGCAGACGGTTGCTGTGCAAACGCACGTAGCGGACCAGAGTCGGATAGGAGATGCCGGTCTGCTCACTGACCTGTCCGAGCGTCAGGAGATTGGAACGACCGCCGGACGCCGCGGACTTGCGACCGCCGCGGGTACCGCGAGCACCGCCACGCTTGGAAGCCGCCGGCTTCGCCGCAGGCTTCGCGGCAGGCTTGCGGCCGCGCTTTGCAGCCGGAGCGGGAGCGGCAGCCGCCGCCTTGCGGCCACGGCCACGGCTGGCGGATGCAGCCGGACGCGCAGCCGAAGCATCCTTGCGCGGCCGGCCGCGCCGGCCCGCGTTCTCGACGCGAAGCTGTTCGAAAACCGGAAGCGAGTCCTCGGGATAGCGCTGCTTGCGCCCCTTGCCTTCGGCAGGGATGCGGGACTGGTACATCTTCTTATAGCGCTGCAGGGTAGGCATCGAGATACCGGTACGCTGGGAAATCTCGGATAGGGTGTAGAGCTTTCTGTCTGACGTGTCTGTTTCTGCCATTGGCGCCTCGCCTCCTGGTTGTCAAAGGGAAACAGGGGGAATCCCCCATTGCATGCACGCGCTCATTATCAAAAAGGAACGGTCAAAAGTCAACAGTTTGGAGAAAAGATCGTTAAAATCCCATCATGGACCAAACAGAAAAACGAGCGCTTTATCGCGAAGTCTTTGTAGAGCTGGGAGCAGTGCTGGATGGATTGGCAGATCCCATCGCGGCCATGGCGTCGAGCGCGTGCATCCTGCACGCGAAAATTCCCTACTCCAGTTGGACCGGTTTTTATCGCGTCGTGGCGCCGGGATTGATGCGCGTCGGACCCTATCAAGGCCCGCTCGGCTGCCTGGAGATCCCGTTCGATCGCGGCGTTTGCGGTGCCGCCGCGCGCGAGAGAAGAACGCAGGTAGTGCCCGACGTGCACGCCTTTCCAGGTCATATTGCCTGCGATTCCGCGGCGCGTTCGGAGATCACGGTGCCGATTTACGATCCGGATGGAGAGCTGGCTGCGGTGCTCGACCTCGATTCCTACGAGCCCGCGGCGTTCGACGACGTGGACCGCGAGGAGCTGGAACGGATCGCGGACCTTCTCCGCCCCTGCTTGCGCGAGGACTTCGCGCCTCTCGCTAACCCAGTCTGAGCTGCCGGATCAGATAAGAGATCGATTGCCTCGACAACCCGAGCTCGCGCGCGGCCTCGGCGTGATTGCCGCCGTGGCGGGCGAGCGCCTCGGTGATCAATCGCCGTCGTAGCGCTTCTACTTGTTGATGGTACGAGCCCGCCGGGACGATCCTCGTCTGGGGCAGCTCGAGGTGCTCGGGCTCGATCACGCCTTCGCCGGCGAGGGCGGAAGCCAGGCTCAGCACGTTCTGCAGCTCGCGGATGTTGCCCGGCCACAGATGGCCGAGCAGCAGGGCGCGCGCCTCGGCGGAGAGCCCGCGCACAACGAAACGTCTCGCCAGGAGCAGCACGTCCTCACCCCGATCGCGCAAGGCCGGCAGCGACACGCTGCCCCCTTTGAGACGGTAGTAAAGGTCCTGACGGAATGTTTTCTCCGTGATCATGGCACCTAGGTCGCGGTGAGTGGCCGCGAGCACCCGCACGTTCACCTTGCGCGGCAGCGTCTCTCCGAGCGGGCGGACCTCTCCTTCCTGAAGCACTCGCAGCAACAGACCCTGTACTGGGAGCGGAAGATCCCCGATCTCGTCCAGGAATACCGTGCCGCCGTTGGCGCTTTCGAACACACCCTGCCGGCTGCGGTCCGCGCCCGTGAATGCGCCACGGGTGTGTCCGAACAGATCGGAAAGGATCAGCGTCTCGGAAACGGCCGCGCAGTTTACCGCGATGAAAGGTGCCCGGCTGCGCGAGCTCAGGCGGTGGATGCGCCGCGCCGCCAGTTCCTTGCCCGTGCCGCTCTCACCCAGAATCAGGATCGGAAGATCGCCGGGAGCGAGGCGGCCGATGCGTTCGAGCGCAGCGAGAAAGGCGGGGCTCTCCCCCACCATGTCTCCCAACGGAACGGATCTGCGTTCAACGAGTGGAGCGCGTTCGCGTCGAGCAAGAGCAGCCAGCGCGCGAGCCTGCGCACCGTCTGAAGGCCCGAGCTGCTCATAAAGTTGCGCGAGAGCCTCGGGATCTCCCTTTTCGAAAAAGATTGCCAGCGCGTGCCACGGTCCCTGGTCGCGAGCCTCCAGCCTCTCGGCCGCAGCGAGAGCGCCCATCTTGCGAAAGGTTGCCACGGCGGTACGGAGCCAGAGAGATGGAACACATCCCGGAGCGATCAAATCGAGATCGAAGACCAGGCGGGCGGCCCGGTAGGGCTCCAGATTGGAGAGCGCCTCCCAGCCGGACATGGGGATCGGATTGCCGGCGAGCGCTCCGAGCCAGAGCGGATGAAAAAGCGTACCCTCCGCTTCGCGCAGAGCACCTTCGCGGTCTCCGGCATGGGCGCGGACCGCGGGCAATTCCTCGGGCTCCAGCGCGTCGAACGTGCCGACGAGACTCAGCTCGGCCGCGGCTTCTTGTGGACAGCGGAGCCAGCCGAGCGCACGGGCGGCGAACAGATGCAGGGCATCGGCATCCGATCCTGGCGCGAGCAGCGCTTCGCGGCAGAGGGTCAGAGCGGCCTCGGGCCGTCCAATCACCAGCTCGAAGCGGGCTCGCATGCCGGTATCCAGTCCCAGCCCGCGGAGATTGCCCGCGAGCCGGTTTTCGGCCGAGGTCCGCTCCAGGATCTCCCGGACACCCAGGAGCCGCCCGCGGCGCAAACGGATCTCGGCGAGGTTCGGGAGGGCTAGCGTGATCTTTCGCGGGCCATCGCACTGCTCGAGCAGGTGGGCCGCATGGAGAAAGGCGCGCTCGGCTCCCGCGAGATCTCCGAGTTGGGCGCGTCCCAGGCCGAGGTCGTTCCACAGGCCGGCGGCCTCTTGCCTGGAGAGGGTGCGCCGGCCCACCCGGATCGCCCGCGCGATCTGCACGGCTACCTCCTCTCCCTGTCCCGGCTCACGAAAGGCGCGGAGCGCGCGAGCGTGGTGCCAGCGCCAGGCAAGGTTGGGCAGGCCGGGTTCCGAGCAAGCCGGCCGGGTGATCTCCAGCCAGCGGTCCATTTCGGGGAGATCGCCCCGATCCCACGCGGACAGGGCGGCGACCAGGCCGGCCCGCGCTCCGACCGCGCCGCCGGCCGGGTCCGCAAGCTCCAGCGCCCTTCGAACCCAGGGCTGGGCGCGCTCGGCGTCTCCGCCGTTGGCGAGAACGCGGGCGGCGATCTCGGCCAGCTCGACCGCCTGCTCCGCGGTCAATGGCTCGTTTTCGAGGCGGCGGAGGGTGGCCCGCACCGCGCCGAGCTGCCCGAGGTAGAGCTGACAGCGGGCCCGTACCGTCTCGGCAGCCGGCGACCGCAAGCCTTCGAGCAGAGCCAGGGCCGCTTCGGTCCGTCCGCGGTCCGCGAGCGAGCCGGCCTGAGCGACCAGCTCATCCTTCTCGTCCCCTTCCCAGAGCGCCCGCGCTTCGGGGCCAGCGAGGAGCTCCCGCAGCTCCGCCAGGCTTCGCGTCCGCGACAGGAGGCGGAATTCTCGCGGCCCCGCGACCCAGACGCTCTCATCGATCTGGCCGCAGAGAGCCGTCCGGACCGGGCCGAAGGCGGGCTCCCAGAGAAAGGGCGCATCGACCAGGATCTGCGAGACCGCCTCGTCTGGAGCGAGAGGGGCCAGCGACTGGAACCAGCGGTCGACCAGCGCCCGAGCAGCTCGGCTCGCCGGACCCCGTCCGGCCAGGGCGCCGCTTCCCTCGTGGCGAAACAGGCGTCCGAGCAGCTCCCGGAGTATCTCCTGGGCGTGCCGTTCGGAAAGGCCCGGCGCCGCCTCCGGAACCGCGAGCCGCCCCTCGGGAGTCACCCGTACGAGCGACCAGTCGAGCACCGCCCATCCGGCGCGGTCGAGCAAGGAGAGGAGGCCCGCGGCCTCCAACAGCACACCGATCCGCTGCTGGCCCGTGAGCCGGGCCGCCGCCAGGGGGATCGATCGGGGAACGGGCTCCAGCGATGGATGCACGACCAGCAGGGCCGGGCTCATCTCCAGAGCACCTCGACATGGATGGAGAGCATGTGGTCGCGTATAGTACCGCAGAGCGGGTGCGCTTGGAGAGTACTTGTCGTGTCAGTCCGAGCGACTCGGGGATTTACCCGAGCAAATGAGGGATATCCCCGAGCGACTCGGATCAACTCATCAGCGTAGAAAGGTCTTTCCAGAACCCCGGATAGGACTTCGACACGACCTCGGGTGAATCCACGACCACGCCGGGGCGGCGCAGTCCAGCGAGGGCCAGGCTCATGGCGATCCGGTGGTCGCCCCGGGGATCGATGAGCACGGTGCCGTCAGGAGGAGCGGCATGGGCCCAGATGCCCGGGATGCGCAGGCTGTCCGGCCCCTCGTCCACCTCGGCGCCGAGCTTGCGCAGCTCGGTCGCCATGGCTTCCAGCCGATCGCTCTCCTTGATGCGGAGGTGGGCGACGTTGAAGATGTGCGTCTCGCCCTCGGCAAAAGGCCCGAGCGCGGCCAGGGTGGGCACCTGGTCGGGCATGGTAGAGAGATCCGCCTCGATGCCCACGAGCCGGCCCGTCCCGCGGACCTCCAGCTCATCCCCTCGCCAATCGGCCTCGGCGCCCATCTTCAGGAGGAGGTCCAGGAATCCCCGGTCGCCCTGGCGCGAATCGCGGGCGAGCCCTTCGAGCACGACCTTGCCGCCGGTCAGGGCCGCCGCGGCAGCCGGGTAGCAGGCGGCCGACCAATCCCCCTCGACCCGAGCGTGTTCGGCATGCAGGCCGGAGGGGTGCACCCGCCACAGCTTGTCCCCCAAACGCTCGATCCGTCCTCCCGCGGCCTCGACGACCCCCAGGGTGACATCTACATAGGGGCCGGAAGTGAGAGAGCTGACCTCGACGGTCACCTCCCCCGGCGCCCGCAACGCTGCCATGAGAATGGCCGAGAGGTACTGGCTCGACTCGCCGGCGTCGAGCAGGGTCGTGCCGGCGCCGAGCGTGCCCCCCTCGATGCGCAGCGGCACGAAGCCCTCCTCGCCGAGGTACTCGATATTTGCCCCGAGCTTGCGCAGGGCATCGACCAGGGGCCGGACGGGACGTTCTCTCAGCCGCGGAATGCCGTCCAGCCGCCAGATCCCCGGCACGACGGTGAAGGTCGCCACCAGGAGGCGGAGCATGGTCCCGGCATTGCCGCAGAAGATTTCCACCTCCCCGGCCGGCGTCTCGACCGGCTGCAGGTGGACGTCGTCCCCCCTCTCCTCCACTTGGAACCCGCAGCGCCCGAGGGCCGCGAGGAAGAGATGAATGTCCTCGGAGACCAAAGGGCGCTCGATGACCATGGGCCGGCGCGACAGCAGCGCCACATTGAGCCAGCGGTGGCTCAGGCTCTTGGACGAGGGGACCCGCAGCCGGCCCTCAATCGACTTGGAAGACAAGCCCGTCATAGCCGAACTCCACTCCCGGCGGCAGCATCGAGGGGTCGCCGTAGTCGATCTCGTGGGCGAGATGGGTGAAGATGGTCCGCGACGCGCCGATCCGCTCCGCCACGGCGATCGCCTCGTCCACCGAGAAGTGGGTCGCGTGCGGCCGGAAGCGCAGGGCGTCCAGGATCAGGGTCTCGACCCCCTGAAGCAGTGGAAAGCTCTCGTCCGGGATGCGGTTGCAGTCGGTCACGTAGGCGAAGCTTCCCATGCGGTAGCCGAAGACCTCCAGGTCGCCGTGCCAGACCGGAACGGGCACGATCTCGCGTCCGAGCAGCCGGAACGGCTCGCGGATCCCGATCAGGTCGAGCTGCGGCTTGCCGCCGCCCGCCTGGGTCTCCTCGAAGACATAGGCGAACGTGCGCCGGATGGCCTGGAGCGTCAGGTCCGAGCCGTAGCAGGGGATCGCCATGCGCTGGCGGAAGTTGAAGATCCGCACGTCGTCGAGCCCGAAGATGTGGTCGGCATGGGCATGGGTGAAGACGACCGCATCCACTCGGGGAATGCCGAAGCGGAGCGCCTGCTCGCGCAGGTCGGTGGGCGTGTCCACGAGGACGACCCCATTCCCGATCTCCAGCTTGAGCCCCGGCCGCCACCGCCGGTTGCGCGGGTTGTCCGACGTGCAGACCTTGCACGAGCAATTGATCACCGGCACTCCGGTGGAGGTCCCGCTGCCGAGCATGGTGACGCGGATCGCCATGGCCGGGGGAGTCTAACGCACCTCGAACGGCCACTCCGCTCCGTCGCGCGGTTCGTCATACCAGCGGATGCCTTCCTGGACCAGCGCCAAGCGCAGCGTATAGCGGCCGGGAGACTCGGGCGCAGTCACCTCGACCGCGTAGCTTCCGCGGGCTCCCGGCGAAAGCGGCGGCAGCAGCGCCGATCGGGGCGCGTCGTAGACGATCATGCCGCCGTCCTCCCCGAGCCAGTGATAGCTCAGGTGAACGGGATGGGGGAGCGCGCTCGCAAGCGTGAATTGCGAGCCGTTCTGGACATCGACCTGGAGAGAGAGCTTCTGCCCGGCCTGCGCGCTCGCCGGCGGGCGCTCCGCGCGCAGCTCAAAGGTCAGATCTCCGGGAAGCGGCTCCATGGACAGATCCGCGGCTTCCAGACCGCGCATCTGGCGGAGCTGCCGAAAGATCCATCCGGGCGGAGCGTTCGCCACTCGCGATGGCCCCCGCACCGGACGCGCAGGCCGAACGAGAAACGAGCGCGTGATTTCGAGCAGCTCGCGGAACTGGATGTCCGGCTCCTCACGCAGGCGGCGGGCGAGCTCCGCCTGCTCGTGCGAGGGGCGCTCCACATACGAGCCCTTGCGGGTGCTGGAAGGGAGCTTGAAGACCGTGAGCCGCTCGCTGCCCACGAACACCTTGCCCGCGCGCCGAGCCCGCTCGTAGAGCTCGACGTCGATGGGCACGTCGATGGCGCGCGGATCGGGCCACGGGCCGATCTCCTCGGTCAACCGCCGGGAATGGAGGACGCTCGACGGTGGGACGAAATCGCCGGGGCTCAGCTCTCCCGACGCTGTGAGACCCGAGATCTGGCGCTCTCCGTCCGGATGGATGATCGCGGCGAGCGTGTAGAAGAGATCGCCCCGACCCTGCCGCGCCAGGTCGACCAGCGTCTCCAGATGCGTGGGATGCCAGAGATCGTCGTGCCCAAGATAGGCGACGTATTCGCCGCGCGCGAGGGCAATGCCGGTGTTGTTCGGCTCCGCCTGGCTGCCCGAGTTGGACGGCAGATTGTGCCAGCGCACACGCGGGTCATCGAAGGAGGCTACGACCTCGGCCGAGTCGTCGGTGCAGCCGTCGCCCACGACCAGGACCTCGATTGACCCGAACGTCTGGCCCAGCGCGCTCGCGATCGAGTAGCGCAGCACGCTGCTCCAGTTGTACGTCGCAATGACGACGCTGACCAGCGGGCGGTCGCCGTCCGCCATGCCTCAGCCGCCCAGTTTCTCGTCGAACCGGAACGGGATGAGGTCCGTATCGAGCGGCAGGCGGTACTTGTCGGGATGAGCGTGATCGTAGGCCCGTGTAGGCAGGTTGATGAAGTAGGCATCCGACTCGCCCACGTTCTGCACCGCGTGATAGACACCGCTTGGAATGACGATCATCGCCCGGTTGCGCTCGCTGAAGAAGAGCTCGTTGATCATGCCCTTGGTCGGCGAGTCCTCGCGGGCATCGTAAAGCACGATCCTGAGCGTTCCCAGGCTGACGAACAGGCGATCGTCCTGAATACGGTGGACGATCCAGCCCTTGACCTTGTGGGGCCGCACCATCGACTGGTAGGCATAGACCAGGGGCGCCTCATGAAGCTTCCAGGCGGGATTGAAGATCTCGCACAGCTCGCCGCGTTCGTCAACGTGAGTCGCGGCCGGGCGCACGGCCACGCCCGCGATCCGCGGCTCGATCCGGACGCCCTCGGGGGTCACGGTCTGGCGGTCCTGAGCTGGAACGGATCTTTTGCTCATGGTCTGAGTCTATCCCAGCCATTCCACCCTCCGGCTCCGGAACCAGGCATCCATCAGACGGACCTCACCACCGCCTACGGTCCAGACGTGCGGCTCGTGGAAGTGCCCCAGGAGCAGCACGTCGTGCCCCTCGGAGAGCCGGCGCTCCGCATAGCGGCGGATGGCCTCCTCGGGGACGTTCGCCTTGTGCTTGAAGTTGGTCCGCGAGAGCCGCTGCTCGGTCGAGTGGACCATCCGGTGGGCGAGCCCGTGCGGGATGTGGAAGACGGCGAAGCGGACCGGCGGGCACTTGGAGAGCTTGCGCCAGAAGCGGTACTGCCAGTCCCGGTCGTTGAGACCGTCGCCATGGACCGCCAGATAGCGTGTTCCTCCCACCTCGAAAGCGACTTCCAGGGCAACGTCGAAGGCATCGGCATATGGGCTGCCCGCGAGGAAGAAATCCCGGTTCCCTTCCACGTAGTCGATGCGCAGGCCCTGGCGCCGGAGGTCGCGGAGCGCGGCGACGACGGCGGCGATGTCGGGGGTCTCGAAGTGGGGGGAGCCGATCCAGGCCTGGAAGAGGTCCCCCATCAGGATCAGCCGCTCGCAGCCCTGGGGCGGCAGGGCTTTGAGCTGATCGATCAGAGGCCCGGCGCTTCCGCCGGGCCCTCCGATGTGTGCGTCCGCAATGAGGGCTATGGACATGAGGGGTTTTTCCCGGGGAGAGGGGGAACGGGATCAAACTATTGAGAGTTTCGGCTTCATCTCGCTCTGCCGGGCGACCTCTTCGACCACCGCCTCGGCGACCACGCGGAAGGCGTCGGCGTGCGGCCCGTCAGGCTCGGCCACGACGATCGGCACCCCGGCGTCGCCGCCGAGCACGATCTTCGGGTCGAGCGGGATCGCTCCGAGATAGGCCGTGTCCAGGATGTCGGCCGTCCGCTCCCCTCCCCCCTTCTTGAAGATGTCGGTGACCTCGCCGCAGTGCGGGCAGACGAACGAGGACATGTTCTCGATGATCCCGATGACCGGCACGTTGACCTTCTTGAACATGGCCAAGCCCTTGCGCGCGTCGATCAGAGCTACATCTTGAGGCGTGGTCACGATCACCGCCCCGGCCAGGGGGACCTTCTGCGTCACCGTGAGCTGCGCGTCGCCCGTTCCCGGCGGCAGGTCGAGGATCAGGTAGTCGAGCTCGCGCCACTCCACGTCGCCGAGCATCTGCTCGATGGCGCGCATCACCATGGGACCGCGCCAGATCACCGGCGTGTCCGTCTCCATGATGAAGCCGAGCGACATGACCTTGATGCCGTACTTCTGGAACGGGATGATGCGGTTGCCGTCCACCCGCGGCTTTTCGGTGATGCCGAACATCATGGGCACGGACGGGCCGTAGATGTCGGCATCCAGCAGGCCGACGCGGTAGCCGAGCTGCCCCAGCTTGACGGCCAGGTTCGCGGCGACGGTCGATTTGCCCACGCCGCCCTTGCCGCTCGCCACCGCCACCACGTGCCGCACTTCGGGGATCAGCGA
>DATLNC010000308.1:0-26910 GCA_035536935.1 Thermoanaerobaculia bacterium
GGGCTCGATCTCATCCGAGGCCGGCTGTTTGTCATCTGATCTACGCAAGGAGCCCGGCGAACCCGCCAAGGTTCAATTCTCTTTCTTCTGGGGCCAGCGCACGAAGAATCCATCCGCCCAGACGATGTCCTCGTCGAATTCGCTGGGATCGAACGAGGTTACGGTGTAGCTGTCGGCCGAGAACCTGCCGTCCCGGCCCGGGCTGCGGATGCCCATGACATGCACCGCCAAGGGGTTTTCGACGTTCAGGTAGTACTCGTAGGGATTGCCCCAGCCATCCCTCTCCGGGACCGTCTGCATGTACTGCGGAAGCAGAATCGACTGGACCTCGTCACGGGAGAGCACAGGGTAGTCATCGAGATCGATGTCGCCGATCTCGGTCTGCGACTGCCCTGCAGCCGCGGCTCCGACCTGATCGGTCAGCCAGCTGAACATGGCCGTGCCCGTATTCCGGATGTCCGCGACGGTGCGCTTCTGCGCATCCCCGTCGATGGCCGCGGGCTGGCTTTCGCTCCCCTCCTTCGCTTGCGCGATCATCTCGTCGAGCTCGTAGCCGTGCTCCTGCGCTCGCTTCATCCCGATTTCGGAAGCTTCCCTGATGAGTTCCGGCATGGCCGCGATCGCCTTGCGGCCGGCGGGAGTCTTGCAAAAGGCCGCGATTTCCCGCAGCTCCTTCTCCGAAAACCTTTCCATGTAGAGGTTCACCAAGTCGGATTCGATCTCGGCCTTGGAGAAAACCTTCTGGAACCAGCCTCGGACCAGCTCCCTGTGAGGGCTCATGTCGGGGTCCTGAAGGATCATTGCCATCGCCGCTTCGGCTCCCCCCATGGCGAGGTTGTCTCCGCCGACGAGCTGAATAACCTCCCGGGCCGCCTGCTCATGAGGCGAGACCGGCGCAGGCTTCGGCACAGCGCCGACGAGCACGAGCAAAGGCAAGCCGATCACCGCGAATCTGAACGCCGGTCCTGGCATCATGGGACTCTCCTTTTTGTCGTCAGTCCACCTTGCGGAAGCTCTCCGTCACCCGCCGGAACTCCGGCAGCATCCCGGCTGCCCTGTCCGTGCCCACGAGGCCCTGGGCGATGAAGTAGCCGTCGCCGTCCGGCGCGATCACTTGATAAAGACGGATCGCCCTGCCGGACTTCACGTCCTTCGCATCCGCCAGGAGCTCGTAGGCGGTGAGCCCGCCGATGGTGATCTCGCGTCCGCTCAGGTGCTCGAGGTCCCGGATCTGCTCCGTCTGCTTCGCGCGCGCTTCGGAGAAGACTCTCAGGTCTCCGCTGCCGCCGGGGCGAAAGGAGCTGCCAATGACATAGACCGGTTCACCAGGTTCGAGAGTTCCCGGGCTGCCCGACTCGTTGAGCAGCAGCATGTTGCTCACCCGGCCGGCGATCTTGAGCCCCTGGGTGGGCATGATGCGGAACCGGAGTCCTTCGAAAGGGTCGCTCGGGGCGGCCGCGGCCAGCGAAGCGCTCAGCAGCGCGGTCCGGATCGCCGCGCCGACCTCCTCCCCGGCGCTCTTCAGGAAGGTGCCGACGATCATGACGGTCTCCTTCGGATCGCCCGTCACCAGCATCCACTTCAGATAGTCGGTGCCTGCCGCGCTCTGCGCGACGTGCAGGAGCAGCGCCTCGCGCCCGCCGACCGTCTCCTCTTTGGACGAGAGCAGCGTGATGCCCCGGGTCGCCAGCGTTTCCTTGTTCATCGCCTTCCGGATCTCGGCCACCGGAGCGGGCATCTGGGTGACCATGATCGACGCCTGCTGCTCGGCGCTCTGAAAGCCGGGATAGTCCCCCGCCAGCTCAAACCCTGCCGGTGGCTGAAGGCTGACGCCCGTGCCCGGGACTCGGACAGGGTCGGCGACGGCCGGAAGGGCCGACAACAGCATCAAAACCATCATGTGGCTTAGTTTCACGCAGGAGCCCCCCTTGAGATGGTGCGATTCTATGGGGAAGGACGCCAAGGACAGCAAGTCCTTGTCCTTGGTGTCCCTGATGTCCTTGGTGTCCTTGGCGGCTTTCTACACGTGTGGGTGGTCCGCATGCGAGTGCTCGTGCGCAGCCTCTTCCTTCCTCGGCTTCCCTTTCACCTCGACGCTCAGGACGAAAGACGGCCGGCCCCAGCTCTGTACCATCCCTACCCTCCTCTTGAGATCTTCGGCCGCGACCCTCTCCATCCGCTGCACGGTCTGGCGGCGGAAGTCGAAGAGCGGCGGCCAGTCCTTCTCTTCCCTCGAGGGGGAGATCGAGACCACGAAGAGGTCGCGCCGGCTCAGGCGGTCCACCTGCTGCGAGCGCTCGAAGAGGAAGCCGGGCAGACGGCCCAGGTTCTCCACCAGCTTGCCGCGCACCCCGAGCACCGCCTGCGCGAAACGGGACGGCTCGGCCGTCGTCCCGAGCGGGTTCGTCGACTCCACGATCAGCACCTGCTCGGCCGCGACCGTGCGCGCCGCGTCTACCGGGATGTTGTTCGAATAGCCGCCATCCACCAGCGAGACTTCCTTCATCTCCTTCTCTTCCCGCAGCGGGAGCCGGTGGGCCGGGAAGATCGGGAACGGCGAGCCCGAGGCGAAGATGACCCCTTCCGGGAACCTGGGCTCCTCCACCGCCTTGCATCCCGGCGTCGGGGCGCCCATCGAATAGGGATACCAGATAGCCCCGTTCGACGGCCGCTGCGGCACCGGCGGGCATTCGGCCCCCTCGGGCGCGAAGAGGAAGTAGCGCGTGCCGTCCCGCTCCAGGAGGTTGGCCGGCGCGATGAAGTGCGAGGTCGGACGGTACTGCCGCCCCTGGACGCCGGCCTCGGCGTAGAAGCGGTCGACCGCGCCCGTCAGGTACGCCCGCGCCTGCCGGTTGCCGTAGAGGGCCGGCGCCACGATCAGGTTCCACCAGACCAGGGTGAAGACGGAGAGCGCCGCGAGGCGCAGGAAACGCCGGGTCACGAAGTCGCCGTTCGGATGGTGCGCGCAGAGGTAGACGAAGCTGCGCCGGAGCAGCTTCACCACCGGGCGATCCCGCCGGCCATACAGAGTCGCCAGCAGCAGCGCGATCGCCACCAGGGCGCTGGTCGCCAGCAGCCAGGTCCAGAACTCGCCCGTCAGCTCCAGCGGGGAGAGCCGGTCGGGCAGCACTTCGGTGATCACCCACAGGGTTACGGCCACCGCCACCATGTGGGCCAGCACCACCACGAACCCGACGAGGAAGTCCTGCGTCCGGTCCAGATGATAGCGGCGTTGCGCGGCGTAGGCCCAGGCAATGCCGCCGAGGAGCAGCACCAGGAGCCCGACGCAGACCAGGAAGGTGCCTACCGAGATCTCCAGCGCATACGCGGCGAGCGCGTGCTCGGCATCCTCGTGCGCCTGCTCGCCCGGCCAGCAGAGGTTCATGACCAGGAAGCAGGCCAGAAGCAGGGATCCTGCGTAGCCCGCCCACCAGGCCGTTCCCTGCAGCAGGGAGCGCCGCAGCAGGTAGTTGGCCGTCACGAGGAGCAGGACCAGGGCGAAGCCGGTGATGTAGAACGGGATCTTGACCGCGCTCAGCCATTCGCCCGCCAATACGAGCCCGAGGAGAAGAGCGAGACCGGTGGGCACGAGCGTCTCCAGCGCGACGCGGAGCAGGCTGGCCCGCGAGGAGCGGACCCGCAGCGGGAGGATGAGCCCGGCCAGCAGCACCAGCGGCGCGAGCACCGCGTAGGCCGGCCCGAAGGAGAGGCCTCGCGAGGCCCAGCCCGTGGACGCGGAGAGCAGCGGCACGGCCACGAGCGCTCCGCCGAGGAGGACCGGCAGCCAGGGCGGAGCCCAGGGGCGGCCGTTTTCCCGCGGCTTCGGCTGCAGGACCAGGCACTGGTCCGCGAACATGGCGATCATCCCGAGCACGGCGTAGAGCAGCCCCTCGAACTCGGGGATCTGCTCCTGGGCCATGGCCGACCTCGCGTTCGAAAGGCGCACCAGGAGCGGCGCCGTCAGGAGCAGGGGGAGCACGGCGAGGGTCAGCCGCCCGCGCCAGGCCGTGGTGCCTTCCCGGTTGGCCGGGTTGAGCGGCGCCTGCTCGGGGATGGAGACGAGCGCGAGCAGCGCGCAGAGGACGAGGAAGCTCACCACCACGCTCAGGTAGCGCAGTAGGTCGGTCCAGCCGAAAACGTCCGAGCTGCGCAGGTAGAGGCCCTTCCTCACATCCTTCTTCCAGAGGATGTCGGTCAGGTTCCAGGGGCCCTTTTCCCCGAGCTGCGAGACGAAGAAGCCGAGGAGCGCGCCGCCGCTCGTGCCGATGACGTACCGGACTTCCAGGGGCTCCTTGGCATCCGTGACGTTGAAGTTCTCGAGGTAGCGCTGGCGGTAGAGCTCGTCCACGATCCGCGACTGATAGGCCGCCTTGACTCCGCCTCCGGGCAGGACCAGCGCGAGCGCGGCACGGCCCGAGGTCGTCTGGTCCTGGCGCAGCAGCCGGACGGTCTCGTCGACCGTGAAGCCGAAGGTGCGGATGCCGAACAGCGGCTCGGGCTCGAGGATCGCCTGGAACGGCCTGAGGAGCCGCGTTTCGGGCGAAGGCAGCTCGTTCTTCCGTTCGGCGAAGACCGCCTTGAGCTCGGCGAGATAGGTCGGGACCGCGTCCTGGAAAGGCTTGTCCCCGCCGGCTCCCGCGTTCGGGAAGATCTCCTCCGCCTGCGTTTCCCGGATGACCAGGTGCTCGCGGTACCCTCCTACCTGCGCTCCTACCTGCGCGCCGGCCGGCGCGGCCCGCCTCTTTTCACCCGGCTTCGGCCGCAGGGCCATCTCGCAGGGGAACAGGATCTCGACCGGTCCGGAAGCCTGGCCGGCCTTCGGCAGCTCCCAGCAGCTCCGGGCACCGGCCTCGGGCTGAAGGCTCAGGGAGTCGCAGTCGAGCGTGAAGCGGGCGTTGTCGAAGAACGCCTGCCAGAAGCCCTCGCGCCGGTCTTCGCGCTCCCTCTCGTCCTCGATGCCTTGCAGGCGGGGCTTGAGCCAGCGCTCCGTGGCGAGCAGGGGATCGAGGAAGCCCGTGGTCGAGAGATGGGAGGCGAGCACGATCCGGTAGCCCGGCGTGGCTCTATCCCCGGATGCGGCGCGCCAGATCTGTTCGTGGAACGCTTCCAGGTCCTTCTGCGCCGACGGGCGCGCGCGCAGCGTGCCGTTCACGACCTCGGCCGATACGGGAACGCCCACCACCGCGGGCAGCAGCAGGTTGCCCATCGTGTGCCCCTGGACGTCCACCTTGCGCAGGTTGATCCCGTCGTGCTGCAGGAGGTAGAGCGTCATGTCGGGGATCACCGCGGCATGGATCGTCCCCTGGCTCAGCCAGTCGAGGATCTCGTAATCGCTGGCGACCGTGATGTTGACCTGGAGCGGCCGCTTGCCGTAGCAGGCCCCGTGCTCGCGGTAGAACTCCTGCATGAAGCTGTCGACTCCGGGCTTCAGGTCCTCGATCTTGAAGCCGGCTCTCGGCAGCCGCGGCAGGCCGAGGTTGAGGACGTGAGGCAAGGGGTTGTCGCAGTCCATGTGGTCGGCGAGCGCAGGGAGCGGCGCCGCGAGAAGGCACAGGACGGGGATCAGGCGAAAAGACTTCATTGGTTACCTCGGTGAAGCTTGGAACCGGAGCCATTCTCCAGGCAACGGCATGGTGGAGACGCGGCTCGAAGGTCCACAGATATCGGCGGTCGGCCCCTGCGCGTCGCTCTCGCTCACCGACGTCCGCACCTTGCCCAGAAAGAGGTTGGCTGCGCCGTTCGTGAGGAGCGTGACGAATTGAAGAGACTTGTCGGGGCCGCGGGAGAAGTTCTCGTAGTGGGTGACCATCACGTGCCTCGGGTGCAGCCTGTCCAGGATGCCGCCGGGATGGTTTTTCACGTACTTGAAGGAGGCCATGCAGAGGATGGCGAGGTCGTAGCCGGGCTCGAAGGCATCCGCGAAGGCCGGGACGCCCTCGCCCTCCGGGCTGGCCGAGTCCTGGTAGTAGATGCGGTAGCGGACCGCTCCGAGATCGTCCAGGAGGTCGATCACGAAGGCGAAGGCCGTGCCCCCCTTGAGCTGGCGGAAGCGGCGGCGGGTCCAATCCTCTTCCCAGGGATCGTTCACCTCTCCACGCGCCCAGTTGACGCCCCAGAACAGGGGGGCGTGCCTGGACTTGACCGGGCGGACCCGGATGCGGCCGACCTCGACTTTCGGTTCGTGCTCCAGCACTCGCACCTTCCCCTTCACGGCTTTCACCTCGGCGAGCATGTTGGCCCCGGTCTGGTTGACGTAGACCTGGGCATTGGGGCTGAGGTTCTCGACGATGAACGGGACGTCCGCCAGATGGTCATAGTGCGCATGACCCACGAAAATGGCCTCGACGCCGCCCAGGTCCATGCCCTTGAGCCCGCCCTCGATCCGCACCTGGTTGGCGGCGAGCCTGCCGAAGTAGGCGCGGGGGAAGGAGGGGTTGGAGAAAAATGGACCGAAGAGGACCGGCGTCCCCCGCCATTCCAGGTAGAGCCCGCCCGCGCCGAGGTAGCGGATGAAGACCTCCTCCGGCCCGGCCCCGGCAGGCCGCTGGCGAGCGCATTCCTGCTTCGCGAAATCGTACGTCCTGCCCGGATGGTTCGGCGCGAACTCGCCCTGGATGACATGGCCGCATCCGGCGCAGGTCAAGGCCAGGGTCAGGACGGCGAGGGCGCGGAGCGGATGCATCGGCACGATGGACGGACCTCCCATCTAGCTTAGGCGCAATTCTTTACAGAAAGTTGCCGGAGAGAATCTCTCTCCAGGCAGTTATAGACTTCACGGCATGCGTGTCCTCGTCCTCGACAACGGGGATCCCTCGCCGGGGAACCTCGTGGACCCTCTGCGGGAGCTCGGCGCGGAGTGCGAGGTGCGCCCGTCCGGGTCGCTCCAGGCCGAGGAGATCCGCGACATGAGGCCGAGGGTGCACCGTATCCTAATGACGTCGGGGCCGGGTCGTCCGGAGGACACCGGCGTCTGCCAGGATGTGGTGATGAGCCTCGCCGGGGAGATCCCGATCGCGGGGATCGGTCTCGGCATGCTGGTCATCATGGCCGCGGCCCAGGGCGTGCTCGTCCCGATCCGCAAGGCCCGCCGGAAGACGGCGACGATCCGTCACGACGCCGTGAACCTCTTCGCGGGCCTCCCCAGTCCCTTGAACGCACCCCGCGACATGGCCACCTCACTTATGCTGGACGGGCGCAAGCGCCTCCCGCACGATCTGGAGGTCAGCGCCTGGGACGAGAACGGCACCACCGTGGGCTGCCGCGTCTGGGGGCTCGGAATGGAGGGGGTCCAAGTGGATACGAAGTGGTTCGCCACCCGGGAGGGCAGGGAGATGCTGTTCAATTTCCTCTACCAGTCGCAGGCCTGGTGACGTGTGGTCCGACCGGCTCCCCGAGCGCAGGCGCAGGCAGCTCGCCGAGCGCCTGAGGTCGGTGCTCCCGGCTCCGGCAGCGGGCTCGCGCGGCTCGCGCACGCCGCTGCGGCCGGGCCGGTCAGGTGGGCCTCCAACGCCTGAGGCCGTGGCGGCGGAGCTGCGCGAGC
Organism: Thermoanaerobaculia bacterium; assembly: GCA_035536935.1. Classification (GTDB taxonomy): domain Bacteria; phylum Acidobacteriota; class Thermoanaerobaculia; order Multivoradales; family UBA5704; genus DATMER01. The sequence goes on from DATLNC010000308.1 coordinate 7,541, forward strand.
TGGCGTGGCTCGACGGAGGGCCGGGAGCGCACCGGCTCTATGCCCGGCCCATCGCCACGCTGACCGTGAGGAAGGGACGGGCGAAGGTGGAGGGTCCCCGTGGACAGGTATCCTTCCGGGCCGGCGGCTTCGATCTCCTCGAGGCCGCATTCGCGGCCTGGGGAGGCACGGCCGGCGCCTCGCTGGTGGGCTATTTCGGATACGAGCTGGCCGGGGAGCTGGAGCCGCTCCCTCCTCCCCCGCCCGACGATCTCGGCCTCCCCGACCTCCACCTGCAGTTGTTCTCCTCCTGCCTTCTTTGGGACGGCCGTTTGTGGACCCTGGAAGCTACGGACGCCTGGAGTGCCGTCCCCCCGGTCGTGGAGATCGAGCAGCTCCTGGAGAGATCCCGTCGCCAGCCAGCCCGCGATCTGTCGCGCGGGAGGCTGGCCACGGGGCCGGTGGTGAGCCGGCCCGGCCATGCCGGGTTCAAGGCCGGGGTGGAGCGCATCCGGGAGCACATCGCCCGCGGCGACATCTTCCAGGCGAACCTCTGCCGGCGGCTCGAAGCCCCGTTCCCCGCGGAGGCCGGATGGCCCTTGTACCAGCGGTTCCGCGCCGCGAGCCCTGCCGACCACGGCGCTTTCTTCAATCTGGGAGGGGGGCGCATGCTGCTCTCCGTGAGCCCGGAGCTGTATCTGTCCGTGCGCGGGGACAGGGTCGAGACCCGGCCCATCAAGGGGACCCGGCCGCGCGGTGCGAACCCGCGCGAGGACCGGGCGCTCGCCCGCGAGCTGATGGAGAGCGAGAAGGACAGGGCGGAGCTGACCATGATCGTGGACGTGGCCCGCAACGACCTGGGCCGGGTCTGCGACGCGGGCTCGGTCCAGGTGCCGGCGCATGCCGAGCTGGCGACCCTGCCGACGCTGCACCACACCGTCTCCACCGTGCAGGGCCGGCTGCTCCCCGACCGCGGACCCGCGGATCTCCTGCGCGCCTCCTTCCCCCCTGCTTCGATCACCGGCGCGCCGAAGATCCGCGCCATGTCGATCCTGGCCGGCGAGGAGGAGGTGCGGCGCGGCCCTGCCATGGGCGCCTTCGGCTGGATCTCGTTGGCGGGAGACCTGGAGCTGTCCGTGGCGATCCGCACCGCCGTCTGCGCCAAGGGAAGGATTGCCTACCACGCGGGCTGCGGCATCGTGGCCGATTCCGATCCGGAGCTGGAGTTGGAGGAGAGCGCAGTCAAGGCCCGCGCCTTTCTGACCGCGCTGGGAGCGTCCGAGTGAGCCTCGCGTATTGGAACGGCCGGCTGGTGCCTGCCGGTGAGGTGCGGATCGAGCACATGCTTGGCGATGGCCTCTTCGAGACCCTGCGCGTCGACGAGGGCCGGGCCGGCGATGTGGAGGCGCACCTAGACCGTCTCTTTGAAGGTCTGCCACGGGTGGGGATCGATCCTCCCGAGGACCGGGAAACCCTCGCCGCCGCGTTGTCGAAGGTTGCCGAGGCCTCTCCCTGGCCGGTCGCCCGCATGCGGATCGCTATCACGCAGGAGACGCGCCTGATCTCTCTCGCGCTCTACACCCCGCCGGCCGGGCCCATCTCGGCCGTTCTCCTGCCGGAGCCCTGGATCTGGTCGCGCTCCCCTCTCGCCGGCTTGAAAAGCCTTTCCTATCAAGCGAACCGTCTGGCGCTGCGCCGCGCCGGGGGAGCGTTCGAGGCGCTGCTGCTCAACGAGCGCGGCCATCTGGTGGAGGGATCGCGCAGCAACGTGATCCTTTCCCTGCCGGACGGCCTCTTCACGCCGCCTGTCGAGGATGGCTGCCTGCCGGGGACGGTGCGGCGCCGTCTGCTGGAAAAGGGGGAGATTGCGGAGCGCTCGCTGACTCCCGAGGACTTGCGGGCCGCGAGCAGGGTGCTGCTCACCAACAGTCTCATCGGAGTGCTGGAAGTGGAACAGGTGGGACCTGCACCGGCCGGCGCGTGACCGCGCCGGCCGGCTTCAACGCTTCACCCTCCAACCCAAAACAGAACGACAAGACTTCAGGTACGACGGGACAGACCGAGCGCCACCAGGCGTTTCATCGCCATCGCGGCCAGACCAAGACCGAACGACATCAGACGGGTCATGGCAAACCTCCCTCCGGGGACATCAGAACCAGCATCAGAAAGAAAACAACTGCCTTTCTCATAGAGCAACTCCAGTGCCAGAGAGAGCGAGCCTTTCCAGCGATACTGGAACTTCAAGAGATAGAGTCAGTTACAGGAATGACGGTCCTGCGGAGGCTGAGGGAAAGGGTCATCTTCAAACCCACCGCACGCTGTAGGGCGGGTCAATGACCTGACCAGGGTCACATTTTGATCCCCTCCGGTCCCCTCTCCCCCGGCACGAGGGAGAGGGCTAGGGAGAGAGGGGGAATGGGATCTAGCTGGGCAGATCGCCGCCCACGATCCTCTTGAGCTCGGTGCCCGCGGAGAACCGGGTGTTCGTGTCCGCCTGGTTGATGATGGCCAGGGTCCTCAGGTCCACCGTCGAGGGGTAGCGACGGGCGAACTCCTCCAGCGTCATCGCGCTGGGGATGCTCACCACGTCGAGCCGGCTCGGCTGGACGTCGAGGAGGCGCCGTTCGGTGACCCGCTCGAACGTGCCGAGCGCACCGCTGAGCTCGTCGCTGTAGTTGCGCCAGCGGTTGGCCATCGTGTAGCCCAGGAGCTGGTAGACCTTGTTCTGATGCTCCACGAAGGCCACCACGCCCTGAAGGTCCCCCGCCTGGCCGCGCTGCACGCCGAAGACGTTGGCCACGGCCGGCAGGCCGCCCAGATCCGCGCGCAGCGACTGCCCCTGGACCACGCCCTGCTGACTGAAGAAGGCCTGGGCAGCGGCCTGCGGAGACTGCTGGCCGGAGAGCGTCAGGACCACCACCGCATCCTGGTTGGGGCTCATGGCACCCACGGACGCCTTCTGGTTGCTGGCCTTCCACCCCTGCGGGAAGCGGATTTCGAACCCGAGCTCGGGCTGGATGAACCGGTTGCCGATGAAGTAGCCCTCGCGGGGGTCCTGGCCGAACGGCATGCCGTCCAGCGCCTTCAGGTAGGGCTCGCGGCCCACCTTGGCGTTGGCGAAGGTGGAGGCGTCGAGCTTCGCAACCTGCTCGGAAATCCGGCCGATGCGGTTTTCGGGAGTCGGATGGGTCGACATCCAGCCCGGGACGCGGCCATTGCCCTCGGCCTCGCTCACCCGCTTCAGCACCTCGAAGACTTCGGCCATCTCGCGCGGGTCATACTGCTCGCGCGCCATGTAGCGCAGGCCGAGGTCGTCGGCTTCGCGCTCGTCGTCGCGGCCGTACTTGAGGAAGAGGAGCCCGAGGCCCGTCTGGGCCAGATCGCCGAACTGCTGCGCGAGCTCGGGCCTGAGCACCATGCCCGCGATCAGGCCGACCTGGGCGAGCTGAGCCTTGCTCATCTGCTCCACGCTGTGGCGGCCGGTGACGTGACCGATCTCGTGGCCGATGACCGACACCAGCTCGGCCTCCGACGTGAGATGGGTCATGAGCCCGCGGGTGACGTAGATGTAGCCGCCGGGAAGGGCGAACGCGTTCACCACCGGATCGTCCACGACCCGGAAGGTCCACGGCAGGTTCGGGCGCTCGGAGGAGGCGGCAAGCTCCTTGCCGAGCCGGTTGACGTAGGCCTGGACGTCCTTGTCGTCATAGAGGCCGAGCTGCTGGACGATCTGTTGATCGGCCTCGCGGCCCATGGCGATTTCCTGCTCTTCGCCGATGAAGGCGATCTGCTTCTTGCCCGTTGCCGGGTTGGTCGAACAGCTCGTGGCCGTGATCGCGAGGAGCGCGAGCGCGGCTATATTGGTCTTCCATCTCATGGCGGAACCTCCTTGAACGGTCGCTCGCGACCCGCGAGCCTTGCGGACAGGGAGAGTGCAAGAGCAGTGCCGACCCTGAGAGACGACGGCGCGGCCTTTGCATAACCGGGCGACCGGGAGGAAAAGCAAAGATGAACATCACCGTCCTGGCCGGACTCGAAAGCGAGAATGCCGGCTCTTACGATCCGGTCGTGGACCAGGTCGCGTCCGCGCTGCGGGAGAACGGCCACCAGGTCTCGATCTTCGCGGTCTACAACAGCGTGACCGACCTCGTGGCAGGACTGACCTCGCGCAAGCCCGATCTGGTTTTCAACCTGCTGGAGAGCTTCGGCGAGGATCTGGGCGCCGACGTGGCCGTGGCCGGCCTGCTCAACCTGGTAGGGGTGCGCTACACCGGCGGCGGCCCCGGCGAGCTCTATCTGCGCCAGGACAAGGCCCTCGCCAAGAAGGCCCTGGCGTTCGACAACATCCCCTATCCGCACTACGCGGTGTTCAGCCAGGACGCCGACCTGGAGACTTTCGGCCAGCTCCGCATGCCGCTGTTCGTGAAGCCGCTCGCCGCCGACGCCTCCATCGGCATCGACGGCGACTCGCTGGTGCGCGACGCCACCTCGCTGATGCGGCGGGTGCTCGACATCCATGAGAAGGTCAACGACTCGGCGCTGGTCGAGGAGTACATCGAGGGGCGGGAGCTCTACGTCGGCGTGCTCGGCAACCGCGAGCCCCTGGCCCTGCCGCCCATCGAAGTGGACTTCTCGGGCATGCCCGAGGGCATGCCGCGCGTGCTCGGCTCCAAGGCCAAGTGGTCGCCCGAGAGCGCCGAGTACAAAGGCACGAAGTCGGTGCTCGCCGATCTTCCCGACGAGCTGCGGGCGCGGCTCCAGAAGACCGCCGTGGACGCCGCCCGCGCGCTGCGCGTCCGCGATTACGGCCGGGTCGACCTCCGCCTGACCGAAACGGGCGACATCTACGTGATCGAGGTCAACGCCAACTGCTACCTGGAAAAGGACAGCGAGTTCGCCGTCTCCGCCGCGGCCCAGGGAATCGAGTTCCCCGAGCTGATCCAGAGGATCGTGGATCTGGCGCTGGAGCGTTATTCGATCACTGATCGGAAGCCGGACGGGCAGGCTTTGACGGAGGATGCGGAGGCGCCGGCCGCGGTGCATTCCTAAGGCACGTACCGCCCCGTGTTCACATGATTCATCGCCAGCGCCGTGACCAATGTGGTCAGCGCGATGATCATGGGCACCTCGCGGTCCGCGGGGTAGACCTGCTGCAGGTCGTCGGCGCGGCGGGCGAGCTGCTGCAGGAGCAGGCGGGTGCGCTCCGGGAAATGGCCGGTCCAGCGATAGACGTCCGCGGGCAGGTCGCGTCCCAGCCGGTGGATCAGCTCGGCCGCGGGCCGGCGGGGCGCATCGGTCGATAAATCCTCCCAGCGGCCTACATCCTCGAAGATGGAGCGCAGCGCGCCGTCGAGCCCCGGCGGCATGTCGTCGCCGAGCGTGGAGTTGCCGTAGTACTGCTCCAGGTTGTACTGGATCTCCCCCACGTCCTCGTCAAGCTCCTCGTCCACCACGAGCGGGTCACCGAGAGCGGACATCGCACGGTCGCAGTACTCCAGCTTCTCCAGGACCGCGGGCCAGCCTGCGTACTCGGAGCGCCAGTCGAAGCCCGGCGTCATCCAGACCGCGAAGGTCTCGGCCCAGTCCTCGTCCGGATGCTTCTGGGCGTACCAGCCCGGCAGATGGCGGACGAAGCGGCGGCTGAACGGCTCGGGACGGTACTCCTCCTTGTACGGTTGGGTCATGGAGCCGAAGAGCTTGACCCAGTCCTCGTCCTCGTAGAGCCGGTAGGCGTAGTTGACCACGTGACCCATCTCGTGGCGCAGGTAGCGCAGGAGCTCGGCCCGGCCGAGCCCCTCGACATGGCCGGTGCGCTCGGCGTGCAGCTCGGTCAGCTCGCGGCTGGCGAGGTAGAACGGGATCGCGATCGCAATGGTGCCGAAAGGGACTCCCCACTCGCTCGACAGATAGAAGCGCGGGCGGACCCTGCGGATGCCGGCATGGGCGAGCTCGTCGTCGAATGCGATCAGCACGGGCTCCAGCTGCGTGCCCGCGATGCGCAGCCCGAGGTCCCGGATGGGGCGGGAAAAGAGGTGAGCTTCCTGGAAAGGGGGCGCCGGCGTGCTCATACGGGAAGAACAAAAGGCAAGATCGGTGCCGAAACCCTGGCGCGTGGAACTTTTTCCCCAAGCCGTCCGTAGTGGTCTCATAAAGGGAGGAGAAGCTCATGAAAAAACTCATTCCATTCGTCACGTTCGCCGGGGCCGCTCTGCTGGCAGCCCTGCCGGCGAGCGCGGACGAGGTCGTCCGTACTCTCGAACGCCAGGTTTCCGCTGCCGACGCGTCCCAGATCCACCTGGATTTCCCCGTCGGGGAGCTCAAGGTCGAGGCGGGCTCCGGCCGCGAGGTGGAGATCCAGGTCGATCTGGTGTGCGATTCCCCGCGCAAGACGCGCTGCATCGAGGCCGCGAAGAAGATCGAGCTGGCCGTCAGCTCCGGCAAGAACCTGACAGTCGAGCTGAAAGGGTGGCCCAAGTCCGGCGACCGCGGCATGGAAGGCAAATTCCATGTGACCGTGCCGCGCGACCTGCCGCTCAACGCCGAGCTGGGGGTGGGCGACGTGACGATCTCCGGCATGGAGGCCAACCTCACCGCCAACCTGGGCGTGGGCGACATCATGGTCATCATGTCCGAGTCCGTGGTCGACGAGGTGCACGTGGATACCGGCGTGGGCGACGCCCATCTCCTCGCCGGAGGGCAGAGCTTCGAGGGCTCCGGCTTCGTCGGCAAGGAGCTGGACTGGACCAAGGGCTCCGGCAAGGCCGAGGTCGAGATCGACTGCGGCGTCGGCGAGGCCCGGGTCCGCCTGGAGTAGGATGCGAAGGCTGTACGGGCGCCCTGCCTGAAGGGCGCCTCGTGCTATTCTCTCCCTGGGGAGAAAAGTCATGGATATCTCGTACGTGGAGCAGCGTGACGGCGGTTATTGGGTTGCCGGAACCCGCGTCCCTCTCGACTCAGTCGTCCAGCAGTTCCGGGAAGGTCAGACTGCCGAGGCGATCGCCGAGGATCTCCCCGCGCTCCGCCTCGAGCAGGTTTACGGCGCCATCGCCTTCTATCTCGCCTATCGCTCCGAGATCGACTCGCACCTGAGTCAGGCCCAGGCTGAATACGACGCGGCGCGGTGCGCCTCCCGGTCCGCCGATCCCGCCTTTTACGAAAAGCTCGCGAAGAAGCTGGCTCAAGCCCGTCAGCCGCAGCCGTGAAGCCGCGCTACCTGGGCGATGTCAATCTGCGGCAGGCGATCGTGCGTGCCGTGCTCCGGCAGGAGCCGGGCGTCGATTTCCGCACGGCGGCGGACGCCGGCCTGCACGGGCTCGATGACCCGGACGTGCTCGCCTTCGCGGCTCAGGACCGGCGTATCCTGGTGACCCACGACGTGAGAACCATGCCGAGTCACTTCTCCGATTTCTTGCAGACCTCTCAGAGCCCGGGCGTGTTCCTCGTACCCCAGACCCTATCCAATGCCGCCGCCGCCGAGGAGCTCGTCCTCCTCTGGTGCGCAACCGAGGCCGAGGAGTGGCTCGACCGGATTGTCTACCTCCCTCTCTGAAACGGCGGGCGGCCTGCACGTCGTCCTCATCGAGCCCGAGATCCACTGGAACACGGGAAACGCCGGCCGCACCTGTCTCGCGGCCGGCGCGCAGCTCCACCTGGTGGAGCCGCTCGGCTTCTCCCTCGGCGAGCGCGAGGTCCGGCGCGCCGGCCTCGACTACTGGCCGCGGGTCGATCCCCGCGTCTGGCCTTCGTGGCCCGCATTCGAGAAGCAGATGCCGGAGCTGGGCGAGCCGTTCTTCTTCAGTGCGGAGGCGAAGAGGGACTTCTGGAGCGTCGAATATCCCGTGCGGGCCGTGCTGGTGTTCGGCCGGGAGAGCGTCGGCCTCCCCCGCGAGGTGCGCGAGCGCTACCGCGACCGCCTGGTGAAGATCCCCATTCTGGACCCGGAGATCCGCTCGCTCAACCTTTCGACGAGCGTGGCGCTCGCGCTTTACGAGGCGCTAAGGCAAAGGGCTCCTGCCCCCACCCTCCCCCGCCCGGGGTCTCCAGAATGAGCCGGTCCCCGGGACCGACCTCGCAGCCATCCACGGGCTCGAGCTCGATCTCCGCCCCGTAAGCGCGGACCAGCCGCTGCCGTCCCGGCCTCCCGGGTTGGCCGCCCTCCCCACCGTACGGAGCCTCCACCCGGTGCTGGGTCAGGAGGGAGAGCGACATCCGCTCGAGGAACTGCAGCTCCCGCACGGCGCCGTCGCCGCCGCGCCAGATCCCCGCTCCGCCCGAGTTTCTGCGCACCGCGAAGCGCTCGACGAGCACGGGGTAGCGGTGCTCCAGCACCTCGGGATCGGTGATCCGCGTGTTCGTCATGTGGGTGTGGACCGCGCTCGCGCCATGGAAGCCCGGCCCGGCGCCCGCGCCGCCGCAGACCGTCTCGTAATAGCCGAAGCGGGCATTGCCGAAGAGCAGATTGTTCATCGTGCCCTGGCTGCAGGCGGCGAGGCCGAGCGCCTTCAGCAGCGTGTCGACCACGCGCTGGCTGGTCTCGACGTTCCCGCCGACGACAGCCGGCGCCTCGGCGGGATCGTCGGGGAAGGGAGGGTTGAGCATCCCGGGCGGGATGCGGATCTCGACCGGACGCAGGATGCCCTCGTTGAGCGGCAGGGGCTCGGCGATGAGCAGGCGCAGGACGTAGAGGACCGCGCTCCGTATCACGGCCGGCGGCGCGTTGAGGTTGCCGGGGTGGACCCCGGCCGATCCGGTGAAGTCGACGACCGCGCCGTCGGCCGAGATCCGGATTTCGACCTGGATGGGCGAGCCGTCGTCCAGATTCTCGACAGCCTCGTAGCTGCTCGCCGGCAGCCGCGAGAGAGCCTCCCTCAGCCGGGCTTCCGCGCGCACCTTGAGCGCGTCCATGTAATGAGCGACGGTCTCGCGCCCATGTTCCCGGGCGAGGGCGAGCAGCGCCTCGGCCCCGCGGTGGCTCGCGGCAACGGCGGCGCGCAGATCGGCCAGGTTCTCCTCGACCGCCCGCGTGGGATGAGGAGCGTCGAGGAGGACGCGGCGCATCTCCTCCCAGCGCGGCTCGCCGGCCCGGACCAGGTGCATTGGAGGGATTACCACCCCCTCCTCTACCAAACGCGTCGCACCGGGGGGCATGGATCCGGGCCGGATGCCGCCGATCTCCGCGTGATGGGCGCGGCTGGCCACGAAGCCGAGGAGCTGGCCGAGATTACCGCCTTCGAAAACGGGCGTGACGACCGTGACGTCGGGAAGATGGGAGCCGCCGAACGCCGGATGGTTTGTGACCACCACGTCCCCGGGCTCCATGGCGATGACCTCGCGCAGCCGCCGAACGCAGAGCCCGAGGGCGCCGAGGTGCACGGGGATGTGCGGCGCGTTGACCACGAGCTCGCCGGCCGCGTCGAGGAGGGCGCACGAGAAGTCGAGCCGCTCCTTGACGTTGGTCGAGACCGCGGTGCGCCGCAGCCGCTCCCCCATCTGCCGCGCAACCGCCGCGAATCGGTGTGTGAACAGCTCCAGTTGGACCACCTCAGGACGCATGGGTCACAGTGTAGTCCAGCTTCGGAGCATCCGCAGTTCCCCCAGCTCCTCAACCGCATCCGGATGCTCCGAAATCACAAGTTTTTCCGTCCGCGCTCCGTGATTATGCTCCGAAAGCACCTGATTTAGGAGCAAAACCATTTTCCCGAAGGGCCTCGAGCCTTACTTTCGGAGCATAATGATTTGATTTCGGAGCAAAAGCAAAAGATTCGGAGCCTCGGCCTCCTGCTTTTGGAGCATAATCGTTCACCTTCACCCTCGGCGCAGGCCGGGATGCTCCGAATTCGAGAGGTTTTGTGTTCCGGGAGCTGGTTCATGCTCCAAAAGTATTTGGGGCTGTAGCATCCCCTTTTGGGGGAGAGCTTGGGGAGAGTTATTTCGGAGCATAAATTCCGCGCCGAGGAGCCCTGCTTCGTCGTCAACGGGCATCCTACTTGCAGCCGGGCGGGGGGTGACATGCCCAGACGATCAAACTCTTCCAAGAGCTTCGTAACCCGAGCCTTGCAACACGGATATCCCAGACCCCTCCTCTACCGGGACGGCTGGACCTCCCTGAACGGGCCCTGGGAGTTCGCCATCGATCCCGACCAGCAGTGGGACATCCCCGGCGAGGTCACATGGAAGGCGAGCATACTCGTCCCCTACTCGCCCGAGACGCCCGCGAGCGGGATCGGCAACACCGGGTTCTACCGCCGGTGCTGGTACCGCCGCACCTTCCAGACCCCGCCCATGGAGGATGGCGAGCGCCTCATCCTCCACTTCGGCGCCGTGGACTGGGCAGCCAAGGTGTGGGTCAACGGCTCGGTCGCCGTGCGCCACGAAGGGGGATACACCCCGTTCTGGGCCGACATCACGGATCTGCTCCTGCCCCATGGCGAGGGGATTGAGCAGACGATCGTCCTCCGGGCCGACGACGATCCGGCCGACCTCGGCAAGCCGCGGGGCAAGCAGGACTGGCAGCTCGAGCCCCACTCTATCTGGTACCCGCGGACGACCGGCATCTGGCAGACCGTCTGGATCGAGAAGGTCCCGCCCACCTGGATCGACAGCCTGCGCTGGACGCCGAGCCTCGACCGCTGGGAGATCAGCTTCGAAGCCTGGCTGGGCGGCGATCCGCGGGAGCGGCTGCGCCTGGGTGTAAAACTGCGCGCCGGCAGCCAGGTCCTCGCCGACGACAGCTATACCGTAGTTGCCGGCGAGGTCCACCGCCGCATCGCCCTTTCCGACCCCGGCATCGACGACTTCCGCAACGAGCTGCTCTGGAGCCCGGCCAAGCCGACGATCATCGAAGCCGAGATCAAGCTCTGGGCCGACCGCGGCGAGCTCCTGGACGAGGTGAACAGCTACACCGCCCTGCGCACCCTCGCCATCCAGGGGGACCGCATCGTGCTCAACGGCCGCCCCTATCCTCTCAGGATGGTCCTCGACCAGGGCTACTGGCCCGAGACCGGGCTGACGGCGCCGGACGACGACGCCCTGCGCAAGGACGTGGAGCTGGCCAAGGCCATGGGCTTCAACGGCGTGCGCAAGCATCAGAAGATCGAGGACCCGCGCTACCTCTACTGGGCCGACGTGCTCGGTCTGCTGGTCTGGGAGGAGATGCCGAGCGCCTACCGTTTCACCAAGCGCTCGATCCAGCGGCTCACCCGCGAGTGGATGGATGTCGTCCGCCGCGACTACAGCCACCCCTGCATCATCGCCTGGGTGCCCTTCAACGAATCCTGGGGCGTGCCCAACCTGCCGGACAGCCAGGCCGAGCGCCACTACGTGCGCGCCCTCTTTCACCTGACCAAGACGCTCGACTCCTTACGGCCGGTCGTCGGCAACGATGGGTGGGAGAGCGTCGCGACCGACATCATCGGCATCCACGACTACGACGCGGACCCGGAGCGGCTCGCCCAGCGCTATCTCGCGCACGACCATCTGCCCCGCCTGCTGCAGCGGGAGCGCCCCGGCGGGCGGCTGCTCGTCCTGGAGAACACCGATCACAACGGCCAGCCCGTCATGCTGACCGAGTTCGGCGGCATCACTTCCTCTTCCGAGCGCGGGACATGGGGCTACTCCCGCGCCGCCAGCGGCGAAGAGCTGGCCGCGCTCTACACCGACATCCTTTATGCCGTCAACTCGAGCCCGCTGTTCGCCGGGTTCTGCTACACCCAGTTCTCCGACACCTACCAGGAGGCGAACGGGCTGCTGCGCGCCGACCGCACGCCCAAGTTCCCGCTGGAGCAGATCGCCGCCGCCACCCACGGCGAGTCGAAGCTCCGGCGCCAGAAGACGACGGAGAGCTCCAGCGGCTCGGGCACCCGGCATGAGCCGGAGGTGCCGATTTCGTTCGAGGACGACTGATGCACAAGCTGTCCCTTACCAAGCCGGACGGCCGCGCCCTGGTCCTCTACGCCCGCGAGCCCCTCGCGGAGGATATGGAAGCACCGAGCCCGGGCGTCACGCCACCCGGTACGAAGTCGCATCTGCGCTGGCATCCCCTGCGCGGCGAGTGGGTGGCCTACGCCAACCACCGCCAGAACCGCACGTTCCTGCCGCCGCCCGAGTACAACCCCCTGGCTCCCACCATCGACCCGGAAAACCCCACCGAAGTTCCGGCCGGCAACTGGGAGGTGGCGGTGTTCGAGAACCGCTTCCCCACGCTCACGCTCCAGGCCGAGGAGCCCGCGCCGGAGGCGATCGTGGATACCCGGCCGGGCAAGGGGGTCTGCGAGGTGGTCGTGTTCACGCAGGACCCGAAAGCCTCCCTCGGCGGGCTGCCCCTCGCCCGCCTGGAGCTGATCATCGAGGTCTGGGCCGACCGCTACCGCGAGCTCGGCGCGCGGCCGGAGGTGCAGTACGTCTTTCCGTTCGAAAACCGCGGCGTCGAGGTCGGAGTGACCCTCCACCATCCGCATGGCCAGATCTACGCCTATCCGTTCATCCCGCCGATCCCGGCGCGGGAGCTCGCGCAGCAGAAGGAGTGGCTGGAGAAGAACGGCAGCGGCCTGCTCGAGGACCTGATCCGCCGCGAGCTCGAGGATGGCCGGCGCACGCTCTATGCCGGCGAGCGGGCGCTCGCGTGGATGCCGGTCTGCGCCCGCTACTCCTACGAGGTCTGGGTGGCGCCGCGGCGGCCGGCGCCGTCGATAGCCGATCTCGACGCGGAGGAGCGCGCCGATTTCGCCCGCGCTCTCAAGACGGTGCTCCTCAAGTACGACAAGCTGTGGGACAAGCCGTTCCCGTACATCCTGGTCTTCCATCAGGCGCCGACCGACGGCGAGCCCCATCCCGAGGCGCACCTGCACGTCGAGATCTACCCTGCCTACCGCATGCCGGGACGGCTGAAGTACCTGGCGGGCAGCGAGATCGGCGCCGGAGTGTTCACCGCGGATACACTGCCCGAAGAGAAGGTAACCGAGTTGCAAGCCGTGGAGGTGAGCCTTGAATGACACGATGAACAGTGTTGCGTCGGTCGCCCCGGGGTTCGAGGAGCTGTTCGGGCGCGAGGCGACCGTTACGGCGGACGCGCCCGGCCGGGTGAACCTGATCGGCGAGCACACGGACTACAACGGCGGCTTCGTGCTCCCCATGGCGATCCCCCAGCGCACGCGGGTGGAGATCGGCACGCGCATCGGCACGCTGGTCCGAGCCTGGAGTGCCGATGTCAAGGAGCCGGCGATCGAGGAGTACCGTCTCGGCGAGGAGACGCCCGGGCGCGGCTGGCTCGATTACGTGCAGGGGATAACCCAGGTGCTCCAGGAGGCGGACCACCGGCTCCGCGGCTTCGACCTCCGGATCAGCTCGGAAGTCCCGCTCGGCAGCGGCCTGTCCTCCAGCGCGGCCCTGGAAGTCTCACTCCTCCGCGGCCTGCGCGAGGTCTTCGCCCTGGAGATCGACGACCTGGAGATCGCGCTCGCCGGCCAGAAGGCGGAGAACGACTTCGTGGGCGCGCCCGTGGGGGTGATGGACCAGATGGCCGCGAGCCTCGGCGAAGAGGGCAAGGCGCTCTTCCTGGACACGCGCTCGCTCCGCTTCGAACGGGTGCCGTTGCCGGCGGGGGCCGAGCTGGTGGTGATCGATTCGGGAGTCTCGCACAGCCATGCCAGCGGCGAGTACCGCATCCGCCGGCAGGAGTGCGAGCAGGCCGCGGAGATCCTCGGGTTCCGCCAGCTCCGGGACCTGGACAACCAGGACCTCTGGAGGCTGGCCCAGCTCCCCGAGCCTCTCGACCGCCGGGCGCGCCACGTCATTACGGAAAACGCCCGTGTCCGCTCGGCCGTAGCAGCCATGCAGGAGGGGGATCTGGTGCGCCTCGGCAAGCTGCTCTACCTCTCGCACCAGTCCCTGCGGGACGACTACGAGGTCTCCATCGCGGAGATCGACCTCCTCGTGGAGCTGGCCCGCCGCGAGCCCGACGTCTACGGCGGCCGCATCACCGGCGGAGGTTTCGGGGGCTCGGTCGTGATCGTCGCCAAGGCCGGCACCGGCCGGAAGATCGGCGAGCGCCTCGTCGAGGAGTACGGCAAGCGCACCAAGCAGAAAGCCACGCTCCTCGTGCCGGCTTAGGGACTTTCCTCCCTCACGCGTCCTGAGGTATCATGAGGGCATGGCCGAACCGGTGAAAGTTCCGCAATACGAGACGCCTGAAGAGTACGAGGCCCGCATTGCGGACCTGTTCGAGCAGGAACGGGTGCCGGGGGCTCGCAGGCTAATTGACGAGGCACTCCAGAGGTATCCCGACGATCCTGGTCTCCTGGCTTGGAGGAAGGCTTTGGCCCCCCCGCAGGTCAGGATTGGCGGCGCCAGGGACAAAGATCGGACTCCGGAATTTCGCTGGCTGGATGCTTACGGACCTCAGTACAGAGGCGAATGGGTCGCGGTGCTCGGAGACAGGCTTCTTGGCCATTCCCCAGACCATGGCGAGTTGAACTCCTATTTGGACGAGCTTCCCGCAGAGGAGTTCCCCCCTCTCGTCGTGTATATCCAGGATCGATAGCCTGTGCTCCGTCTGCGAGGGGAGCCGTTCACCCAGGGCCGTTCGAAGTTTGCCGATCACGCTCCAGGGTCTCGCGAACTCACGGCAAAGGTCTACATCCAAGTTCAGCTCGGCCTTGACCGCCCATTGCTGGCCCAGTTGGATACAGGCGCTGCATGGTCCGTTCTGGATCCCACGGTCGCACGAAGTCTTGGCTCATCCGTGGAATGGTTGAACACGGCCCTTATGGGCACGCGGTTCGGGACCATGTCAGGAAGATTGGCTCAGGTTCCTGTCACCTTCCCTGCCGAAGAAGGTGAGCCCTTGACGACGGTCGGCACCTTCTTCGTCTCCGAAGACTGGCCGGTCGGCTTGACCTTCCTTGGCTACTCCGGCCTCCTCGACTCTATGCGCTTCGCCCTCGATCCCCAGGCAAACGACTTCTACTTCGGATTGCCTTGAGGGGTCAGGGCGACACGCGCCCGCGGGCCAGGCGGTCGACCTCGTTGGCCTTGGGCCAGCGCAGGAGCATCGAGAGGAAACTGGCCACGCAGAGCACCACCCCGTAGAAAGAGGAGCCCGAGAGCAGGGCCACCAGGAGGCCCATCAGCGCGGCTAGCTCGAGGACCGCGAAGCTCACCAGGGTCGCCCTCTGGTAGGCGGACATCAGGTTGCCCAGGTCGGTAGGGATGATGCGGTTCGACGGCAGACCGCTGCGGAGGAGCGCCGTGCGGAGACGCGAGGCCAGGAGGATCAGCACCGCCGCGAGAAAGGTGATGGAGAGCGGCAGCGCCACAGGCACCTTTCCGAAGGGATGGAGCCGAAAGCCCTCGACCAGGAACCAGCCCGCGACCCCGTAGGCGAGCACGAAGCCGGCGAGGACTTTGCAGACCGTCCGGAGCCGCCGGAGCCTTGCGATCGGATCCATGTCACGGAGAATCTATACCGCCGGAGATCGAGAGCACCAGATTGCCGGCGCCGTCCACCCTCCCCTGCCATCCGCCTGCGACCACGGTGGCGCTGTGGCTCTCGAAGACCAGGGCCGGACCCGGAAAATCTTCCCCTGGTGAGAGTTGCGCGCGGTCGTAGACAGGGACATCGCTCCAGCTACCCGACATCCAGCACCGGCGCGTCCCCGACACCGCGGGCCGCGCCTCTACAGCCTCCGCCGATATCTCTTCCTCCGCAGAGGACGCTACGACCCGGAGCGACTCCACCTCGATGGCCCTGCCCTCCGGGGCGTAGCCGTAGATTTCCCGATAGGCGATGGCAAAGGCATCCTCGAAAGGCTCGCCCTCGATGGGCAGGGCCTCGTCCTGACCCACGAACCGGAGATTCACGATGCGCCGCCTTACCACGCCAGGGATACCTTCCGCCGCCACCGCTTCCGCGGCCTCGCGGCCCAGCTCGTCCAGCCAGCCGGAAAGCCGGTCCGCCACGCTGGCCAGCGGCTCCAGGATCTGACGGTGGGCGAAACGCTCGACCACGGCCGCTCCCAGGCCGAGGGCTGACAGGAGGCCAGCATCCTGAGGCACGACCACATGCCCGATCCCCAGCAGCTCCGCGAGCGCGCAGGCGTGCTGGGCTCCGGCGCCTCCGAAGGCGACCAGGGCGTACTCGGCCGGATCGTAGCCCCGGCGGAGCGAGATGCTCCGGATCGCCTCGGCCATGCGCTCGTTCGCGATCTCCAGGAAGCCCTCCAGCAAGGCCTCCCTCTCCTCCCCCAGCCCTTCCAGGGCTCGCTCCGCCGCTTCTGCGTCCAGGGGGATCTCGAAGCGGTCCGGATCGAGCCGGCCGAGGAGGAGATTGACGTCAGTCAGGGTGAGCGGACCGCCGGCTCCGTAGCAAGCGGGACCGGGCCAGGCGCCGGCGCTCTCGGGTCCCACGTGGAGCTGCCCGCCGTCGAAGCCGCAGATCGACCCACCCCCGGCCGCCACGCTCTCGACCGCCAGGGCCGGGGCAACCAGGTGGGCGTCGCCCACGCGGTGCTCGAAGAGGTACTCGAAATCGCCGTCGTAACGCGCCACGTCGGTGCTCGTGCCGCCCATGTCGAAGGCGATGATCCGCGAGAAGCCGGAGCGCCGCCCCGAGAGCGCGGCCCCCACTACCCCGCCGGCAGGCCCGGAGAGCAGGCTGTCCTTGGCGTGGAAGGAGCCGGCGCGCACCAGGCCGCCCGCGCTGGTCATCACGTGGAGAGTCCCTCGTGACAGCGCCTTGGCGACGCGGTTGAGATAGCCCTCCAGAATGGGTGAGAGATAGGCGTCCACGACCGCGGTCTCCGCCCTGGGCAGCAGCTTGATCAGCGGCGCCAGGCGCGAGGAGAGGGAGACGTGGCGGAAGGCGGCCTCGCGCAGCAGCTCGCCCACGGCCTCCTCATGCTCCGGGTTGCGGTAGGAATGCATCAGGGCGACCGCCGCCGACCGGATCCCTGCGCGGTGCAGGTCTCCGATCTTCTCCCGCAGCCCCTCGGCGTCCAGGGGGGTGAGCACGGCACCGTTCGAGGCCAGGCGCTCCTCCACCTCGACGACCGCCTGGTAGAGCGGCTGGGGCCTCTCGATGTCGAGGGCGAAGAGGTCGGGGCGCTGCTGGGTGCCGATGAGCAGGAGGTCGGCGAAGCCGCGGGTGATGAAGAGCGCCGTGGGCGACCCCTTCCGTTCCAGCAGGGCGTTGGTGCCCCGGGTGGTGGCGAGCCGCATGGCGATCTCCGGCAGCGGCTGGCTCAGGGGCGTGCCGGTGACGAGCCGGGCGGCGAGGATCGGGGCCTCTTCGGGCGAGCGCAGCTCGAAGGCACCCGCTCCTTCCACAGGACCGTCCAGCTCCAGGACCATGCCTGTCTGATCGGTTACCTTGCGGGGAGTTGCCTCAGAAAGGAGCCTCAGCTTGAACCCGCGGAGGAAGCCGTCAGGCACGCTCCATCCGGCTTCAATCTGCAGCGTGGCGGGCCCGAGGCGTTCCGCGATCCGGCCGCGGAGGGCGCTCGTCGAGAGCACCTTGGCGCGATGCAGGCGCCCTCCGGGATCGACGGCCAGACAGTCGGTGAAGGTGCCACCGGTGTCGATCCAGAGCCGCCAGGCCCTCATCCGCCGAGGTTCATCCGCCAAGCCGTGCGACCAGCACCTTGACCCGCTGGTTCTCCTGGTCGATGGCGACCGCCTTGCGCATCCAGCGGTGCGCCTCCCCGGCATCTCCGGACGCGAGCGCCGCGATGCCCATGGCGGCGTACGGCTCGGCGTTGTCGCGGTAGAGGCGCATGGCCCGCTTGTAGAAGCGCCGCGCCTCGTCGATCCGGCCATGGGCGAGGCTCAGATCCCCCAGGGAGAGATAGATGAACGGGTTGCGGCTGCCCAGGGTGCCGGACAGCGCCAGCAGGTCCTCGGCCTCCTGCTGCTTGCCCTGGTGGCGCAGGAGCGCCGCCAGGTTCTGGTAGGCCGAGACGGCCAGGGGATCGATCTCGAGAGCCTTGCGATAGGCCTCTTCCGCCTGGGCGAGGTCGCCGCTCCGGCGCAGGGCCACGCCGTAGTTGATCCAGGCGCCGGGCAGCTCGGGGTCGATCGTCACGGCTTTGTGCAGCCACGGCAGGGCCTCGTCCTGCTTGCCGGTCCGCAACAGCTCGCCGCCGCGGTTGGAGTGGAACAGGGCGATGGCCGTCATGTCGGAGATCCGGCGCACGTGCTTGTAGCCGGGCTCCGGCGCGGCCGAGAAGTCGAGGATCTTGAGGTCGGAACCGGTGTCGAAGCCGGCGCTCACGTGCCCGGAGACGACCACGAGGTCCCCTTCTTTCTCGAACCTCTCGACATCGTCCACATCCAGGTAGAAGGCGGGCACGCCGATCTCGCGCGCCATGCCTACGAAGAGGCTGGTGAAGGCCAGGCAGTTGGCGCGCCGGGTCTCGAAGACCTCCTGCGCCGTGGCGGTGTGGCGGGGCTCGTACACCACCTTGAGCTTGTCGGGATCGACAAGGCCGGAGAGCAGGGTCTCCAGGCGCTTCTCCGGCGCCGTCTCCTCGGGCACCAGGTGGTGGGCCCAGGCCCTCATCTCTTCGTTGATCTCGTAGGGAATGACGACGCCGGAGGGCTCGAGCCCGCGGTTGCGCAGCTCGCGCACGACATCGCCGGAATCCAGGTTGCGCGCGCCCGACGAGGCGCAACCGGCGGCCAGCAGCGCTACGGCGAGAAGCGGAAACCGGCGAGTCAGCATGGGTCAGACAGCCCGTGCGGGACGCCGGAAGAGCAGCCTCTTGACTCCGAAGTAGAGGAGGCCCACGACGATCAGCATCGCCACGACCGGCACCACGATCGCGAGCACCGACAGCAGGGCCGAGCCGCCCGCTTCCAGCGTGGCGATCACCGGGTTGCCGAGGCCCCCCGTGGTAAAGGACGAGACCGAGCGCGCGGTGGCCGTGATGCCCTGGAAGGCCGCCGCCGTGCCGCCGCCGCCCAGGATGGCGAGCGTCCAGCGGAGGAACGGGTCCACATCGGTGACCGCCGAGGCCGTCACCACCATGCCGGCGACGATCGCGGTCGGCGTGGCGATGGCGTCGAGCAGGTTGTCGACCCAGGGGATGTAGTAGCCGGCGATCTCCAGCGCGGTCGCGATCGAGAAGGTGACCAGGGCCGCGGTCGAGCCGATCCAGGCAAAGCCGCCGCCGAGCTCCAGATAGCCGGCTCCGGCACGGGAGGCGATGCTCATGACGAGGAGGGGCACGAAGACCCGAAAGCCGCAGGCCGCGGCCAGGCCGAGGCCGAGAAGTATGCTGAGGAGAGTCTCCATGGCGGCTCCTTTCGTCAGCGGCTGGCAGTTTGGGCCATCCGTGTGAATAGGATAACGCAGGGCGGGGCTCCGGCCTTCCAGCCGGTTGATCCCAGGGGGGGGGGCG
>DATLNC010000309.1:0-4344 GCA_035536935.1 Thermoanaerobaculia bacterium
TCTCCTCTTCATCCTCCGGGAGGCGGATTTCCGGCGCGAGCTCCAAAATGTCGTTCTTCTGGGATTCGTCTGCCATAACGGGACCATGATACCTGAGCCCTCGATCCGGTGGTCGATCCGGCCGAGCAGGCTCAGCAGCTAGGAGGAGGAGAGCTCCACGAAGGGGTTCAGGACCCTCAGGCCCTCGATCCCCATGAAATCGTCGACGTTGCGGGTAATCAACGTCAAGTCGTGCAGCAGAGCAGTGCCTGCCACCAGGGAGTCGCCCAGCTTGATTCTCTTCGCCTGGCGAAGCCGAACCGCTTCCTCGAGGACTGGATGGGCGAGGGGCAGAACCCGGGCTTCAGCGAAAAAAGCTTCGAAATAACGGCGCTCTGGTTCAGAGAGACCGTGGTAGCCCAGGACCTCGACATAACTGACGGCGGACACCGCCGGTGCCCTCGCGGCGATGAGCTGCCGGAGAAACTCGTTTTCAGGCTGCGCTGAATAGATGATGATATTGCTGTCGATGAGCATCAGGGTTCACGGCCAGGAAGAGCCCCTTCCTCCCGAGTTTCCCTTTCCCAGTTGGCAGCGTCCCCGAAGCTCCTGGGTCCTCCAGCCGCAGCAAGCCGCTCCAGAGCGGCGGCCATTGCAGCGCCTCGCGCCTTGGCGTTTACCGGAGAGTCCGAGGTGCCTAGAATCGTCACCGAGACCTCGACTTCGCGGTCAGGCGAGAGGTCTTCTGGCTCCTCATCACGCCATTCAAGGTGACTCCCATGCAGGACAGCCCGGTAAGTGGCACGCATCGACGCTCCTTTCGGCCCCTATGGTACCTCTGATCAAAGCCAGAGGTCGCTCCGCCTACGTGAACAGCTCCTGCCGGAACTGCTCCACCGCGTCCTTGAGTGTCTCGAAGGCCTGGGCCACCATCGCCGG
The DNA here is from genome assembly GCA_035536935.1 of Thermoanaerobaculia bacterium. Classification (GTDB taxonomy): domain Bacteria; phylum Acidobacteriota; class Thermoanaerobaculia; order Multivoradales; family UBA5704; genus DATMER01. Next base: position 919 of record DATLNC010000309.1, read on the forward strand.
GTGGCGCTGGACGAGGGCCAGGTGGTAGCCGTCGGGCAGGGGGACGACGTAGATGTGGACGGCCTTCTTCTCGATGTGGATCATCTTCGGCTCGCCCAGGTCGTTGTTGGCGAGCACTCTCTCGAGCTGCCGGAGATAGATGCCGAGATAGGCGCCGATGACGCGCATCTCGTAGGGGGTGAAATCCGTGCCGCAGGCGAGGTCTACCGTCTCGCCGCTGCCGTCGAGGAACAGGGCGCCCAGGGCGTGATCGTTGTGCGCTAGCAGGTTGGCGAGGACGTACTGAAACTCCATGCGAAAACCGCGGCTCCTCAGCCTTGACCGCCGGCCACCCGCGCCTCGACCACCGTGCTCTCGAGGCGGGAGGGGCGCGCCGCGCCGGCGCGGATCTCACCAGCCTCGAAGGCCCGGAGGAAGGCGGTCACGATCTTGGCGTCGAAGCGGCTGCCGGTCAGACGGGTGATCGTCTCTACCGCGAACTGCAGGCTGTAGGCCTTCTGGTAGGGACGGTTGGTGGTGATGGCGTCGAAGGTGTCGGCGACGCCGATGATACGGGCGAAGAGGGGGATCTGCTCCCCCTTGAGCCCATCCGGGTAGCCGCGGCCGTTCCACGCCTCGTGGTGCGAGCGGATGGCGGGGATCATCTCCTTCAACGGCTCGATGGGCGTCATGATCTCGGCGCCCATCACCGTGTGCAGCTTCATCTGCTCGTACTCTTCGGGCAGGAGCACGCCCTCCTTGCGCAGGATGCGGTCCTCGACACCGATCTTTCCCACGTCGTGGAGCAGCGCGCCGATCCAGATCTTGTGCTGCACCTCCTCGGGGAGCTGCAGGTAGCGGGCGATGGTGCGGCTGTAGGCCGCGACCCGCTCGGAGTGGCCGCGAGTGTAGGGGTCCTTGGCGTCGACCGCCGCCACGAAGGCGCGCAGGGAGCCGATGAACAGCTCGCGGTTGGCCTGGGCCGCCTGCCGGAGCTGCTGCACGTAGCTCGCGACGTGCCCGCTCATGCGATTGAAGTCCTCGGCGAGGTCGGCCAGCTCGAAGGTGAGCCCCTGCATCTCGACGTTGCCGCCGAAATTGCCATCGGCGATCTCGTGCGTGGTCTCGGCCAGCCGCTGGATGGGGCGGCTCACCCACCGGGCCGCGAGATAGGCGAAGAAGAGGGAGAGAGCGACCAGCAGGGCCGTCGAGAGGGCGGCGTTGTAGATCATCCGGTCGACGTCGGCAAAGGCCTCCGACAGGGGCTTCTGCACCACCAGGCCCCAGCCGCTCTCCTGGATGGCGCTCACCTGGGCGAAGACATCGCGCATCCCCTCTGGGGTGCTCACCTTGTAGGTCGTGGTCAGCGTCACGGGCACCTTGGAGAACGACCGCAGGAGCTCCGGCGTGAGCGTAGCCGCCTTCATGCCCGAGCCGCCGCCGTTGGACCACAGGATCTTGCCCTCACGGTCGATCAGGAACACGCCGACGCCCTCGCGCGCGACTTCCTGGGACACCTTCTTGAGAGGCTGGAACTCGAGCTGCGCCTCCACCACCAGTTGGGGACCCTGAGCGCCTTCCGGCACCGGCACCGCGAGGACGGCCTGGGGAATGCGCCCCTCCCCCGTGGCGACGAAGCGGTAGGCCGGGGCCTTGCTGTGCCGCGCCTGCTCGAAGGCGGCATCCATGGCCGCCTGTACATCGGGGCTCAGGTTGCCCGGGCTCAGGCCCGCGCCCTCGGGATCGAGCACGCGCAGGGCCGAGATGTCCGGGTTGCCGCGCCCCAGCCGCTGGAGCTGCTGCTGCACCCAGGGCTCCAGCAGCCGCTGCGCCGTCGAGGCCTCCGGGCCGGGTGGCAGCAGCACGCCGTTGCCGAACTGCGTGAGCTGCCGCCGCACCGAGATCAGATAGGAGCTCATCTCCAGGGAGAGCGAGTTCGCCTCGTTGGTCAGGTTGTCCTGTTCCGTGCTCTGCAGCACCTTCAGGCTCTCCTGGATGAGCAGAGCGCTGCTGATCCCGAGAGGGATGATGCCGGATAGGAGAAGCGCTACGACTAGGACAGTCCGCAGCTTGAGGCGGCGAAGAAGGCTTCGGCGAATTTGCATGTCGACTGGCTACGAAAGCTGGTGTCGAGATTATAGCCTGATTGGGATACGCGCGGGGAGCTCGCGCGGATGAAAGAGAAGAATTCTCTAAACCGGAGGCCCAAGCGGGTCGAGCAGGAATCCACGCAGCCGGTCCAAAACCTCGTCGCTCGAGATCCCGCCCACCATGCGGCCTTCGCCCAGGGACCGCGGGAGAACCCAGACCAGGCCGGACTCCCTCGCCTTCTTGTCCCGGGCCATGCCGGCCATCAGGTCTTCGGGATCCAACTCGGGCAGGGGTGGCAGGTCCAGGCGCCGGACCAGGGTATGCATGCGTGCCGCGTCCGCCGGCGCGAGGCCGCGCCGCAAGGCCAGGCGGAGGGCGAAGAGAAGGCCATATCCCACCGCCTCGCCGTGGCGCAGGCCCGCGTAGCCGCTCGACGACTCGATGGCATGCCCCAGGGTGTGCCCGAAGTTGAGCAGCCGGCGGTCTCCTTGCTCGGTGGGGTCCCGCTCGACAACGGCGATCTTCGCCGCCGCGGCGGCCGAGACCACCGGCCCCAGCGCCTCGGGGTCGCCCTCGAGGAGGTCGTCGAGGCGCTGCTCGACCCGCTCGAAGAGGTCCGGATCGAGGAGGGCGGCCATCTTGATCACCTCCACGAGGCCCGAGCGCAGCTCCTCGCGGGGCAGGCTCGGCAGGACCGCGGTGTCACAGACGACCATCCATGGGTGATGGAAGAGCCCGACGGTGTTCTTGCCGCCGGCGAGGTCCACTCCCGTCTTGCCGCCGATCGAGGCGTCCACCTGGGCCAGGAGAGTCGTGGGAATCTGGACGAACTCGACGCCGCGCAGGAAGCATCCCGCCGCGAAGCCGGCGAGGTCACCCACACTGCCGCCGCCGAAGGCGATCACCCGGCTATCGCGTTTGCCGCCGGCGGTGAGCATCTCGTTCCACAGCCGCTGGGCCGACTCGACCGTCTTCGCCGGCTCCCCCTCCTCCACCTCCAGGACCACCCAACGGCCAGCGGCCCGGGAGAGAGCGTCGAGCCGCTCGCCATGAAGCGCGAGCACCCGGGGAGTCGAGACTACGAAAGCCGTACGCCGCGCGACCCAGCCCTGCAGGTCGGGCAAGACCGCCGGCAAGGCGTCCTCCCCCACGACCACGGGAGTGACGCCGTCCGGACGGTGGAGCCGCAGATGGGTGATGCCTGAAGAAGCGGAAGAAGAGGCCATGACGGAGCCGAACGATACACCAAGGCGCCTCTTCAACGCCTCAGGAAAGGAGAATCAGATCTGGCCGATGTAGAAAAGATTCGTCTCCGGATCGACGGCAAAGCGGATCTTTTGAAGCAGGCCTTCATAT